>JAUXHN010000053.1 GCA_030621515.1 Deltaproteobacteria bacterium | reverse complement strand
GACTATGTGCAGGCCGAGAAAATGGAGAGTACAATGCGTCAAAAGCCCATCACAACCATAGACTGGCAGCTTTGCACCGGGTGTGAATCCTGCGTGAGGATATGCCCCTCGGACACGCTCAGCATCCGTAATGGAATCGCTACGGTGACCGGCGAAGAGTCGATGCACTGCGCCCAATGCGTGGCCGTCTGTCCCGTCAATGCCATCTCCCTGGAGGGGATCGGCGTTCCCCGGCCAGAAACCATCGAACCGGAAACCCGCGCCGCCCTGTTGTCGGAGATCATGATGTCGAGACGGTCGTGTCGGGCCTACGTGGACACCCCGGTGGAACGAGCAGTCATCGAAGATCTGGTGACGCTGGGTTCCTGGGCGCCATCGGGAACCAACTCCCAGATGTGGACCTTCACCATTGTACCGGACCGCGAGTCCATGCTGGCCCTGGCCGAGAAGACCGCCGATTTTTACAGACGCCTCAACAAGACGGCCCGCAGCCCCGTCAAAAGGGGATTTTCGCGTCTCTTCATGAAAGACATGCTGGGTAATTACTACCGCGAGTATCACGATAACGTGGAGCTGGCCCTCGACGAATGGGCGAAGACCGGTCGCGAGCGGCTCTTTCACGGCGCCGTGGCGGGGATACTGGTTGCAACTCGCGAGGGCGTCTCATGCCCTGTCGAGGACGCCCTCATGGCCTCGCAAAACATTGTGCTCGCCGCCGAAACCATGGGCCTCGGGACATGCCTTGTGGGTTTCGCGGTGGAAGCGATGGCCCGGGACAGATCCATCGGCGCCATGCTGGGCATCCCCGCAAATGAGACGGTCCACGCGGTAATAGCCCTGGGACACCCCGACGTGAAGTACGTACGTCCCTCGGGCCGCAAAAAAGTCACGCCCCGGTATTTCCAAATAATGACCCCCAAATAATAACTCCGACTCTTCAGAAAGGGGGAGTTCCTGCTATGATGCTCCCCATGAAATACAAAACAATATCAATGGTGGCCCTGGCAGCGTTGCTTTGCAGTTGCGGCGGGGCCGGTACCGAGGTTCAGGATGTGGTGACCGCGCCCCCGGTGACGCAGCCCGGTGAGCCGGCCATGGGCAGCGCCGTGCTGACAACTGCGGTTGACTCCAACGGCGAGAGCGCCGGACCCACGGCCACCGATTTCGGGAGGGTCACCGAGCGCATCTATCTCATCGCCGAACTCACCGATCTGGCACCCGACACCAAGATCGATATCAGCTGGAGCTCGATGAAGGGCGGCGAACCGCTCCACCGCTCGACGGACTCAGGCTCGGGCAACTACAAATTGGTAACCAACCTCCGCGCGCCGTCCGGCGGTTTCGAGGTCGGCGACTACCAGGTCTTCGTCTACGCCGATAACGAGCGGCTGGGTCACGTCAGTTTCCACATCGGCGGCAAGGGCAAGGACTGGACCGGGGTGCGGGGGCTGATTGTCTCCTCCGCCGTCACCGCCTGGACCAACGAGGCGATCGAACCCAAGAAGTCGTTTTCCAAAGGCACCAGGCGGATCTATGCCGGCTTCCAGGTCCGCACCAACAACCCAAACCCCTACGTGCGTGTGGCGTGGTTGCGGGGCGGAAAAGAACTGGCGGTGAACGATCTGGAGTGTGGCGCAGAGGTGCGCTGCATCGACGCATACGAGAAGGGCAAGCAGGTCCCGATGGGCGACTATGAGGTGGAGATAGACGTCAACGGCGAGGTCATGGCCCGCCGCAGTTTCCACGTGGGTGGCGACTCGGTCAGCCCCATGCTCATGCACGTGGCCCTCGGCGTGGCAAAGGGCAAAAAGAAGAAGATGCCCAGGCGTCACAACGAGGTCTTCAAGGGTCGGATGAGCGGCCTGCGCTGTGGGGTCCGCATCGCAAACTTGCCCGACGAGGCTGTGGTCAAGGTGGCCTGGATTGCGATGACCGACTCGGGCGAAGAAGAGAAATATATAGCAGAGGAGATCGTCAAGGGCGGCGGGTCAAAAACCGCAGTCGTCGATTGGCCGATCGACGGCGCCCTCGAACCGGGACGCTACAAGGCGGTCGTCACCCTCGGTTCACGCAAGCTCGAAGAGCTGGCCTTCACCGTCAAGTAAGGAGCCATATGAGATTTGAATACATGCCGTGGGTGCTCCTGACACTGACCCTGACGGTCGCTGCCTGTGAGACGAAATCGGGAGGACAGGCGTCCGACGGTGGCGCCGACTCGGGCGCCGATGCCGATACTGATTCCGACTCGGATACCGACACCGGTTCGGATACCAGCGCGGTGGAGAGCTGCTACTTCGATTACGACGAGCAGTTTGGGAATTCCTCGTCAATGGGTGGCGCGAATACAGCTCCGACCGGGACCATCGAGAACACGGAGCCTCCTGGCTGGACCGCCCATATCGAACCTCCAGCGTCCGGCACCTACACCATCCCTGCGGATAAGGGCGGCGGGAAGGCGGATCCGGTGCTCCCCATCTACAATGACGACATGCCGTTGTTCGAGCGAGGAATGGACTGGTCGCAGGAAACCAGATGCTACGAACTACCCTATGGCGCGCATCTGCGAACGCAGGAACAGGCCTACGATATGTACCGGGAAATAGCGGAGCAAACTACAGGCATCCCAATGGATACGGGCGCGGAAGTGCGGTCGGTAGTAGGAATTCGCGGAGCATACCCGGGAACCTTCCAGTGGCATGACAACACACCCGACCTTTTCAACGACACGCTGGTGTTGTTGTGGGTAGACGCCGGGGGGCAAAAACACGTGAGGGAGTTCGCGGTTCACACAGATGTCGGCAACTATAGTTTCGGTTTCGAATCGTCGTCGAGCCTGCGCCCAAACAGGCGGTATCATTATATCAACGGCTGGCATGGTTCCACCCCATACAATGCGCTTCACATTGACGAGATCTACTATCGCGTGCGCGACGATACCAACAACAACGGTCACTGGGACGATGACCGCAATGGCTGGTTACCGCCGACAGGTGATGACTACTTCCGTCCGGGTAGCGGTCACAATATCCACATGGGATCGGTAGATGCGCCTCTCGGATCTGCGCATGTCAACGTGTGGTCGGCGGGCTGTCAGGTCATTCCCGGGATGGCAAGCTGGATAGAGTTCATATACGCCGCCTGGACCAACGAAGGGGATCACGTGGACTATTTTCTGGTGGACGTGAGGGATATCCATCCTTCTGTCTGGTATCCGTGCGAGCCCGACGGAACCCACGAGTGTCCGTTCGAGATCGATCTCCCTGCAAACGAGACGGGGGATACATCGCTGGCTCTTTCAGATAGTTTTGACCTGTACAACTGCTCCAACGTCGATGAGTCTGGCAACGAGATAGTGTATGTGTTCACTACCGACTATGAGGGGACGCTGAATGTCACGGTGGACTGCGACACGCCGGTCGATATTGACATCCATCTGCTCGAGGGTGACGACCAGAACGCATGCCTGGCCCGTGGGCACGAGTCTTTCACATACGATATTACCCCCGGCCGCTACCTGATAACGGCGGACACTTTTGTGGACGGCGCCGACGAATTTGAAGGCGAGTTCGCCCTTGCCGTGTGGATCGACTAGAGAATATGGAGACCAGGTAGTTGCCCGAAATACCCTGGTACAAGGATGGATTGCGTTTCGGCTGCATCGACTGCGGGGGATGCTGTCGCACCCATGGCCGGGACGACGAGTACGCGTTTGTGTACCTGGCCGACAAGGACGTGGACACCATCTGTGCGCACCTGGGCCTAAAGCAGATAGACTTTCTGAACGAGCACTGTAAAAGCGACCGGGACGGTTGGGTACATCTTTCAAGGGTGAAGGGCGACTGCAATTTCCTGGACGCCGAAGGACGCTGCCTGATCTATTCAGTGCGTCCCAGACAGTGCGACGCCTGGCCCTTCTGGACCGAGAACCTGGACAGGGCGCGCTGGTACGGTCCCGTAAAAGACTGCTGCCCCGGAATAGGCCGCGGCCGACTCTACACCGCCGAAGAAATCAAAAAAATAGCCGACGACCGCGACGCCTGGTACGACGACCCCGAATAACGACTCCGACAACTTGAGGAGAACTCAAGGAGCTAGTGTCTGGTGTGACCGCGGGTCGGCATCTTCTGCGGCTTGACGTCCAGTGTTGGCGACGCGTCGGGCTCCTGCCCCGTCGCTCCGGCCATCGTCGGCTCGGACGAGGGGATTTCGTCGGGACGGATGCCGGTGGGCGGCATCGGCTCGGGCACGGGCACCTCCACCTCCACCTGCTGAACCTCGCCCTTGAACGGGGCGCCGGTATCCTTCCTGGTATCTTCCGTGCCGCCGCAAGCCTGGAGCGCGGTGCCGGCGGCCAGGGTGAGCACGGTGGCGGCCACCGAGCGCAGGAAGCTGCGCTTCTCCAGGTTCTTCTCCGAGGTGTCGATGCGGTCGATCATCGCCCCCAGCTGGGATTCGGACATGATCCGCAGGACCGAGCTCTCGGATTGGGTGAGCCGGAGCCCGCGGCTGGACACGGCTTGCTCCCAGTCGCGGATCAGCACCTCGCGGAAGGCCGGATCGACCGCTGCGGTGAGCAGCAGCTGCTCCAGGCCCACCGGTATCGACACCACGCCCTTGCGGCGCTGGCCGTCCGGCTGGCCGCCGACGATCGTGTTTCCCGGCGCCGCATCGTCACCGGGGTTGAACACGCCCATGCCCATGTACGGGCGATCCTCGGTCTTCTTTTTACTCATCGGCTCACCTCTCAGCGCGGCACCAGTCGCCTTGGGGAGGGTGCCGGACTCATTTTCAGGAGTTGCCCCTCCGAAAGACATTATATCTCAGGATGATGCAGGCGTCCCCTCGAAAAAGTGTCTGTCTCATGAAAGAAGCTCATGAAAGAAAAAAGGAGCTGATAAAACATAAGATTGCCAGGTCAAGGTACACTAAGTAGTTAATGCTGTAGTAAATACTGACGTTCTTACTTTGTTAACATGTTGCGCAAACTATTTATTATTATTGCTCTTTCTATTTTTCCAGCAAACGCGTTTTGCGTTGAAAGCGAAAACACCGTTAACAGCTCCGATATTGCCTCACCACAATCGGAATCCATAGAATTTGGACAAGAAACGGGAGTACCCGACTCAAAAACGAGATACGCCTGGGGAGTCCATGATCTCCATGAAAGGTGTCGCCATCTTCTTTCCCCTGAAGAAGAAGCGGAATTTTCTCAAATACCGTTCAGCCGACAGCTGGAATGGCTCGCCGCCAATTGTGAAGAAAAACAAAAGGCAAAGGCAGCGGAAGAAGATGCAAATAAGAAAGCATATGAAAACTGGGGACGTCGAAAAGAACTGGATCGACAGATAAGAAAAAGCAGAATTATTTCCCATGCGTTGTTCCTGCCGGGCCTGGTACTTCTGGGCTTTTCGATATATGTGTTTTCTTTAACTGACCATAATGACGAACTCTGGCCATTGGACGTCATATTACTGTTTGCAGGATTACCCATGATCACAGTGAGTCTTGCTTATGCAACGAAAGTGGTACGGCTGAAACGCTCCAGGTTCGCTCTTTCACCTACGCTCAATGCGACCGACACTTCTTTTGTTTTGGGTTTGCAAATTTGCATGTTGTAGCCCCTGGAGAATAATGACTCCCACTCTTTAGAAAGGGGCCCGCAGCGAACAACCCGGGCACCGTAAACAAGCTCAACATCACAACGACCTTCAAGGAATACCTATTTTTCATGACGCCTCAAAAAATGAGTCTGACACCTCTCAGGGGGGAGTTAAAATGCATGGACAATCCCCAGTCCAGCAAACCTGGGTGACAGTAACGGAGAAATCTGCAGCATCTTGTCGTCGGCACGCCGTTTCCCTCGGTAGACGAGGCCCAGTATCATTCCAGTCACCATCGAGACACAGCCGGCTATAGCATAGAACGCCCCCATCTCCTCTTCGTTACCCATCGAAACATCTATCACGCCCACCACCACTCCCCCCAGCCCCACCCACAGAAAAAGATGTGCTGCGATACGCAGTTCCGAGTAGCTCTTTCTCACAACGGGCATCGACTTGTGTTTTTCTTGAAGCTGGCGATATGAGGTCGCTGCGCCCGGGCCTGCGGCAGCCGGAGCAATCTGGGCGTGCCCGGTAGAGGCTGCTGGTTGCGGCACAGGTCTGGCAACGGGGGGTGCGATTGGTGAGCTTTGAAAAAGGTCCAGGACAGCAACCCGCACACCACTCAACAAGTTAGCCGCTCCGTCCACGGCCTGGGTCTCCACACTCGTTACCACCGCCCCGCCTACACTCGTGACCATCTCGAGCTTGAGGATGAAGGCCCCTGCAAAGCTCACAACCTCACCCGAGATCACGTAAACCGCACCTGCGTCCGAGGCCCTCGACAATACGCAGGGGCTATCGCAGAACTCTTCCGCCGAAAAATCGATGTGAATGGTCTCAAATCGATTGCCGGCCATCGCGTCCACGGCCTCGACAATCTGCATTCTCAGGTAGATCATGTCCGCTGCTGACAGCACCGTATCGCTGGTGATTTGCCCCACGGCAACGCGGGGGATCCCGATCTTAATCACAGGTGATTTCGCGGGGTTCTCGATCTTAATCACAGGTGATTTCGCGATGAAGTCCGGCAGCGCTTCGCTGGGTATCTTGCAGATCTCGTGAAGAAAGACAATGCGTCTGGGCCAAGTCATCAACTCGAAACTTCTTTGCTGAGCCGGCTTGAGACCAGGAGAACACTCGTCGAACATCCTCATCAATTCGGCTCGGGTAACCAGGGAGATATCATTCTGGACTGCGGGAACTTCCTGCGAAATGGCGCAGTTACAGGTAAGCAACACCAGCAACCCAAGGATGGCGCTCACCATCAAGCCCTTCCCTCGGCAATATACACCTATCATGATGCCTCCCATATAGAATTGAACACGAAGCAACATTATCTGTTGTCATATTTTTTTCAACCAGGCGCTACAACATAGGTAAATAAAAAAGTGAGGAGAAATCATGAGACTCATCATTCATTGCATCGTCGTGACAGGTCTCGTCGGGTTGCAGCTTGCGTTCATTTCCCAATAATGACTTCCCAATAATGACTTCCCAATAATGACCCAATAATGACTCCCACTCTTTAGAAAGGACGCTTTCGGGTGACAAGGCCACGTACATCGCCTTCGGCAAGGGTCTCGGTTCCATGGACGGTGGAACGACCTGGATAGATGCGCACGCTCCGGGCTGCCAGCGAAGTGATCCCAAGTCGGGAGATCCGAGTTCAGCTCAGTGGCAATGTGGATTTGGTCCCCAGGGTGATTACATCGGCATTGACAATTATGTCCGCTGCACCCGCGTGATCTAGACGCAAAGCCCCTCCAAAAAGTGTCCGGCACTTCTCAGGGGAAATCAGAGGCTTGTGGCAGGTGATCTGATATGGTTTTTATTCCGCACGACGGTTTCGCTTGCCTTGAAGTTGTAGTAATTCCAGAAGAAGTTGGTCAATGCGTTGGTCGGGCTATGTGTGTTCGCCAGAGTCTTGAGTCCCCTTGCGAGCGACTTTCCCATGGTGGCCGTCGCCTGGTACACGTGGCGCTGCCCTCTCTCGAGTTCGTCAACCGTCATGTTCTTGGGTCTGATGACCGTCTCGTAGCAGTGGTATCGTGACCAGTCGTTGGGGAAGTCCGTATAAATGAGCCGTTCCTCGCGAACCATCTGCTCAAACAGCCTGGTGCCGGGGAACGGTGTCAGGATCGTGAGCTGACAGCCGTCTATCTCCGTCTCGTGAATGAAATCGATGGTCTTGTCGAAAATGTCCCGGGTGTCGCCATCGTTGCCAAGGATGAAGCCTCCGATGACGCCGATCCCGTGATCGTGCAGCTTCCGAATGACACCCTTGAAGTTCCCGATCGCGGACCTGAGGTTGATGCGCTTGTCCATGGACTCCAGCCCGGCAGATTCCACGGACTCGAAACCGATGTAGAAAGTGTTGGCTCCCGAGGCGGCCGCAGCGCGAAGCAATTCGTCGTGCTCTGCGATGTTGATGCAGGCCTGCGCGCCCCATGACTTTCCAAGGTGCTTCATTCCCTCGAACAACTGCCGAGCGCGATCGATGCCGCGGCTGCCCTGCCCCAGGACACTGTCGTCGGCGATGAACAACCGGTTCTCCTTGAGGTGCGCGAGCTCGTCGATGACTTCCCGGATCGGCCTGTACCGGGTTTTCCGGCCGTTGAAGCTCGTCACAGAGCAGAAGTTGCAGTCGCACGGACAACCTCGCGAGGTCTGCACCGACTGGACGAAGTACTTGTCGGCGAAGAGCTCTCGCCTCATTCTCGGCATGGCTTCCAGGGTTGGGAAGGCTTCTGCTCTGTACATACTCTTCAACTCCCCACGCTCGAAGTCTTCGAGTATCCCGACCCATATCTCTTCAGCCTCGCCCATCACCACTGAGTCGGCATATTGGGACGCCTCCTGCGGTCTCACAGAGGCATGGATACCGCCGAGGACTGTGGTGACACCGCGGCGTCTGAACTCCTGGAGGATCTGATAGGCCCTCGGCGCCTGGACCGTCGTGGCGGTCACCGCTACCAGGTCGGCCCGAGCGTCGAAATCGATCGCTTCCACGTTCTCGTCGACGATGGAAACCGTGTAACTGTATGGCGTCCAGCTGGCCAGGAGTCCGAGCCCCAGGGGCTGCAGGGACAGCATCTTCATCCGGCCGAAGACCGTCGAGCGTGTCGACGGGTTAACGAAAAGGATTCTCTTCATGGCGTCGGTTGACCTCTCGGATCGACACAGAACATTTCTACGAAGAGCCGCCGAAGCCGATCCGCTACTTGTTCGGGGGCCTCCTTCATTCCCTGCTCCACCCAATCCCACAGCTGGACCTGGTGTATCGCCATGACGCAGCGGGCCAGCCGGTACGGATCCTCACGGATCACGACCCCTTCGTCCATCGCGGCTTGCAAGATCATGGCGTGCAGGTCGAGCCCTTCCCTGTACGCGACGAGCTGTTCGGCTGTCGCGTGGGTAGGGCCTATCCCCCAGGGCTGCTCGAGGAGGTGGATGCGCAGGTAGTCCGGGTGTCGGAGGAGATAGAGGATGTAGGCGTCCAGCCCGCCGACCAGGCTCTCGATTGTGCTCGTCGCCTTGTCCGCGCCTGCCCGTGCAGCTTCGAGGAGCTCCGGGAGTCGATGCGTGAGTACGGCGCTGTATAGCTCGGACTTGCTTCCGAACACAGTGTAGATGGTCCCCACTGACACCCCGGCCTCGTCCGCGACGGTCTGGATCCGCGTGGCCTCGAAGCCTCCCCGCGCAAAGGC
Organism: Deltaproteobacteria bacterium; assembly: GCA_030621515.1. Classification (GTDB taxonomy): domain Bacteria; phylum Myxococcota_A; class Polyangia; order JAAYKL01; family JAAYKL01; genus JAUVAN01. The sequence goes on along the minus strand of JAUXHN010000053.1, from coordinate 14,608 downwards.
CCGCTCAGCGGCCGAGAGGACCAGATCTCGATATGCCGCTCGCCTGGCATCGTGTAGTGGGCTCGAAGTGTTCTCCGTCATCGGCAAACTTCTGAATCGCCGTTCTCTGACATGAATATCAATTCATCCACATGAACCACGATTCGAGACGACCATATCACTCGGTCTCCGACGCGGTCAAGACTCACGGTCGGCAGCCCTCGTAAATGTGTCCGGCACTTCTCAGGGGACGAAGCCTATTCGCATCACTCGATGATCGGGGCGGGGTTGATCGACCTCACTCCAACTCCACCGAGGTAGCCGTACGAGTTGGCGTGAGAGCTCCCCACTACCGAGAGGCCGACCTGGGCGGTGGCGGTGAGCACGTGGGCGCCGTCGAGACAACCGGTGGAGTTTTCCGGGTTGTCGATGAAGATCCGCGCCGTCTGCCAGTTACTGCTTCCCACCGGCTCGAACTCGGAGTTGGGGATCACGCCGAGGCAGTCGAGGGTCACATCGGTATTCCCCCAGCGCACGATGATGATGTGGTCGTAGGCGAAGTCGAACACATCGTCGGTGGTGAACACATAGCGATCGAGAAACTGCCCCGCCGGCGCAGACTGGAGCATCATCGGGTCGCCCTCGTAATCGAAGCACTCTGCGTACTGGCAGCCGGTCATCATCTGGTACGCGAAGAACGATGCTTCGGGCTCGGCCGGATCGGGTGGATTGTTGAGGATCCCCTCGACGAAGTGGTCCATGTCGCTCCCGAAGGTTAGCTGCTCGCCCTGCTGGGCGAACGTGTAGGACCCGTTGATGGGCGCGGGGGCGGGAGGGTCGAAGGTAACCGTCATGTCGTCAGCCCCGGCGATGATCCGCCAGGCCACCATATTTTCCGAGCAGTCCTGGCGATCGGCGTACCTCGCGAGCACGGTGCTGGTGCCCCAGGCGGTCAACGGCAGTATCTGCTCCTCCACGTGATCGCAGGTGCCATAGGAAGCGGTCGGCACGTTGGCGCAGGTGTGTCCGCCGAACACCGCCACCGGCTTGTCCGCCTGGATCACGGTGCCGGTGAGATCCTCGTTGTGGTTCAGCGGCGAGAGGGAGATCACGTCGTACTCCTGAAGCGTGTAACCGACGCTCTGGTTTCCCGAGGAGATCGGACCGACGCCGCCCAGACTCGGCACGTCGGTGGTGGGAATGAAGGTGATAGTTGTGTTGTCCTCGGTGATCACCACCGTGAGAGACGAGTCGCCCGCGCCGTCGCCCCAGACTGCAGCGATATAGGTGCCGTCCAGGGTGGTCGTCGGAATCAACAACGAGGCGTCGGTGCTGAACAGTTCGATGCCGTAGGGGTTCCACTGATAGGCCGTTATCGGCACGTCCGAACTGAGACGGAAGCCCGATCCGACGCCGATTCCCTGGACCTCAACCTGCTGCGGAGTGACCAGACAGCCCGATTCGCAGGCGACTTCGATCACGTGAAGTTCCCCGGGGGTAAGCGTTACAGAGTAGATATTCCCCGCGACGCCGTGCTCGAGCACCACATCGGCGTCCTTGTCCTCGTGGGGGTTGGACACCACAATGGCGTAGGTCTCTCCATCGCTGTCGCTGTAGTTGTCCAGGTCAGCGGTGTAGAACTCGCAGCCGACCGAGGTCTTGGATTGCGCCGCATCCGCGCAGGTGGGCGGGATGGACGGGCCGTCGTAGCCGGTATCGGTGTCGGTATCGCTATCGGTGTCGCTGTCGGTATCGGCGTCAGTGTCCGTGTCGGTGTCAGCATCGGAATCGCCGGCGGTAGCTCCAGTATTCGACCCCTCACAACCCACCCCGAACATCGTGAGTAACAGGATGGACATGGTGAGCAGCAGGGTCAGTCTGGAATAAAAGTCGTTTCGCATCGCATACCTCCACAAATTGCATTTACTTGGATATTTAGAGCGATCCAGGAACTTGTTCGGCTCAAAAAGGTAACACCCTTGATCGAGGTCAAAACATGATAAACTAAAAGAGTATTTGTGTACCTTTTTTGAAATGGGAGAAAAAAGCCATGATGAGCCCACGAATATTTTTTGTGTGCATATCAACGTTTGTCTTCGTTCTTTTCGGCTGTGCTTCCCTCGATCTCGAACCCGAGATGGATGATCCCTCCAGCGACAGCGATTCGGACAGCGACACTGACGCCGACACTGACACCGACGCCGACACCGACACTGACACCGACACTGACACCGACACGGACAGCGACACGGATACCGACCTGTGCGGCAACAACACCATCGACCCACCGGAAGTGTGCGACGGAACGGACCTGGACGGTCAGGAGTGCCCGAACTTCGGCTTCGCCGACGGGGGGGTGCTGGAGTGCGGGGATGAATGCGACGAGTTTGTGCTGGACGACTGCCTGGACGGCTGCGGCAACAACACCCAGGAGGGTTCCGAGGCGTGCGACGGCACCGACCTGGCAGGGGTGAACTGCACCTACTTCGGCTATACGGGCGGCGTGCTGGAGTGCAACGCCGACTGCAATGACTTCGACACGACCAGCTGCTCGGACGGTTGCGGCAACGACACCGTGGATTCGGGGGAGATCTGCGACGGCACGGATCTGAACGGCGAGACTTGCACGACACTGGGCTTCACCGGGGGCACCCTGGGTTGCAGCCCCATCTGCGACGGTTTCGACCTGAGCGGGTGCACCGGCGGCTGCGGTAACGGCATTGCGGAGGCCGGCGAGGACTGTGACGGATCCGATCTGTCCGGGCAGACCTGTACAAGCCAGGGGTTCTACGCGGGTACGCTGGGGTGTGACGGGAGCTGCGACTTCAATACATCCGGTTGCTCCGGCTATTGCGGTGACAATATCACCAACGGGACCGAGGCCTGCGACGGCACGGATCTGAACGGTCAAGACTGCACCGATCACGGATTCTACGGCGGAACGCTGGCGTGCAACGGCACGTGCAGCGGCTACTCTACGACGTCGTGCAGCGGCTACTGCGGCGATGGTGTCGCCAATGGGCCCGAGACCTGCGACGGTACGGATCTTGACGGCAACACCTGCGTGTCGGAGGGCTACTACGGAGGCACGCTCACCTGCAACGCCGGGTGCAACGGGTTCTTCTACACGAGCTGTACGGGCTATTGCGGCGACGGAACCTGTGACCCGAGTGAGAATCCGCTGACCTGCATCTGGGACTGCCCGACAACCTGCGGTGACGGCTATTGTATCGCCGCAGCCGGAGAGGATACTTGCACCTGCGAACCCGACTGCGGTTTGCATTGTGGTAACGGCTCTTGCGATTGCGGCGAGAACCCGAGCACTTGCTTTACCGATTGTTCGACCACATGCGGCGACGGTTACTGCATCGCCGCCGCCGGAGGGGATACTTGCACCTGTTACCAGGACTGCGGGACCTTCTGCGGCGACGGGTGCTGCAACGGCTCGGAGTCGAGCGCTACTTGCGCGACGGATTGTTCCACCGGCATTGGCGATTGCTGCGTGGTCAACGGGTCCGCCGGGTGCACGGTTCCGACGGTCGAGGCGTGCGTCTGTGCCGTTGACTCGTATTGTTGCACGACCAACTGGGACAGCTTATGCGTCGGTGAGGTCGACAGCCTGGGTTGTGGAGTATGCGCAACAGGCGAGTACTGTGGCGACGGAACATGTAACGGAACAGAAACTATCTTTTCATGCCCGGGCGATTGCGGCGGTTCGTCGGTTGGCGATTGCTGTACGGTTCACTCCACTATGGGCTGCAGCGTTTTCACCATAGAGACCTGTGTTTGCGCAATGGACAGTTTCTGCTGCACATTCAACTGGGACAGCCTCTGTGTCAGTGGTGTGGATAGCTATGGCTGCGGCACCTGCCCTTGATCAAGGATTCCCCGCCGGCGTTGATCTCGGAGGCTGCCAGTATTTATCAAAAAAACCACCGGCGAGCACGTCCCGGTCATCTCCCAGCACGCGACCGCCTTTTCTGGCCCATCTGGACGCGTCGTATATGATGTAATCGGGCAGGAGCCTGGGAGGATGGGCCACGTAATACAATGCTTCTTTTGAGACGCCGGTGTGGACGACCACATACCGATCCGGGTTGAGCGGATTGGGATAGATGAGCGAGGCGGCCACAGTCTGGCCGGTGTGTTTTTCATTGCCTATTGTCACACTGTTATCGGTCACACGAATCGGCAATCGGTCCGCAATTTGTGCGATCAGCCGATTTCCCTTCGGCGTGCCCACCAGCACCAGCGAATACTGCTCGATATCCGCTTTTGTGACATCCACGTCCGCCTTGACAGGCCAATCGACCGTCACCCCGCTCCAGGGTTTTCTGAGCTCTTCGATCCGACGCCTGGCCAGGATCGCCTCACCGGAATCGCCGGTGCCATAAATAAACAATAGCGGCTCGTATAACGCATCGCCTATGGGACCGGCCAGCTCGGGTCGTTTGCACAGCTTTTCACACTTGGGCCTGGGTCCTTTCGCCCACTTTGCCCCTTTCAAATGAAACTGCCAGTCTTGCGCATCTTCGGCCGCTTCGAATCTTTGCCCATCCACCACCAGGACCACAGGGGCTTCGCCTCTCAGGGTCGTTTCGTTTTTCACGACAAACGCAGCGATATTGTCGGTCTTTATCAGAATCTCGTTGTTTTTTTTCCAGGTCGCGTCGATATTCGCCCACCTGGCAAAATCGACGACGTCATCGATTGTGATCCAATGGGACTTGCGATAGCGCAACCTGGACGTTTTAAATGCGACTTTCCGTGGGTGAGTTTTGCGCTTGTACCTGGCAAAGTGGGAAAATATTTTTCGGTTTTCATAGGTCTGGGTCCATACATCATGGCCCTCGTCCGGTGTCTGGTAGATCATTTTGTATCCGAGGAGATTGTACTGATCCACCAATACGCTGGAATGACGCGGATTGTCCCGAAGACCGTGAACGATGAAAAACGGGAGGTATTTTCCGTTTAATGCCCAGTCCTTGTTCGAGCGAAAGCCGGCGAGGAACGTTTCCCAGGGTCTGAGCCTGGTTTTTCTGAGCGATGTGTAGATAAAAAGGCTGTGATACCCGCAAAGCGGCGCTGCAGCGGCGAACAGATCCGGTTTGTGCAATGGGATCGAAGCCGAACCGATGCCGCCCATTGAGAAGCCGGTGATATAGATCCTGTCCGGGTCGATTCGATAACGTTCGCGCACTTGATCGATGGTTTTCAGTACATCGACCTCGCCGAACGCCCGGTAGCCCGAGTTGCCGAATGCGTCGGGAGACAACACGAAAAAGGGAGATTGACCGACTTTCTCGGGGTGGCGCTCCCTCGCCATTTGGGACTCTCCTTCGAGCAGCGGTTTTCCAAAAATGGTCATCGTGTTTCTCATCGGAGAGCCGTTGATTCCGTGCAAGCTGACCACCAGCCCAAAACGCTTTTCGCCCTTTTCCCGCCATTGAGGTGGAACATACAGGGTGTAGGGGCTGTATGAACCGTCAATCTCGGATCGATACCCGCGGCGCTGAACCTCTCTTCGGCGACCGAAGTAAGGATCTCGCCCGTCGACAAGCGCCTTTGCAATGGCCCGGGTGTCTTTTATCTCGCGCGTCAGGTAACGATAATCTCGATCTCCATTTTCAATCAACGATTTCAAATGGTCGATTCGCCAGGCTGCGGTCTCAATACTCGACCCTGGCAGATCGTCTCTTTTCAACGCTCCGTTCAAATCGGATTGGGCGTCGGCCAATCCCCTTATGTCCCGCATCCTGAAACCGAGATGTTTTTTGAATTTCAACGAGCCGATCTTGACTCGAATGACCGACGGCGCACGCTCGCTGTCGAAACGAAAGGTGCCGAGGTTCAGATCGGTCGGACCGTCAATGGACAGGTCGGCTGTTCCATCGATCGCCTCGGGCGCACCCGGTCCGACAAAGGCTAACCGCGATGGCATTTCTTCGGCAATCGGCCGTCCACCTTTAAAGACGAACCGCAAAGTCACATCGACCCTCTGAGCCTCCAGATCCAATTCGCGCCGAATCACCAGGCGCCCGGCTTTTTCGAGCCCACGGGTCAATTTGCTACTCGCCCCGCGCAAGACGATGCTGACATTGTCGGGCAGATCGAAATGCTCGTCCATCAACCGGGTGTACACGCGCCATATGCGAGTATCCGATTTCCACAGTTTGAGCACGATCACATTGTCACCCGCCAAAAGGTCCAGAGCCACCAGATCCGTATCGGGCACGGCCCGCCGTTTCACGTTGCGCTTCAACAGCTGTTTTTGATTGCACCAGATTTCGACGCCCCCATCGCTGCCCACGGAAAGCCACATTTTTCGCGATTGCGCGGTTCGAATCACAGCGGCGAGGTAAATTGTACCGGTTCGAGGCCCGTGAAATCTGAGGCCTCTGGATCTGCTGAACCGGGCCTTCCAGCGCCGCCCTGCGCTGATGTCGCCCAATCGAGGCGATTTTTCGAGTTCGGCGATGCCGATGTGATCCCTGGCGGCCAGGACCCTGGCCGGAATCTTTTTGCCGGTCGGTGCGGCCACGGTTCCAAGCTGCAACCACGAGGTGATAAAACCCTCTTTACCGGGTTTGATCAGAAGGTCATCGGATTTGATCTCCTCGGCCAGGCCGAGCGACGATACAAAAAAGAGCGCCCCGAGAACCGTTATTGCCGCAAGTCGGAAACCATCTGGTCTTGTTGCATAGGTGCTCATTTTTTCACCGTTTGATATAACCGATATTCTCGAGTGCTTCGATCATCTCCGGTGTAATCCGGCCCTTTTGTTGCGCCTCGTCGAGAAAGTAGGGCGCAAGAGCATCGAGCAACTCCAGTAGCTCTGGTTTATTCTCGGAAGCGGCAAAAAGCTCCGTTGTCTCGCCCGGATCCGCTTCCAGGTTGTAGAATTCGTAGCGTTCTTTTTCCCACGCCAGGCTCGGCAAGTTGAGGGGGTCGGGTTTTCGTTTGTGAATCTGGAGCTCGAGCAGTTTTTCGAGAGCCGTATCCTTGACCTTGTGGTGATGCACCAGTTTCCACGGTCCGTTGCGCATGGTTTGCCTGCGCACGCCGTGGGAATTGTACTGGCTGAACAGGTGCCTCTGTCGATTTGTCGATGGATCTTTGAGCGCGTCGACAATCGAGAGACCCGGCAATTCGTCGGCAGCATAATCGATACCCGCAAGATCCAGCAGAGTGGGCGCGAGATCGACATGCGTAAAGGGTCGATCATCGTATGCGCCGCTCGTCCCAACGACCGGGGAAACCAGGATGAAAGGGACCCGGAGCACAGGCTCCCACATATGATATGTATGGGTGTAACAATTGTGGTAACCAAACGCCTCGCCGTGATCCGCCGTGATGACAACGGATGTTTTTTCTAATTTCTTTGTCCTTTTGAGATAATCGAAGAGACGGCCGATCTGGGTATCGGCGCTATTGACTTCGCCGTCATACGCTGCGACCAGACGCTCGTGATCCAGCCCGGGCAGAGGTTCTCGATATTCTCTGAACGGGAAACGGATCACCTCCCCTTTCGGCAGGGCATCGAGAAACTGCCGGTGCGCGCGAAGCGGGCGGTAAGGGGTATGGGGATCGATGAGGAAAAGCATCAAGAAAAACGGTCTGTCCCCTACCCTTTTCAACCAGGAAACGGCCGTGTCCACCAATCGCTCATCCCGGGGGAATATCTGGTCCAGGCTTTTGACATCTTCATAGGTTTGAAACCCCTGATCGAATCCCCATATCTTCTGCACCAACTGGTTGCCCACAATACCGGCGGTCCGGTATCCGGCGTTGCGGAATCGCTCGGCCACTGTGGTGATCTTTTTGTCGAGGTGGTTTCCATCCCACTCGATATGGTGCACGCTCTTGGGCTGCCCCGTGATCATCGTGGTGAAGCTCGGCCTGGTCCAGGACGAGTTGGAAACATAATTGCTCAGCACAATGCCCTGTCTCGCCAGTCCATCCAGAACCGGGCTGGTATCGCGATCATATCCGTAGATGCCGAGGTGCTTTGCATTGAGTGCATCGACGATGATCAATACAACAGAGCCATTTTCCTTCGGTGTGAGATCGACCGGTTTATCGATCCATTTGAGCGGCAGCTCGCCAAAATAGGCTCGGGGGGCTTTTTGACGTTCGATTCCACGTGATGTCGGGTCGGGCCGACGTTCTTTTTCACCGGTATCTCGATCGGTTGTGTGCAACCGGGATGGGTCTTCTTCGCTCGTTGTGACAGGATCGGGGTCAGATGGTTTGCTGCCTGTGTCAATAGTGCAGGAAGCAACACAGATCGTTAAGAAAACGATCAACCAGAGGCAATAAAGGCGCTTTTTTATCAACATTTCTCTCCATGGCGTATTACTGTTCGGGAACAACCCTGGCGCAGCGGAATCCCACGTACTTTTTATGAATCCACGGCCTGCCCGGGCTCCTGTTGTGAGTCGACACAAAGAACGGCACGTCATAGTTCCACGAACCACCCCGCATGATACGCCTCACGCCGCTCGATGGACCCTTGGGGTTATTCCTGGGACTCTTCTGGTAGTAGTCGTCGCTCGCCCAGTCCCATGTCCATTCCCAGGCATTGCCGGCCATGTCATACGCGCCGTAAGGGCTGACGTTTTCGGGGAACGAGCCCACCGGTGCTGTAAACTCGAAACCGTCATCGGCCTGGTGGATATTCACCCAGTCGGGGCGCCATTCGTCACCCCAGGGGAAACGCCGTTCATCAGTGCCGCGAGCCGCTTTTTCCCACTCGGCCTCGGTGGGAAGGTGCTTGTCCACAAAACGGCAATACGCCACCGCGTTGTCCCACCCCACGGCCACGGCGGGTTGTCTGGGGCCCAAAAACGCCCTGGCCGAAACCCACTGGCGCCCACACTTTTTCGCTTCGATACAATGCTCGTAGTCCTGATTGGTCACTTCATATTTGTCGATATAATAGGCGTCCAGATAGACAATGTGACGTGGCTCTTCATCGAGTTCACCCAACTCACTGCCCATGATAAACTCTCCCGCAGGCACATAAACCATGCCGGGGATGTCGACCGGTCCCTCTGTCGGCCGAGCCTCCTGGCAATTGTCGAGGGTCAGACGTTTTTGGGGATCAAATGTGGCGAGTTTTTTTGCCTGATTGCGCACGATGATATCCCACCAGGACGGCGCGGAGTGAACCCATGCCTTTTCAAAATGTCCAGACAGCTTCTGGGTCTTCACATCGATCTGATGCACGATCCAGACCCAGACACCGCCTTTTACCTGTTCTTTTCTCTGAAAAGACAGTGTTTGAGTGACCACCCTGTCCGCGCCCAGGGCCTGACCGAGCTCGACAAGACACTTGTCATCACAGGCGCGCGAACTCTCAACACCGCGTGTGGACATCGCCTTTTCGACCTTGTCCCGCGAAATGAGATCGACCTGTGTACCGAGCACCTTTCGTAGCTTCGAATCCAGACGATCTGCGTTTTTGGCCGATGCGCCCGAAAGACGCTCACAGGGTAAAAGAGCCGTTCTGGGAGAGACAGAGGAAAGGAAAATCGCCAAAAAACATAAAAAAAACATGGCGCCAGTATAGTTCAATCAATCTACAAGTGGAAGAACATCGAGCAATTGCGTCTTCAATTGTTTTCGAGTAACACATTTTCAATGTCTTTTTTTGCTGCGTTCAGGTTCAAGGCAGGTCCGGCCTTTGTGTCGGCTGTCTATTTGCTGTTCATATACCTGGGCTATTCGCTGGTCTTGCGGGTCGCCGACTTCATCACCCTTGCCCGGCTCCAGAGTCTGTCCCTGGCCCCATTGAGCCCCCCGTTTTCCCTTCCGTTTATTCTCGGCGAAGAACTCGCCATCGGATCGTTCCTCGCCCTTGTTCTCGGGATTTCGTGGCGGTATTCGATTTTCCGAACCCTGTGGCTGGGTTGTACCTGTGTGTACCTGGTTTTTCTCGCGTTCGAGCAGCTGGCCTACAAGACCTTTTTATCCCGTGTCGACTACATTTTATATGCCAGCTCCCATGACATTTTGCGCCTCTGGAGTTCGATTGAAGGGTCTTTTGACGTATTTTTTACCGTGCACATTTTGTTGGCCCTTGCCTGTAGTGTGCTGCTGTTCTTGAGATACCGTCCCCAATTCGTCCGGACGCTCGCAGCGGCTATTGCCCGGCGTCCGATATTTTTTGCGCTCATCGGTGTGATTTACATCGCTGTAAACAGTGTGCTGGTGCTCCATTTTGAACAATACGATCTGAATCGATCATTTCCGGTGGTTTACGCATCCTCCTATATTCATGCCCGGGCAGAACAAGCCGAACAAGAGCGCGCTCTGGATGCTGCGCCGGAGACGACGCCGGCGGCCCGCCCCCTTTTTGGCACTGAGCAAGACGCCGGAGATCTGAAGTCTGCAAAAGCTTCTCTGGACGCTGTTTCGAAACAGCTCAACGTGGTTTTTTACCTCATGGAATCGGCATCGTATCGGGAGACGTCAATGAGTTCGACAAACCCGTACGACACAACCCCGTTCGTCAAGACGCTTGCGAAAAAAAGCCTGGTATTTGCGAATTATTACACCACCTTTGCAGCGAGTACGCGGTCGGTCTTTTCCGCGCTGACCGGGCTTTTCCCGTATGTGGACAAGGCGGCCGATGTGACAAAGTACTCGCGGCTCGATCTCCCGAATCTGGTGGACACCCTGCACGAGGAAGGTTACGCGACCGGGTTTTTCTCCAGCTCGGATACCCTGTTCGATTCCCTTGACGTTTTTCTCGCAAATTTGAGTTACGACATTTATGTGGACAAGAACCTGATTCCCCAAAATGAACGTAGAAATGTGCCGGCCGGAGCCTGGGGCGTAGATGAAGAAATCGTTATCGATCGCGCACTCGAATGGATTGAGCAGGTCAGGGACTCGGGCAAACCTTTTTATATCAATTATAATGCGGTTTACCCGCACCATCCTTTCCGAATACCAAAACAACACCGCCGCCTGTACGAGATGGACTGGGGTAAAGAGAATCTCAAATCCCGCTACAGGGCTTCACTCTATTATGCGGACATGTCGATCAAACGCTTTTTTGAAGGCCTGAAACGATTGAATGTCCTGGAAGACACCCTTTTCATCATCACATCGGATCACGGTGAAGCATTTGGTGATCTGCACAGCAAGAACCTTATTCACGCAGAATACTGCTACGACGAGGACTCGCATATCTTTCTTCTGCTCCACAATCCAGGAGCCCTCGGCCCGCCCATGCAGAATGCCCGTCTCGGCACACATGCGGATCTGTTTCCAACGATCTTGGAAATTCTGCATATCGATCGTGATCTCGAACTCGACGGTCAGAGCCTGATTTCGGACGATTACAAGGAGCAGATGATTTTTTACTGCTCGAGGCGCCACCTGGGGGTAAAGGACGGCAATTTCAAGTTCGTCACGCAAAAAACCGGGGGGAAATCCGAACTCTACGATCATTCATGCGATCCCGAAGAACAGAACGATATTTCCAGGACAAACAAGGACAAAGTGGCGACCTACAAGAAGCTCGTCCAGGATTGGAATATGTCGATGTTGAGGGCTTACAGGGACCGAAAACAAAAAGCCGGACTCAGTGATAACGAAATCCAAAAGCTCGCCACCCAGGCCCGGGGCAGACTCTTTGCCGGCGCCCGGGCGAGTATGGCCGGCGCAGCCATTTGTCTGAGCAGCAATCGGGCCGCTTGTGCTTCGGCGCGAAGAGAGCCCTCTTTTGTAAACGGCAGTTCGCTCACGGTCCAGGTGCGCATCAGGAAACCCGGAAATGTGGGTTTGCAGATCGATCTATTCAATCCGAGTGGTGTAAAAATTCTCAAACAAAAAACCAGCCACCAAAACGTCAAGGAGATGATCTCTGCAAATCTGTCAGCAGAACACTTCCAGGCGCCGGGACGTTACAAGGCAAGGGTCCTCCTTTTGAGCTCCCATGCCGTGCACGACTCGAAACCAATTTTCTTTTACATAGAAGAATAAACAACATCGGCACGTTGGGTTGTTCTATTTCCGGACTGCATCGCCCCACCTCGTGCTAAACTCAGAGTCGAGGAGAGAAAAATGAAACGAAGCAACTGGACTTCACTACCAACAGTGATGCTCGCACTCTCGGTGGCGCTACTCGCCGGATGCAGCGACGACAGCCGTTCGTTCCGGCAGGCCTCGACCGACACGGATACCGATACTGACTCCGATACGGACTCTGACTCCGACACGGACACTGACTCCGACACGGATACGGACACCGACTCCGACACGGATACGGACACCGACTCCGACACGGATACGGATACCGACTCCGATACGGACTCTGACTCCGACACGGATACGGATACCGACTCCGAACCCGAGATTTGCGATGACGACATTGATAATGATCTGGATACGCTGGAGGACTGTGACGATACCGATTGCTGGGGAGATACTGACAATTGTCCCTGCTACCCGAACGTCTGTCAGGATCTGTTGGATTACGTACTGGGACTATTCGGGGTGAGCTGCGGCGATCCCACATACGACCCCATCGCAGATGTCGACAAGAACACGTACATCAACATAACCGATGTCTCCCTGGTCTTGAATCTCTGTAACGATGCTACCGAATGTCAGAACACCTGGGACAACGACTCCGACCCCTGCCCGTAGCCCCGGGACTTGCTCCCGTTCAAATGCAGTGGCAGCAAAAGGTGTTGAACACGTTGTAGTTATTGGTGCACGCGTCGCAGGTGCCCCATGAATTGTAGCAGCTCTGCACGCTGGAAAAGTCCCGCCAGATCCAGTAACCGGGGATGGAGCAGTTGGCGTCCGCCGCGTGTGCGCCGCAATCGAGCCCCACGGTGCCGTAGCCGGCGCAGGTCAGACCCAGCGACCCACACTTGGCGTCGCAATCACCCCCCATCACCCCCATGACGTAAACATCGGTGTCGGTGCCCGTGTCGGTGTCAGTGCCCGTGTCAGTGTCCGTATCAGTGCCCGTGTCAGTGTCCGTATCTGTGTCCGTGTCCGTGTCTGTGCTTCCGTCCATGCCCGCATCGGCATCAGTGTCCGTGTCGATGTCTGTGTCGGTATCAGTGTCGGTATCCGTGTCGGTATCCGCGTCAGTGTCAGTGTCGGTGTCTGTGTCACTGTCAGAATCCGAGTCAGAATCGGAGTCACTGTCCGATTCCCCAGAACTCACGCTGCTCTGCGCGCACCCGAACGACCAGGCCGATAGCGAGAGCGCCAGCAACGCGATACCGAACAACCTCAAACCGAGATCTTTCATCTGGTTCCCCCTTCAACAAGACTAGAGCGGATTGATCCCCTTGAGAGCCATTCCACCCGGGCAGGCGTACGAGGTCACGCCGGTGTACCCGACGCTCACCACACCAAATGGGTCAAGACTCTCGGCGTGATGGGAGCCTTGCGACACTGCCACGTCGGCCACTTCGTAACTTCCCACAGTGTAGTATCCGGATACCACTATACCGTCTATCGTCACGTCATTTGATCCAACCGCCCTGATGATCTGAGCGTAATTCACCGCATAGCCCGTACCGGTGACGAAGGTGTAACGCTCGATGAACTGGCCGGTGGGGACCATCTGATACATCGAGGGATCTCCTGTTCCCGCTCCGCCGTTCTGACCTTCGAGGTATTGAACGGGCAGGAACGGCCCATCGCCGATGAACATGAAGCTGGTTCCGTTGCTCACTACAAGATCGTAATACTCTCCCAGGTTCAGGCTTACAGGAGTGCCGGCCTGAGGGGGATTGGTAGCCACGGTGATCCCATTTTGTCCGCCGAATATTCGCCAGTGATGGCTCTCGGTGCCTCTGTCCGGAGAGTGGGCTCCCACGTATTCGGTTCCCCAGAAGTCAAGTGACAACATCTGCTCCTGAATATGGTCACAGTAAGTCGTTGTCATTGGAACGTTTACGCATTCGGATGCTCCCACAACCCATATCGGTTCAGTGGAATCGATTATTGTGCCCGAGAGATCGCCTCCCTGGTAGCTGGCCACCTGTAGCATGTCGAAGCGGTCCATGGTTACGGTGCCGGTTGAGCCTGCGGTGATGGCGCTTACTCCTGACCCCGCGACAGTGTTCTCCGGAGGGGTCCACTCAACGTCTGTTCCATCTTCGACCGCGATTACAACGAAGTAACTGGGATAGTTGCCGCTCAGTTGTGTTCGGTATGAAGAGACAATGTAGCTGCTTCCCAGGGCGTGCTCGGGGATGAGCATGGAGGCGTCATTGGTGGCTTGCGCTCCCAGTGGGGAGTGTTGATACGCGATGATCGGGATATCGCTTTCGACTCGATATAGCCCGCCACTTCTCAACGTCGATGTGCTTTCAATCACCGGGTTGGTCAGGGAAAACGTGTGCGATGTCTCGGGAACCAGGGCGACCGGCGAGCCGGAGGCGACTTCGACATTGCTGCCGGTGGCGACCGAGTACAACTGAACCGTCGCCGTCAGTGTTGAAGAGGTATTTCCGACTATCAGCGCGTTGGCCGTACTGTCATTGAAATTGTCCAGCTTGGCTGCCAAAAAGGAACAACCGATTGAGCTGGGAGCGACGGTGATAGCGTGCAGTTAGAGGCCGTTGCTCATCCGATTAGGGGGGAGGCGCGA
>JAUXHN010000061.1 GCA_030621515.1 Deltaproteobacteria bacterium | reverse complement strand
GACTATTCATGTACCAGCCCATTATAGAATAGGAAATCCGACTTGGTTGGTGAAAATTAGGCTGTTCAGCCATAGCACTCCCAAACTAGTAAACACGGACGCGCTGGATCACGATGCTCAAGTGCTCGCCGCCATGCATCACGTCGATCACCATCACGGATCCGATCTTTCCTGCGATGGCCTTTTGCGCGTGGGCGGGGCCGGTTACCTTGACATTGTCCACTGCGATGATCCGATCTCCTGCGGCCAGGCCCGAGCCGGCCGCCAGTGTACCTGGCTGGACCGACTTGACGAAAACCTTGCCCCTGGAGCCGCGAAGGGTGATGGGTAAACCGCCCTTGCCGGCTGGCGGGCCGGTGACCACGAGTCTGTCAGCCCGGCCGTATTCCGAGTTGACGGATCCGAGTCTGTCTTCAGTGTTGGTAATCGCTATCATGCCCAGGTTCTCACCGTCCGGCGACTCGAAGGGCTCCACGAGGGTTCCTGCCGGGATTTCCGGGATTGTGATATCGGGCTGGGCGTGGCCGCCTGTGTGCGCGCCGGCCACCAGTGTGATCTCATTGTCGCCCGTGACGTTCCCCACCTGCGCCAGGATCTTCTCGTCCTTCTTGGCGACCAGGTGGTAGCTTCCCTTCCCGGCCTTTTCCAGGGTGAAGGAGCCGTCGGTCTCCGTGTTGCACTGTATCACCTGGATCAGCCCCCTGGTTATTGATTTGGCGGTGATGGATACATCCGCCATCCCGTAGCCGTCCTTGTCGATCACCCGCCCGCGGATAGCCTTGTCCGCCGGCGGCAGGGTGATGTTTACCTCCATCTCGTACCCGAGTCTTCCCTTGATCCGGGCCGAAGCGGGGATCATGCCGTTCGCGCTCGCCTCGATTCGGAAATTCCTCGGAAGCCCGCCGAACTCGGCATAACCGTCTGTGCGGGTAGGGAGGGACGCGATATCGTTTTCGTCCCGGTCGTAGACGGTTATCAGGGCGTTTCTGATGGGATAGCCGGCCTCGTTCAGAACTCTGACCCTGGCGGCGACGCCGCGCCTGACGGTTATGGTGACGCCGGATATCCGTGCGCCGGGCTCCATGGTGACGGTTGTCTTGTCGCCGGTCACGAACTCCTTGTGATCGGCCGTGAGGACTATCCGGCCGGCCGGCAGACCGTTCAGTTCGAAGCGTCCCTGTTTGTCAGTCGGCCGCCACATGCGTTTGCCCGAAGCGGAGTCCCCCTCCGATTGTATGGCCGGGAGCGGCAAGTTGGCGGGTCCTGCCAGGGTGACATTGTCGTCCGGGGCCGCGGTCATTGCGGGCCAGCCTTCAGCCGCGGCGTTGAGCAGGTGCGAGGAGAACCTCCTGGAAGATCCGCCGGGCATGGCCGTGAGCGCTCCACCCATCTCCATATCGACGAGGATGCTCGCGCCCATCACCGGGGCGCCGTCTTTTGTCTGGACCACGCCCGAGATCACTCCGCCCTCATTGAGAACGAAGGAGACCACCGCGCCCGGGGCGATGGGTCTGGGTTCGGATTTCACGTATCCGCTCGCGACGATCCACGCCACGTTGTCGTCGGTGGCAAGGTCTGGCAGGATTGCCGTTCCGTCTTCCCCGGTCCGAAATACTCGATGTAGCAGGGACGCCGTGTCCGGTCCCACGAGAACCGCAGCGCCCGGTATCGGCTGCCTGTTGGTCTCATCGGTCACTATTACCCTGGCCGAGATCGCTCTTTGAAGGCTGAGTGTGATCTCGATCTCTTCACCAGCCTGTATCTCCAGAGGTTCCTGCGAGGTGTAGGCCAATCGGGCGTCGTGGGTGTGGCCGTGGATCATGACGAAACCCGGAGCGAGACCTTCAATGGTCAACTCTCCGAAGTCGTCGGTCATGGTGCGGCGCGCGGGCCACAGGGAACTTCCAGCGAGCATCACGTCCACCGGGCCGACGGGCTTGTCCTTGCTATCCACGAACTTGACGGAGAGGGAGGCGCCCTTTTCCAGCATGAGGTGGGTCCTGGCGCCGCATTGGGCATCCTCGTAATCCGTGACGGCGTTTCCGTGCGACCATGCCCAGAGCTGGTATTTCGCGTTCCTTGTAAGCCCTTCGAATGTGAAGAGGCCCTTGTCGTCCGTTTCGGTTTCCAGATCGAGGTCTGCGCTCACCCATGGTTCGTCGAGAAGCCTTACGCGGACAAGGGCCTTCCGTGCCGGTTTCCCGTCCGGATCGATAACCGAGCCGGAAAGAACGCAATCCCCGGTGAGATCGCGGTCGGTTGTCTTCGATCCGGGTCGGGCGCCTGCGGTTCGCTGCGTTTTGCCGTCTGATGTTTCGGCGTCGTCCATGCCCTCCACAGTTGTGGAACAGGGCTCGGAGCACAGCACGAACAGCAAGGCGGTCAAGGCGGAGCCGAGCACGGCGCCTGCGGAGACCTGGATTACTGATCGTCGATTTACCAAGGTTCCCTCTTTTTAGATCTCAAGGTGGCAGTACGATATCGGCGCGGGCCTTGTGCGAGCTTATGATCTCGTGCTCGATCTCCAGAACCCGTTCGATGAACTCGCCCTCTGCCGGGTCACGGGCGCGCTCCTTCCTGTGCTTCAGGGTGTCGTGATAAGTCCGGTCGATGAACGCCCTGAAATCGACCTTCTCCAGCATCGAAGTGTATGTCCCCTCCACAATCACCACGTTCACACCCTCCAGAGAAACGATCTCTTCATCGATCATGTTCTCTTTGAAATGAACCAGAGGTTTGCTGATCGATGTGTCGCCGCGTTTCACGGCCGCGAGGTGTTCGTCGAGGAGATCCAGGCGGACCTCACCGGGTCCAACCCAGTCGATCCCCTCGAGCCTGCGGGCGGCGTTGGATTTGGGGGGCTTAACGAAGTAGTCGTCCTGTCCCAGGATCAGCACCTTTTTTCCAAGCTTCTCCAGCTCCTGCGCGGTAGTGGCGGCGGTCTCGGATTTTCCCGAGCCCGACTCCCCGGCCACCGCAATGGTGAAGATCCGATCGGATTTTTCTAGCAGATCGGCGCACGCCCGCGCGACCTTCCGGCCGTTGGACAGATGATATTCTGTGATTACGAGCTTGTCTCCGATCACTGATTGTTCCTTTGGTTTATTGAAGAACGAGAAACACTAGCATGTTTATTCCCCCGGGGGCAGGGGGTCGTCCCTACAGACAGTCTTGGCCGATGAAAACACGTATGGTCCGAACCGGTTCGCCGTCGTATCGATGAAGGATGATGCCCTCGAGGGGCTCGATGTGGTCGCACCGGGTCCTGGGTTTTGCGTCTCCCCACTCTCCGACCTGATCGATGATCAACCATTCTCCGGCCGGGACAGCGTGGGGTCGATCCGTGCTGACAATTGGGATATCGATGGCGCCGTCGCGGGCTTCCCACCTGATCTGTGCGGCGAGGCCGTAATTGTCGCAAACGATCGCGTCCAGGCGGCTCGTGTCAGGCAGTTTTAAGATCAGGTCGTCCCAGCCGTGCATGCGGGAGACGGGATCTTTCGTGGAGGGGAGCGGAAGGAACGGGCGGGCCGCGTGAACATGGATGACAACTGTGAGGACCGCCGCGAGACCGATGGTTGCAGCAAGGATTATGCGCCGTTTGCGGATCATGGAGACAACGGCGACCGCGGCGAGAGGGTGTCCCAGCGAAGCCCAGTTCTGCTCGGGATGGGTAAAGACAGCTGCTGCCATGGCGGCCAGGATGGGAATAAAGAGTCCGGCCAGGATGATCCGATGCGCAGGATCCAGTTTGCGATATCCGGCGAGTTGCGCGCCCGCAAAGATTGCGACCAGCGGTGTGAGGAGGCCGAACTGACCAGCGAGTAGATCCAACAAGCGAAGCGGAAAACGGGCCATGCCCGCGCCGCTTCCCGGGAGGTTTCCGCTCAGATGTGAGATCTGGTGGCCGATGGATTGGAAACCGGCGACCGCCTCCGCGTGAAAGTATGGGAGCGCGATCACTCCGGCCAGTCCCGCGGCCAGCCAGGGATGCGCAGTGCGAATACGCGAGCGGATTGAGGGGACGGTCCAGAGCAGGAATGCCGTGGTGATCGGGATCAGTGCGGCCGAGTGTTTTGCGAGCAGACCTGCCCCCGTCGCCGCTCCGAGGATGTACCAGTTGATGCTCGATCCGCGACGAGCCAGTCGCATGAGGGAAAGGATCGCAACGGACCAGCACAGGGCCAGCGGGGCGTCCGGGGTGGCCATTATGGCTCCCGTGGCTGGCATGGGAAGAAGATTGACGAAGGCAGCGCAGATGGCCGCGCGTGGAATATCGAGATCGGCGATTCTTGCAATCAGGTAGATCACCGGCACCACTGCTGCTCCGAGCAGAACCGAAGAGAGACGGACACCGAGCGCCCCGGACGGCGCGAGCCATGTTCCGCCTCGGATGAGCCAGGCCAGGAGGGGAGGGTGATCGTGATAATGAAGAGACGGATCGAGGGACCATGTCCAGTAGTACGCTTCGTCGGGGGCGAGTCCGATATTCGTTGCGTACCAGAGTCGAAGAGCTGTGATAGCGACTGTGAAGATCGCCAGAGCGAAGATGACGCCTTTTCCTGAAAGGCCGTTCATGGCCTCATGATGATCTGGAACGGAGCGCCGCGAAAAGTGAGATCGCCGCCGCCGAGGAAACGTTGAGAGAGTCGAAGTCCGAGTGCAGGGGGATGTTGAACAACTCGTCGCAGCGTTCCGCGGTGAGTCTTCTCAAACCCCGCCCCTCGTTGCCGAGCACGATGGCGACGGGTCCGCTCCAGTCGATGCGATCGATGCCCGTGCCGGTTTTTCCCGCCGCGCCGAGAACCCGAAACCCATGGTCGCGAAGTTGTTCGAGGCAACGGGCCAGATTGGTCACCCTGGCGATTCCCGTTAGCTCGCTCGCTCCCGCCGACGCCCGAACAGCCGCTGGAGTCATGGCCGCGGAGCGATCCCTGGTGAGGATCAGCCCGGTGCCCCCCAGTGCGTGGGTGGATCGAACGATGGCGCCGAGATTTCCCGGATCCTGTATTTGATCCAGCACCACGATGACCGGATCCACGATGCCGGAGATCGATTCCAGGAGCCCATCCAGATCCAGATAGGTGTAGCTGCCGGCGATCGCCATCACGCCCTGATGGTTCAGGCCCCCGGAAAGAGTGTCCATCGACTCGCGCGGAACGACGTCCGACCGAACATTTGCCTTGTTGCACAACTTATCGATGCGCTTGAGGGTTGCCCCGGCCAGGCCTTGCGCGAGGTAGACAACGCTGATCGAGGAAACCGCCCCCGGCGAGGCCAGAGCCTCGGTCACCGCGTTCGGGCCTGCGATGATCCTCTTCATTTTTTGTCCAGGGCTTCCTGTATCTCTTCGACGATGGCATCGGCAGCCGCCGCGGGATCCGCCGCACCGCGGATCGGGCGTCCCACCACAAGGTAGTCGGCGCCGTCACCGATGGCGCTCGAAGGTGTTGCGGCGCGTTTCTGATCTCCCACATCCGCGCCGGTGGGTCTGATCCCCGGGGTAATTATGGAGACGTTCGATCCCACGGTTTCGCGGACGATGCGGATCTCTCTGGGAGAGCAGACTATACCGCCGCATCCTGTCTCGGCGGCGAGTTGCGCGCGCGTGCCGACCACTTCCGCGGGGGTGCCGGAGATCGCCACCGCCGGAAGGTCTTCGGGACCCATGCTCGTGAGCAGCGTGACTCCCAGAATCTTGAGATCGTCGGTCGTTTCTGCACAAGCGGCTTCGAGCATGGCCCGGCCGCCCCCGGTGTGCACAGTGAGCATGGAAGCGCCAAGGGCATTTGCGGAACGAACAGAGCCGGCGACGGTGGCCGGGATATCGTGCAGCTTGAGATCGAGAAAGACCTTGAATCCGCGATCCAGGACCATCTGGACGGCGGCAGGTCCGCAGGCCGTGAAGAGCTCGAGGCCGACCTTGATCAGGCCCACCCGGCCTTCGATCCTGTTCAGCAGGCTGCTTCCCGTTTCGAGGTCAGGCACGTCAAGAGCGAGAATGAGTCGCTCTCGAGCTTGCTCGGTTGTTGTCTTCATAATAAATTGGGGTCACCTTTTCTACAGGGTAAGCCCGCCCAGGGGATCGTCCGAAATGCCCGATTTCTTCTTTTTGCCGCTGCCGGACTTGCCGGCCGGGCGTCTTTTCCTGGCCTTCTTGGCTGCGGCTGCGGCCTGGGCTGCCAGCTGCTTGGCGCGTTCGAGGGCTTCCTTCTCCGCAAGGGTGCCCTTGGCGGCTGCGGCTTCCTTGGCGGCCCTCTCCGCTGCGGCCTGGATCTCTCTCAATCTCGCCTCGCTGGCCTTGCGCTCCGTGGCGGTCGCCGCCTCGCGCTCGATCCGTTCACGTTCCGCAGCCTCCGCTATCTGGGCCTTTTCGGATTCGGATTTCATGTACATGTAGATGCCGATGCCGGCGCCGATCAGGATGATGCCGGCGATGAGACCATAGACCCACTTGGGCAGGCCCCCCTTCTCGATCTCGATGCGCTTCAGCTCCTCCTCGTGTTGAAGCAGTCGCACCTGCTCATCCCCTCGGGCCTTGGACTCGGCGTCGAGCGTGATCTTGAGCTTTGCTTCCTCCGCATCACGGACCTTGCGCTCCGCCTCATCTTTGGTGGCTTTCTCCGAGGCGATGCGGGAATCCTCCTCCTCCTTGCGACTGCGCTCATCTTCTGCCTTGCGCTTGCGCTCATCCTCCTCGCGAGCTTCGCGCTCCTCTTTTTCCTCGGCCGCGCGCTCCTTCTCCTCCTTGGTCTGACGGTCATCTTCCATGCCCATCAGTTCCTGAAGCGCAAAGTTTACTGAATTTTCTTTGGAATCCGATTTCCTGGCCATGTTTTCGCCCTCATTTACAGATTGTTACCCGAACAGTCGTCCCACGACTCAACTGTTCACTTATCAATATAACGCTTGTTCTCTGAAAAGGATCTCCAAATCGCTTAACAAACAACATTTCTCATCAAAACCCGGAATTGCAAGGCGTTGACTAGCTTGGCAGGGTATCAAAAGACAGCAAGACAAGTCAAACCTTGACAATTGAAATTTCTTTATCACGCGATGCGTCGATCTCGCACCAGAATTTCCGCGATCTGGACTGCGTTGAGGGCCGCGCCCTTTCTGAGATTGTCGGTTGTCACCCACATGTCGATGGCGTTTTGGCAGGAAGGATCGCGGCGGATTCTTCCCACGAAGACGGAGTTTTTCCCCGCGCAATCGAGTTGCAACGGATACGAGGCCTTGCCCGGATCGTCAATGACCTCCACGCCGGGCGCGTCGCGCAGGATCTCCCGTACCTCGTCCGAGCTCAGGGGGGATTCGGTCTCCACGTTGATCGCCTCCGAATGGCCGATCATCACGGGAACACGAACGCAAGTTGCCGTGATACGGATGGAGTCGTCGGAGAGGATCTTGCGGGTCTCCATCATCATTTTGTGTTCTTCCTTCGTGTAACCGTCATCGCGGAACACGTCGATTTGTGGAAGACAGTTGAAACCGATCACATGCGGAAAAGCCGGCCCGGCCCCGGGTGTCTCGCCACGCAGGATCTCTGAGGAGGTTCGCTCGAGCTCTTCGACGGCGCGACTGCCCGCACCGGAGACCGACTGATATGTGGAGACGACTATTCTCTTGATGGGAGTCTTGCGGTGGATCGGCGCGAGGGCCATGACCATCTGGATGGTGGAACAATTGGGGTTTGCGATTATGCCCCTGGGCCTGTCGGCGATAGCCTCCGGGTTGATCTCGGGGACCACCAGGGGAACGTCGGGCTCCTGGCGGAATACCGACGTGTTGTCCACGACGACCGCGCCGGCCGATGTTGCTCTTGGGGCGTGATCCAGGCTGACGGATCCGCCCGCGGAGAACAGGGCTATGTCCACGCTCGCGAAATCAAAGCCTGCAATATCGGTCACCGGGATATCCTCGTTGCGAAAGCGCATGGTCGTTCCGGCGCTTCGGTCGGAGGCCAGGGCGAAGAGGCGTTCCACCGGGAAGTCACGCTCCTGGAGGATACGAAGAATTGTACGGCCCACGGCTCCCGTGGCACCCACAACAGCAATCCTGCATGCATTCATGATTGAACGGCTCTTAGCTACATACGGCGGAATACGCCGATGACCACCCCGAGAATCTGGGTGGGGCGGAAATCCTTCTTGCGCACGACGATGGGTTTGTAGTCCGCATTGGCGGGCAGCAGCCTGATGCTGTCCGGGCCCGGGTGAAAGTACTTGACGGTGACCTCGTCGTCGATGAGCGCCACGACGATCTCGCCCTTCTCGGCGTGCATTTGTTTTCGGACAAAGATGAAATCGCCATCGTCTATCCTCGCGTCGATCATGGAGTCGCCCTGGACCTTGAGGGCGAACACCTCGCGCTGGTTTCCGATGAAGAAACGATCCATCATGATGGTATCTTCCACGTTCTGCACGGCCAGCACAGGCTCGCCGGCCGCCACGCGGCCCACCAGGGGAACGCTGACCAGATCTTCCTGATCGGTTGTGTTGATGTTCTTGACGGGGCGCAGCGCTCTGGACTTCATGTCCTCGCGCTTGAGGTAGCCCTTTCGCTCCAGCGCCCGGAGGTGATCGTTCACGCCGTTGGTGGAGCGGATCCCCAGGTGTGAACCGATTTCTCTCAGGGTGGGCGGAAAACCGCGGTCCGTGATCGACTGGGTGATGAAGTCCAGAACCATCTGCTGTCTCTTGGTTAGTCCTATCATTCCTTAACGAGGCCTCCGCTTTTGTTGATGCGCATTTCTGAACTTCACAAGCATGCAATCATACTGAACAACGGTTTACCATGTCAAATTGTTGTGGAGTTAGTGTGGATAAACTGTGAATTCCGTTTTGGAGACCCGGTCGTGGAGTTGTGAATACTCCAGGAACTCGGGGTACTCCGGGGGCTCCACGCGGATGGCGTCGAAGGTTGACTCCACGCGCACCTTGAGGGTGTTGCCGTCAACCGAGGTCTCCCGCCGGATCACTCCCCACGGTCCCCTGGCCTCATTTGGTCCTGTGACGGCCGAGATCCTGGTCCCTTTCGGCGTCGTAAACGAGATGTTCACAATCTTCGAATCGTGAGAGGCCATGACCACCGCGGTGGTTCGCGTGGGCAACGCCCCCATGCTCTGTTGCAGGGAGGATTCGAACGGCAGTTTCACCTCGAGCCCGTCCGGGCCACGACGGGCGAAGTGATCGACCGTGAAGGAGTATTTCAGCACCAGCGGGTTCTGAGGCGAGTCGAGGTTTTCAAACGACAGGGAGGTCAGCTCGGCGCGGCTGACCGTGTCCGCGAGGTAGCTCTCCTGAAAACGTTGTTCGAGTTCCGCCCCCGGGATCCGACGAACGCGCGTCCTCCATGACGCTGCGTACCGTCCGGTGAGCTCCTCGACGACGTGTCCCTCCATGGAGCCGTCAGCGCTCATCGCGAACCGGGCGTCGATATTCCGACCATCCGCGCCTACAGCGCCGTCCGTGGTTTCCACCATATCGCAGGAGTCGGTGAAGAGCGCCGGGCGGCGCCTCATCTCTGGGGGGAGATAACCGTACTTCGAACCCTCCTCGTCCAGGTTGACCCACTCATCGTCACCGATCAGTACGGCGCTCCTGGACATGATGCCCATGTCGGGTACGTCGGATACGGTCTCGTCCTCGCCCGCCTGCTTGACCAGCGCCAGTCTCCCCTCGATTCCGGCGGCGTGGAGCAGCGCCAGGAAGGCCCGCACCCGGCTCCCGGTCCGCCTTCCGATGATGTGGCCGGCCTGCTCGAAGAGGTCGCCCTCGTTCTGGATGTGCTCCATTACCCAGTGGTACAGAGCTGTCTTGACCGCGGTCACGTCGTCCCTGGAGATGCCGTCGAGGGCGTTTGAGAGGGCTTCGTCTATGGGGTCCGCCGGACGTTCGAGACCGGCGATCATATCGTTGAATCGCGAGCACAGCGACTGTTGCGTTCCGCCGTGAGAGACCTTGATTGACGGGAGATACTCCGACGGGGTGGGCGCGAGGGGTTCACGCCCTCGGGGGAGCTTTTCCCTTGTGCGCCAGATCCATACTTTTGCGTCGCCGTCCTGCCGGATCTCCACGGCCGGGCAGTCTCCCCTCGGATCGGCCTGGATCTCCATCGACCGGGGCGCGACCACCATCACCTCGGATCGATGAAAGGCCGTGTTGAAGTCCTGAAAATAGAAACGGCCGGTTTCGAAGCCGCCGAGAAAGACCGGGGAGGTGAGGGCGAACGCGACGTATTCCTGCTCGATGAAGTCGCCCGGCTCCAGGTCCGGAAGGGAAATCGTCGACTTGCCTGCGATGTCCTCGGGTTCCAGAATGCGGCCGTCCTTCTTGATCGTTCTGGCCGTGAGCAGGATCGCTCCGTCCGGGAGCGACATCTCACCGTGCTCCTCCACCGCCTCGTCGGTCTTGAGGTGAGCGATGTTGTGAACGATCTCCGTGCGCGCCCCGCTTCTCCCTACCAGGTGAACAGCCCGGTCCAGAACCCACACGGCGGCAGTGTTGTACTCCACGTCATTTTTCTTGTACTCGTCGATCACCGCCAGGCCGTCGATTCGCATCTGGGCGTAGGGTTTTCTCGAATCGAGAGTGTCGATGGCGTTGTTGATGATCGGGTGCGGCCCGGGCAGGATCGCGAGGCCCTTGACCAGAACGGCCCGGGCGTCGTCTTTCCTGTCCAGGGCGATCAGCGCGTCGGCGAGGGACAACCTCGATAATATGTCCGCAGGATCCAGATCGAGGACTCTGGAGATTACCCCGGTGAATCCCTCCAGATCGGCGCTCGCCAGGTGGGCACTACCGAGTTCCTTGTTGAAGAGCACACTGTCCGGGCGCAGGCCGGCGATGCGTTCGTACTCTTGCGCAGACAACTCATAACGTCCGGAGCGTCCAAGCTCTTCGGCCAGCCCCGCAGCGGTGGAGTTGCATGCGCGCTGATCCCCGGCGAGTCGCCGCGCTTCGTCGAAGCGGTTGAGCTGCCTCGCGAGAAAAAGGCGCCAGCCCAGGGTCTTGCAGGAAGAGGGCATCAGCCTGTCCATCTCGTTGACCGCATAAAGGGTCTCCGAGTACCAGTTCAGGCCGACCGCCAGTTCCGCGAGGCGACCGAAGAGAGCGGGCTCATCGGGGCAAAGAGCGATACCCTCTCGTATGATGTCGACGGCCTCCTCGTCTCGCCCGTCCGAAGCCTCGGTGATCGCGATCTGATCGCGCGCCTCGATCATGCGCGGCTCTCTGTCAAGCGCCTCGATCATGAGGTTTCTCGATAATTCGAACGCGACCTCCCCGGGGAGAGAGGGATCGATCTTCACCGCCTGCGCCCTCAAGGTGAGCACCACCGGGGATTCGCCGAACCCCCTGGCGGTCAGCCACGAAAGGAGATCCTCGGCCAGGTCTCGATCTTCCCACCAGACGGCGGCCCGAAGGAGCGCGAGGGCCGAAGACGGGCACCGCGGTTTGTGTTGTGGCGAAACGCCTGGTGCGGCCAACGCCCTGCCTCCGGAAGGTGGGATATCGGTGCCGTGCCCCGTGGCGAGCGGTGTTCCATCTCGAGTCGTCGCGACAAGCGAGAAGGCCCGGGCGTAACCCGGATCGGCCAGCTCCACGACGATTTCGGTGGTCCCTTCCGGGAGATCCGCTCCGAACCAGTGGACCATGGAAGGCCAGCTCACGCGGGGATCCCTTGTGAACACCAGCTCTTTTCCGACGAAGACCCGAGCGGCGGAAGTGGTCTCCAGGCGAAACAGCACGGTCTCGGGTTTGACAAGGGAGATAGTGGTGCGCGACCAGCTGACGCCCTCCGTCGAGTTTGTCCGATCTCCGGTGGAGACGGTGCAGGTTCTGGCGCGCTCCCGCCTCACGGAAGATCTGCCGCGACCGGGCCCGAGATCGACGATGCCCGGCCAGGGGCGCAGAGGATCAGTCATCTCGATCCTCAACCGTTCATCGTCGAAGGTCTCCCATACGAACGGTCCGAAGGATCCGGCGGTCATCCAGCTTGTCAGGCATCCGGTGTCCTCGAGGAGCTCGGCGGAAGCATCCGCGTCATCGGATCTGAGCGCGATTCCGAAGATCAGATTTCTCAGCTGGAAAAGCGCCTCCGGGGGCAACTTGCCCGGCCGGTTCGCGCGCTCGTTCCAGAAAGCGTTGAAAATGTCGTTGAACGCCTCCACCCGATTTCGAATAGCCACCACCCCCATTGCGGCAGCGACGGCCTCGTCCTGTCCGTCGCCGGAAAGGTGGGTCTCCTCCAGCGCGCGCAGATAGTGTTCGAGGGCTTGCGCCGGGCGTCCGGTGACGTCGAGGAGATCTCCGAGGAGGAAGTGAGCCTGCGGGGAGGTCGGATCGGCGGCCAGGGCCGCTTCGAGCTCGGACTGTGCCCTGTCCTGATCGCCGTCAGCCAGGTAGGCCCGCTGTGCGCGGGACAGGCGATCCGAGAAGGAGCCAGGGCCTCGCAGGGCGGGACCGCATGAGGCGAGGGCGCAAACGGCAATGAGCAGGATGCGTCTCATCTCTTCCTCTTCAAGGTGATCCGTGCCGCGAGGATCTCGTCCACGGCCCGGCAGAATTTTATGAAGCGTGGGTAATCCGCGGTCGTTACCCGATGGACCGAGAGCTCGAACCGGCGGTCGATCACTATTCGGTCGCCCTTACTGGTGATATCCACCTCGAGCTTGCCGAAATCGGTTTCCAGTTGAACCGCCTGGGGAAGATCCGCGATATCGTGGCCCTTCGGGATCGTGACCGTGATCTTGCGTGAATGAGTCCGACTCGGTCCGACGATCAGATCGTGTGTTCGACGCGGTGTTCTGGCATACCGATCGGCCAGATCCAGGCCCCCGTCTAAAGGGATTTTAATGAGGTCGTTTTGAACGGCGCCGAAGTGGGGAACCACGGCCGAGAAGGAGTATCGCACCGGCGATTCCAGATCGGCCATGGATTGAAACTGCAGATCGGTCAGAGAGGCGCCGGGGAACACGCGAACGAGTGCGCGCTCGAAACGTTCCCGTCGGCTGTGCTCCGCTTCGAACTCCCTGCGCAGCCCCGGGGCGAAGTACGCGCCTTTGACCTCCGTTTCTGCCTGGAGCGCAGCCTCTCCGTCGGGGGAAAGGGAGGCGGTCATGATCTCGTTCTTGGTGTTACCGTAGGCGTCGAGGGTAGGTGTGGTGACCAGCTTCACACCGTCGGTCGAGAGCCGCAGGGCCGTCACGCCCTGGTCCTCGAATGGGAAGTCGGCGGTTCCGTGGTGCTCCGCAGTGCCGTCCAGCCAGAGGTCCAGAGAGGGTACGAAGACGATGGCGTGATTGAACACGGAAAGTGAAGCCGGCGAGCGATCCATCTTTCCGAGGGAACGTGTCCGGACAAGCGCGAACTGTGCATCTACTCCGACCACGCGCAACATCGTCACCAGCAGCGATGCCTTGTCCTTGCAGTCACCGAACCCGCGGGAAACCACCAGGGATGCGCGGTAGGGTTTGTATCCGTGTATTCCGAACTCCAGACCCACGTATCGCGTGGCGGTGACCACCCAGCCGTAAATTGCGGCGACCCTGGATGCGTCGTCCGTAGCGGATCTCGTCAACTCCAGAGCCTTCTGTGTGATCCTCCCGTCCGGCAGCATCTGGTTTCGCACGAGTCCCCTGTACCAGTTACCGAGGTCCTCGAAAGAGCGGTAGGTCGACACGTGAATGTAGTCGGTTCCGGCGGTTGTCCCGGGCATGTCGGCCTCTCTGGGGATCACCGGCACCTCGGTTGCCTCGAAGGATTCAACCAGGGTGTCTCCCCTCGTTTGAGACTTGTGCACGAGATGCCGCACGAGGGGCTCGCGGATCTCCATATGCCGGGATTTGGGAATGATCAAGCTGTAGTGCCAGAGGGTCTTGGGATGCAGGTCGTTGATGAAGACCAGATCTCCGAAATAGTCGGAATACACGTTGCGATTGGCCGTGTCGTCCACCCGATAGGAGTATTCGACCACGTCGCCCGGCTCAAGGGGCGGGAGCTCGATCACCTCCGCCTCGATGTCGTAGTACAGCCGGTACCACGGCTCTGCGATGGGCACGATCCCTCGTCCGACGGCGTTCTCGACCGTCCCGTCCGGGTGAAAGACGCGAGCGTGGATCACCTTCACCCGCTGGGTCGAAGGGGAATACTGGATCGAGAACCGACGCCAGCTTCGAGCGGTTTCCACGGTGTTCACCACCACCACCACCTGGGTGAATCTCGACGACAGGCCCGTTTCGAAGACCCGCACCACCGTGGAGTCCACCAGGTATCGCGCGTCCTCACCGTCTTTGCCGTTCGCGCATTCGGATAGAAACTCCTCACTGGAGACCACAAACGGAACTTCGAAGCCGGGCGTCGGGTTCAGGTGATCCAGGTAGTCTGCCAGCCATGCGTCCTGTGGCCGCAAGAGCCGGGCCTTCTCCAGATACCGTATGGCCTTCTTTGTATCTCCACGGCGAAGCCCGAAGAGCCCGAGCTTGCGCAGTGCGTCTGCGTCCGAAGGGCAAATGGTGTGGGCCAGTTCCAGTGTATCCCGGGCCCGTTCCTCGAGGCCGGCCCCCTCGAGCAGCGAGGCCGCCTCCCACAGGGTGTCGCGGTCGTGCGAACCCAGGATGAGGATTGCCTCAAGTTCGCGGTGGAACTCGTCGGTTCGGTTGCCCGCGAGGGCGGCCGTGGCGAGAGTCTCGTGTAAAGGCAGCCGGTCGAAGAGCGTCTTCGATGCCTTTTGTGTGAAATCGAGCGCTGCGGACGTGATACCCGCGGACTCGGCCTTCGCGGCGGCAAGGGACATGGGCCCCGGGATCGATCGGTTGCCCTTTGCCAGCTTCGCGGCTTCCCGGTAGGCCTTGAGGGGGAAGCCCTCGTCGGCGGTGATCTCGATCATGAGCATTTTTACTTCAAGATTTTCAGGTTCGAGGATCAACGCCTTTTCTGCGAGCCTGCGTGCGCGGTAGATGCCGGGTCCTTTACGTTCCAGTTGCGCGCGCGCCAGCAGGGACGGTACGTGATTCGGGGATGAGGCCAGGGCTTGCGTGACGGCGAGGATGCGCTCGTTTCTGTCGAGGGCGAGAGCGCACCAGGTGAGGCAGTGTTCCGGTAGGCCGGATCTCTCGCAGGCTGTACGGGCGAGATCCCGCGCGCGGTGCGATGATGGGTGTAGAGCGTTTGTATCCAGCGCGTACCTGGCCGCGGCCGCCATGTGGGAGGGGCGGGCGTTCCTGGCGGAAGCGCGACGGAAGAACTTCCGGATTGAGGATCCCCCGGGTTTCCTCCCTCGCGGGGCGATGCGCGCGTGGATGCCCATGGCTCCGGTCTCGTCCGAGCACACCTTGACGACCAGCCGGTTCTCGCCGCGTTTTACTTTTATCGGGGCGGAAAACCGATCCGGGTCACTGCCTCGATACTTGTCGTCCGCGTCGGCTTTTGTCCCGTTCCAATAGGCTCGAAAAGCCCCGCTCGTACCTATGAGGAGGGTGCTCCTGCGCGCGCGGTCGGAAACGATTGTGGTGGAGGCGATCACGCAGACGCTTTTTCCCGCGACCATTGAGTCAAGATGGGTGTAGCCGAACGAGGATATCTCCCGCGGCGCGCTTCTCCAGCGGATCGGACCGTCCACGCCGTCGTATTCCAGGGACGTGTCGATGGGGCCGGACGCGATTTCGAGGAGCGGACGATCGACGCCAAGCCCGGTGCCGCCATCGTTGTCGAAAGGGCCGAGCACCTTCCATTGGGAGATGAATCCGCGTTTGTCGTAGCTTTCCTGAGCAACCTTCGGGTTTCCCGTTCGAAGCCGCGCCGTCGCAAGGAGATGGGCGGCTCTTTCCCGCGCGGTAAAAGATATCCTGGGCAAGGCCGCGATCTTTTGTAGGGCCTCGATGACGATTTTGGGGTCCCTGGTTTCCCATTTGCCGAACACCTCGATGACGCGCAGCTCCGCGTCCAGCCCGCCGGGGTTCTTCCTGATCTTTCTCATGAGATCGTCGATGGAATCGTCCCGCGCTGCGGTGACCGCCGGTGCGGTGAGCAGCACCGACAGGGCCAGGAACGCAACGTGGAAGTGTTTGCGGATCATCAATCAGAAATAGGGCAGGGGGGTGACCGGGTCAAGATTCGCTTTTTTCAACACTGTAGACGAGATGTTTCCACTATAATTGAAGAGTGGTCGACGATCGGCGGCCAGAAGGGGATTGCAACGTGCTTAAACCACTGATGTATCTTGGCCTGCTGATGTGCTGCGCCAATTGCTCGTGCTCGAACGGAAAGAGTGCGTCTGAACACGATTCGGGCAGCGACACGGAGTTGGTCCCGGGCTGCTCGGATGGTTGGTACGACGAGTCGACCGGACTGTGTTGGCAGGATCCGCAAAACAGTTGGGGTCTCTATTTCCATGAAGCCGTCGACTACTGCAATCAACTCGAACTGGGAGAAGAGGACGACTGGCGTCTGCCGGATATCCATGAACTGCGAGGGCTGGTGCGTGGTTGTCAACCGACTGCAACAGGAGGTGCGTGTCCGATAGCCGTCGAGAGTATTCAGAGCGCATGGACGGAAGAATGTTATGGCTGCGCATTTCTGTGTGGACCCGGAAAGGATGGACTGTTCTGGGATCACGAACTCAATGCGGAATTCGACGACGAGCACATGTTGTTGTGGTCTTCCAGCATCTCGCTTCAAAAGGATTTTGAGATCTGGATTATCGATTTCGCATACGGCCATGTTATCGCCGTGGATCCCGATGGGCATTGGGAGATCAGGTGTGTAAGAACTGTCGATGAAGGCACGGGTGTAGCTCCCGATCAGGGAATCGGCGCCGATTGTGACCCTGAATGCGATATCCAGGAAATCAAGGATCAGAAAGAGCAGTTGACGGGTGCCGTTTCCCAGGCCGACCCGTGCTTCAACGGATTGATACTTGTCCCCGAAGACGATGGCCCGCCTACGCTGGAATGGGTAGTTGAATATTGCTGGTGGGGCGGATTCATGATGTGCGGCGACATACCTGCTCCGTCAGCCGAGTTGACCCAGATCGTCGAGAATGCCAAGGTCAATTGTCTCGGCAATCAATACAATGGCCGTTTTTCCGTGGAAGGACAATCCGGCCACGAGTTGGGCGAACTCATCTCTATCGTTCTGGATTCAGGATGCTCGGTGAATTGGGATAATGGCGAATTCGTTATCAAAATTGACCAGGACGGGAACGCAAGCCAGGTTGTCACTGACAGCAGTGACGAGCAGACCGCAGCGGATTGTGTCAAGGACGTACTTGCCGGTCATGTGTTTCCCTGTCTTGCAGGTTTCGACCTGTGCGCTTGTTATGGTTACTGGGAGTGATTTCTTTGAAAGGTGGAGCATGAGGCACGTGGTTCGTCGTAAAAAATGAGTCTGGCACCCTTGGGAAGTAGCACTCTTGAACACTCCTGGAAAAGTAATCAATATTAAGATGATAAGGTGCTTATGCTCATCTGGAAGGTTAACTTGCTGAGTGGCAATCTCTGTCCCTAAAGCACGCCTAAAAAATGTGTCTGGCACCCTTGGAAGCAGTAAGAGATTACCAGGCGTTGAAGTGAAATGATATCGACGCAAAAAAGCTCGGCACGAACTCGAAGCGACGGCCGATGATCCAGTCCAGTCGCGCGCCGGCCGACAGGGCGGGGGACTGGTACTCGTCGCCGAGAAAAATTCTCAGGCCCGGCACGAGTACGAGGTCAGCCCCGGTGCGCGATGGGTGCTCCAGATCGATGGCGGCGCCTGCTCCGATCTGCACGAACACGAGGAAGAAGAGTATCTCGGAGATCCCGACCAGCCGGATCTGGTGTGCGTCTCCCATCCTGGCGTACCCCGCGTCCAGGCCTGTACCCATGTGGAACAGGATGTAACCCGAATCACCCGGGCCGTGGAGGGTCAGGGCCTGCATCCCCGCGTTCCAGTGCTCCTTGTCCCTCACACCGCCGTGCGCTCCGAGCGAGTACGACCTGCCGAAATCAACACGCCGGGCACTCGCCTGCATCACCACGAGCAACCACAGCACGGCCAGAAGGATCCCCGCGCACGCCCTGGTCCGCTTCATCGTCGCGACCGAAGGATCGCCTGCTCCAGATCGAGGTAAGATCCGTGAAAAGGTATCCTGTCGATGAAGAAGTACGGGGTTCCGTCGATACCGAGGGCTTCCCCCTTTGCGCGATCGGCCGACACTTCGTCCGCGGTCCGTTGCGACGACATATCGGCGTTGAAGCGTTTCACATCGAGATCGAGCCGCGTCGCGAGATCCGCGTAGATATCGTCGTTCAATTCGGTCGCGTGGGCATAGAGGATGTCGTGCATCTCCCAGAACTTGCCCTGGATCCCGGCGGCCTGCGATGCCCGCGCGGCGTTGATCGCCTGGGGATGGTAGGACAATGGGTAGTGCTTGAAATAGAATTTCACACGCCCCGGGCGCCTGGTGTTGATGCGTCTCATCTCCGCTGCGGCCCGCTTGCAAAAAGCGCACTGGAAGTCGGAGAACACGACGACCTCCACCGGGGCATCCTCGGGGCCGAGCCGATAAGAATGGGCAAGATCCATCGAACCGGCTCCGTGACAACAGGGCACGAGAATCAGAAAAATCAGTAGAGCCGGCCACCTGTGCACAAGGCTCATCCGACGTCGCCCCGCGGGAGGCATGATTGTGTGTTGCTCTTCATTATATTCCACAACAAACCCATCGAATTGGTTATCCTAATGTTGTAATGATGAAAAGGAGAGAACGATGAAATCTGTGCTTTGCCCAATGCTCTCCTTGTTGATCATTTCGGTATCGGTGGGTCTCGTCAATTCGGGATGCGGAGATGATGGCGACGATCGTTTCGGGGTAGCGGATAGCGACGGAGATGGGGATAGTGACGGAGATACGGATGGAGACTCCGACTCGGATACGGACTCGGACTCCGATTCTGACACGGACGGGGATACGGACACGGAAGACTGCTACGAGGGGATCGATATTGTCTTTGTGCTCGATGTTTCCACATCCATGAGCATGATGCTCAACGAGCTCGAGGCGGATATCGCAGGGATATGGACCGCGGCGAACGACCTCACCCCCGAGGAAAACGACGTCTTCTTCGGGCTGGTGGTGTTCGTTGACGACTATCTGGTGGCGAACGACGGCTCCACGCCCTATGCGTCCGCAGCGGAACTCCAGGCCGACTTCAATAGCTGGTATACATTCACCTCCAGCAACCAGCAGACCCAGTCCGCCGCCTCGAACACGGACTGGCCCGAGAACACTCTCGATGCGCTGGCGGCGGCGGCCGACCAGTACCAGTGGCGGGACGCGGAGACCACTTTGCGAGTGATCATCCACGCCACCGACGATACATTTCTCGAAACGCCGTCCTCTTTCTCGAGCGGAATCCAGGTTCAGAACAACTACGCGGGAACCATCGCCACTCTTCAGGCCGGAACGATCCGCGTTGCGAGTTTTGCGGCTCATCTGGGCGGGATGACTGGAAATATTAACGTGGAGCCCGGCTTTTTCACGGACTGGGGCGGCCAGTCTCCCATCCCAAACGCCACCTCCGGCAGCGTCTTTGACATCGACCAGGTAGGCATTTCTCTCTCCTTAGCGGATACAATAAACGATTTTGTCGCCGAGGAGTTTTGCGAGGACTACATTATCGAGTAGGCCTCTCCACGAGAGACAGAAAAGCGGGGAAGAACACAACCGCAGCGATGAAGGTGGCGGTGATCCCCATGACCGCAGTGGAACCGAGGGTTTGCAAACCGACGTTGTGGGAGATCATGCTCGACCCGAAGCCCACCGCAGTGGTCAACGAGGCCAGGAATGTGGCCGCTCCCGTAGTTCGAACGACGAGGGTCACCGAGCCGGGGCCTTCGTTCAGGTAGCGATGATAGATATGAACAGCGTTGTCTATCCCGATGCCGATGATGCTGGGTATCACCACCATGTTGAACATATTCAGCTCCATACCCATGGAATAGAGCGCCCCGATGAACATCATCATTCCCACCGAGAGGGGGAATGCGACAAGGAGCGCGCGTTTGAAGCTTCGGAAATCGAGCAATAGAATAAGGAAGACCAGCGCGGCAGCCGCGCCGAGCAAGGGCGGTCCGTCTGCCCGGATAAGACGGTAGATCCATGCCACGATGAGGGTCTCGTCCGCCATATTGTGCTTGACCCCCGCGTCCTCGAGATTCGAGGAGAGGTCGTTCAGTTCCTCCTCCCACGCGGCGGCCTGGTAGTCGGCGTCATTGCGCTCGGACGGCCAGACGTAGGTGATGTATTTGTCACCGGCCAGGGTCGTGAAACGGCGGCGAACCGTATCCGGCAGATCCTTTACTTCCCAGGGAACGATTCTGACCATCCGTCTCGCTTCGTTAAGCTTGTCCGCCCGGTGGCCGCCTTCTTCCGCGGCCTTGTCGAGCTTGGGATCCCACAGGATCCGTTCCAGTTGCGCAATGTATCTGGAATGGGCGTCGATGTCCGAAGGGAGGAGGTTTGACACCGACACCACCTTCCCCATGCGCGATGCCTTGCCGTTCGACAATCCCTTGTCCCGTATCTTCAGGGCGGCTTCTTCGATCATTGCCGCATCCTTGACGGAGGAGGAAAGGAAGACCGCCGGGTTGAAGCTGGCTCCCAGGTTTTCGTCCACGTACTCGAAGAACTCGGTCGCTTCGGATTTCCCCCTCAGCTGCTTGAAGTTGTTCCTGAAAGGGACGTCAGTCACGTGGATGAGACCGTAGATGGCGCCAAGGCCGATGACCGCGACGGCGCCGACGGCAAAGGGACGGGAGATCCTGGAATGGCCGATGGAGTGAGGGTCTTTGGGGGCGCTCGGTGGAGCCGGTTTTCGATTGCGATGGAAGAGATAGAGGAGGGGAGGGAGGATCAGGAAGCTCGACAGCAGGGTCATGACGACCCCGATTCCGGCGATGAGCCCGAATCCTGAAAACCCCCTGAAGTCGGCGATGGCAAAAGAGAAGAAGACGCCGGCGGTGGTGAAGGCGCTCGTGAGGGCCGGGGCGCTCGTGCCTTTCACGAAGGCGACGACCGCTTCGGAGATGGAAACACCCGGACGGAGGGATTCCTCGCGGAATCGCACGAAAAGATGGATGCCGAAGTCAATTCCAAGACCGATCAGCACCGCTGCGAGAAACCCGGTGATGATGTTCACGTGGCCGACGAAAAGCTTCGCCAGGGCGAATGTCCAGGCCACGCCGGAGACCAGAGCGGAGCCGATGATGAGGGGAGCGGATACGCGACGGGTGAACCCGGCGAGAATGAGTATGCCGCATATCAGGGCGAGAATCGAGGCGTTGCGCAGGTCCGAGCTCATGGTGAGGTGCTGTTCCTGAACCACCTTCAGATTGCCCGCGTACTTCACCTCGATGTTTCGGGACGCTGGATCCAGTTCCTCGACTACCTTCTCGATGTCATCGAGCACCTTCCTGCCCGTCTTCATATCGGAGAACTTGATGGATGGGATGACAACGAGGAATGTATACTTTCCGTCCTTGCT
>JAUXHN010000052.1 GCA_030621515.1 Deltaproteobacteria bacterium | reverse complement strand
GTGATGGTGGGGACGCCGGAATGTCCGACACCGACAGCACGTCCGATCCGGAGTGCGACGGAGACGGGCCCGATACCGGTTGCCCCGTGGGTTTCTATTGCGATGTGAACAACACTTGCCAGCAGGACTGCATCACCAACCAGCAGTGCGAGCAGATACACGGCTTGTACTGGGAATGCAACGAGTACGGCCAATGCATTAGCGTGGGCCCGTCGGACACCAGAGGAGTCCCCAAATGAAGATACTGATAATTGTAGTTATAACCATTTTCACCCTTGCAGCCTGTGACTGCGGAGACTGTGATGAATTGCAAGCGTGTATCGACAATTACAGTGAGGAACTCGAAAATCTGATTAATCCCGATGACGGTGAACCCTTTAATTGGGAAGAAGATTGCCCCGATGGCGTGGTGCTGACCCCAGGTACGGCTCACGACTACTTCTGCCGCAATATGTGGGAGCTCAAAGAATGCGAAAAAGAGTACGAGGAGTGCGGCTGTGACTAGATCCTGCGCGGGATTCTAAAACCTGAGAACGGATTTCCCGGCGGTTCCTTCGGGTGGGACAATGCCGAGGGCGTCGAGGGCGGTGGCGAAGACGTCGGCGATCCGCAGCCCTTCGATGCGTCCGCGCGGTTTGTTTTTGCCTCCCCGCATCACGAAGATCCCCTCCGGATCGTGGTTGGCGTCATCCGGCCCGGTGTCGTTGACGGCGGTGTGGATCGCGCCGTGTCCGACGGTTCCCACGGAGCGACGGGAGAGTGAGTCCCAGTAGACAGTGAGATCGGGAGGATAACCCGTGGGGCTATTGTAGATCTCAGACGGGGTGAACACCCGATTGTCCATGGGTTCTCCGTCGGGGCCTTTGAGATCACGGAAGATCGACGTGAGTTCCAGAAGCTCTTTTGGGACTTGCTGTGACGAAACTATGCCCTCGGGCTCCCTGCCCACAACGTTGAGGTTCACCCGGGCGTGATAGCCGCCTTCTCCCCAGGCGCGCGTTCGCGCCCAATCCACACGGCAACCGCTCAGGGGAGTGGGCTCGTCGGGCATCTCCTTCAAGACGAGATATCCCATTTTTAGAAGCAGTTCGTTGACGCATACCGCCCCGAGTAACGGGCGCACCCCGTGGTCAGAGACCACCATCACGACAGTGTCAGGACCCGCGAGATCCAGAGTGGAAGCTATTTCCGAGTCCAGCAGTTCGTAGTAGTCCCCGCCCGTTTTGGCGAACGGGCCGGCGGGATCGTGCCGGGGATGGGACGGCATGATGGCGGAAAGGAAGGCGTGATGGAACCTGTCCGGACCCAGATCCACGATCATGGCGAAGGCGGGCTCTCTCGTGGCGATCAGATGCCGCAAAATCCGAAAATGCTGGCGCGTCAGATCCCTGCAATCGCTCGCGATGCTCGCCTTGTCCTCGGTTCTGAAGCTCTCCACGTCCACGATGTACGGACCGAAACGACTCTCGAGATCCGACCGGAGGGATTCGCGCGAGGCCCATCGGCTGTCGCTCGATGGTGTGAGGAAGCAGCTCGTCATGTCTATCCCCGGCGTGTTACAGGGGGGATAGGTGAGAGGAACCGACACCACCGACGAGCGCAAACCGTCGGCGGCGGCCAGATCCCATAATCGCGGGTACTTCAGATCGCCGTGGGATACCAGGTCCAGGTCGTAGGAGTCCGGCTTGCGCATCCTGAACCCGTAGATCCCCAGGTCGCCCGGATCCCGCCCGCTCGTCATAGAGACCCATGCGGGGATCGTGATGGGCGGATCCGTCGATCGCAACGGCCCCCAGACGCCCTCGTTGCGCAACCGCGTGAGGCACGGCATCCGATCAGCGAACAGCTCGAAGGCGAGGGCGGGGGGAATCGAATCGAGGCCGATGACAATTACTCGCGGGTGCGTCATGAGGACGGTTTGCGCCTGGCAGCCCCGGCCTTTCTCAGGCGGGAGAGTCCGCGAAGCAACTGGAAGGCGGTCTTGAGTTGATAGTCGTCGATCTCGGGTTCGTCTTCCCGCAGAGGTTCCTCGTCGCCGTTATCCAGGTGGCCCGGTAACTCGCGTTCCTCGGGCATCTTCTGGAGCAGCAGCGTCTCCTCGTCGGGCTCCGGGGCGTTGCGGGATCCCACTACCACGTCGGGGGTTACCCCCAAGGCCTGGATCGCGCGACCCTGCGGGGTGAAGTAGAGCGCCACCGTGAGTTTGAGGCCCGATCCGTCGGCGAGCGGGTAGATGCTCTGGACGGATCCCTTGCCGAAGCTCCTGGTTCCCACGATGAGGCCGCGACCGTGATCCTGGATGGCACCCGCGACAATCTCCGCTGCAGAGGCGCTGCCGCCGTCGATGAGCACCACCATAGGCACGTCGGCGATTGTTCCCCTCTTGTGGGCGCGATCCTCGCTGATGATGATTTCGCCGCGTCCTCGCGTGCTCAGGATTATGCCGGAGGAGATGAAGAGATCGCACACTCGTATCGCCTCTTCAACCGTGCCGCCGGGGTTTCGCCGAAGGTCCAGGAGCACGCCGTCGAGCCCCCCGCCCTCGACGGAAAGTCGACTGACGGCGTCCTTGACTTCGGACGAGGTGCCGTCCTGGAAGCCGCGAACCCGGATGTGGGGGAATCCGGGCGCGATGAGATCCGCGACGACGCTCGTAATGTGAATGACGTCCCGCACGAGGGTGACGTCGAACGGTTCTTTTTCATCCGGCCTGCGGATGGTCACCGTTACCTCTGTTCCGATCTTTCCCCTCATGAGCAGAACCGCATCGTCGAGGCTCATGTTCTTGGTGGGTTTTCCCTCGATCTTGAAAATCTGATCTCCGGGTTGGAGTCCGGCTTTCTCGGCGGGAGAATCCACAATGGGGGCGATGACGGTCATGATGTCGTCCTTGAACCCGACCTCCAGACCGACCCCCTCGAATTCCCCGCGCAGATCGGCGAGCAGCGCCCTGTGCTCGGCGGGAGTGAGGTACGTGGAATGTGGATCCAGTGTTCTGACCATCCCCTTGACCGCGCCGACGATGATCTCTTCGCCGTCGATGGGTTTGACGTATCCTCGCTCTATGGTCGACAGGACCTGGGCGAACAACGAGAGCTTGTGATAGGGGCTGGCCGAGCGCGGCGTGGCAGCCACCAGCGCGCAAACGACACACACCCCGAAGAACGCCGCGGCGGCAGCTATCTTCCACATTTTCATTTCAGGCCGTTCCACCATGTCTTCTCCTTCAAGAAGAAACGGAAAGCTTACCCCGATGGTTGTTTTTCGACAAATGTACTAATTCCAATGTTTGACCCGTCCGACGCCGCGAGATCCCAATGATTTATTAACGTTTGCTCTGTGATACGATAACGTGCTTGTAAAGAAGAAAATATGAAGCGACGTTTGAAGATCATAGGGAGCGACAGTGTAAAAGGCGGCGGGCCTCCGAAAGGTTCGCCCGTGGAGTCCGAGAGCCCGGACAACGATGGGTTCTCCATGCATTTTTCCGGCGGGCGAGGCGTACTGTGCCTCAACGACGAAAAGATTTCCCCGGCGGTCACAGTGGACCTGCTGGAGATGAACATCCCGCAGATAGCGTTTCCGTTTGATGTTTCCAGAGGTGTAAGAGGTCTTCGGGACCGACGGTTGAAACTGTCGAGGCTGGTAATGACCGTGAGCCTCGATGGGTTGATGGAGATTCTTGGCACGAAGCTCCGCGGCCTGGACTGGATCGACTCCCCCATAATTTCCTTCGAGGAAGATTGCATCAGCGTTCTCCTGGAATACGGCCCCGAGGGATCCCGCGTTCCCTTCAGTTTTCGTCTGTTGCCCTCCGGGGAGGAGCGCTTGCCGTCTCTCCTGATGGACGAGCCGAGGGCGTACGGTCCGGTCCCCATGTCTCTTCTCCTGGTTGCGGGAACGGTGCTCCGGGAAGTGACGGGCGCCAGGCTCGAGGGAGTCGGGTTTCGCCCGCCGGATCCCCTGAAGGAGGCGCTGATGGCGATCCTCCCGGGGCGGGGCTGGCGGCTACCGGATTACTCCGATGCGGCGCTCGTTCGACTGGATCTCGAACCGGACCGGGTAGTCCTCGAATTCAACGGGGCCGACCTGCGGCGCGAGCGTGGCGACGCGGATGTAGGAGAGGTGGGAATGAGCCGCCTTCGAAGGCTGGAGGAGTTGAGGCTCACCCGGGAAGGGGACAGGCTGCTGGGGGTCGGTGAGCTGGAAGAGGCGCGCGCGTCCTATGCCCGACTCCTGGAACGGGAGCCGGAAAACCCGGTAGCGGCGGCTCGCCTCGCGATGATCGACGTGATGGATCCGCAGATGAGGGATACGGCAAGGGCGGTGGCATCGGATGCGCTGGCCAGGCGTGGGCAAAGGACCGACATCCTGGCGGTGGTCGCTCACGGGGCGGCTCTGGAGGGAGATATCACGGCGGAGACAAATGCGCTGGAGATGCTCAAGGAGTCGTCCTTTCCCCTGGAGCGTCTGGCCGCGGGGCTCCGCCTCGGCGAGCTCGTGAGGGAGGAAGATCCCGATCGCGCAATAACGTTCTTCGAGGGAGCCCTCGCCGCTCGACGGGAAGATTCACGGGCGTTGTTCGCGCTCATCGAGACCGGCGCCGCCGCAGGCAGGAAGGACATGGTCGACCGATTGATCTCCCGGTGGATCGCGGTGCACAGGACTCCGGCAAGCAGGGCCGGGGCCCACGCGAAGATCGGTGAGCTCCTCCTTCGGAAACTGGGGGATCCCGCAGCCTCGGTGAAGCACCTGGAGCGCGCGGCCCTCGCGCAGCCGGGCAGCAACGAGATCATGTGGGGGTTGGCGCAAGCCCTGGCCGGCGCTGGTGACGATCGTCGGGCCATCTCCAGGTTCGAACGTCTGGAGAAGATCTCCATCGAGGCGGGAGATCAGGCGGGAGCGGCTCGAGCCATGGAGGCGATTGGGGAAATATGGATGCGCCGTGGCGAGCCGGAGCTGGCGGTTCCCCGGCTGCGGGAGGCGCTTGCCGCCCACGGGGAAACACGGCCGCCGGCGACGATGGTAAACCTGGCTACCGCGCTTGCCGGTCTGGGCCAGTTTGCCGATGCGGCGGATGTGTTCGAGGCTGCCTTGTCGCGAGCGCGACCGACGGAAGCGGATTTTTCCTGGGGCGAGACCGCGCTGGACCTGGCCCGCATCTATTTTGAGGAGCTCGACGACGCGAAGGCCGCAGAGCAGTGGATCCGCGCGGCCATGAACCTCGAACAGAGTGAAAACTCCGCCGGTGTTCTCATGCGGGACATGCTGGAGCGGCAGGGCAGATGGGTGGAGTTGACCAGATCCCTCGAGCGCGTACTCGTCTCCGAACCGTCCGTCGAGAATGTGCTGGCCCTGAACAGGGCGAGGATCAAGGCCGGCGAGGTGGAGGCGGCGGTGTCCACCCTGGAGACAGCCCTCGAACGGCACCCCGAGCGGGAGGATCTCCTCGACGCCTTCATCGATGCGTGCCGTGAGGCTGGAGAGCAATCCCGGCTCAAGACAACATTGTGCAGGCGTTTCGAAACTTGCACGGAGCCTGCCAGAAGGGCGGCCATTGCCACGGAGATCGGGTCCCTCGAGCTGACAGCCTTCGAGAATCCGCAGGCCTCCGCAAAATGGTTCCGGCAGGCGCTGGACGAGGACCAGAACATCCTCGAGGCGAGGAAGGGGCTTGTGGACGCCCTCGGGAGGCTCGGCGGTTCCGATGAAATGGAGATGCAGTTGGAGGCCCTCGAGAGCGATCTGTTGGCATCGGGCCGGCGTTCGGACGCGGCTGCTCTCATGGCTCGAAGGGCGGCGATCCTCGCGAAGGATGGCGAGTCGGGCCGCGCCGCTGACCTGATGAGGAAGGCCCTTCCTGATCTCCCCGGCGAGGACAGGTGCCGGGCGCTTATCGAGATGGCGACCCTTTACCAGAAGTCGGGAGACCACGCGACCGCCAGGGATCTCTACGTCGCCGCAAGGAGAGAGCACGGGGCGGATGAGACGTACGTCGCCGCTCTCGGCGAGGCCCAGACCGCACTCGAAATGAAGGATTATCCGGCGGCGCTGGAGGCAGCGACGATAGCGGGTTCTGGCCCTGTTGAGCTTCGAACGAGGGCTGCGATGGCTGCGGCGAGGTCGCTGGTTCGCCTGGAGAGGAGCACGGAGGCGGCCCGGATCCTGGAGCGTGTCGCCGAGAATGCCGACGCCCGGGATTCCATCGATCTCCTCATGTTGGCTGCGGATATCTACGGAAACAAGGTAGGCGACAACGTAAACGCTCGCGAGATGC
The DNA here is from genome assembly GCA_030621515.1 of Deltaproteobacteria bacterium. Taxonomy (GTDB): domain Bacteria; phylum Myxococcota_A; class Polyangia; order JAAYKL01; family JAAYKL01; genus JAUVAN01. The sequence continues at coordinate 17,845 of JAUXHN010000052.1, read as the reverse complement.
TCGAGCGCCTGCTGGAGATCGATCCCAAACACGAAGAGGCGAGGAAAGCCCTGATCGAAACTCTGGAGAGGTCCGGTGACAGGAGCGAGCTGGCCCGGGGGCTCGTCCGGTTTGCGGAAGAAGGGGATCTGGGAATAGCCGATCTCAAGAGGGCGGCGGATTTCTTTTCCGCCGAGGGCCTTCACGAGGACGCTGCTGCCGCGCTTCGAATTGCCCACGGGATCTCTCCCGACTCGGAGTCTGCACGGATGCTCGCCGGCGCCCTGAGGAGATGTGGCGCGTTCGAGGAGATGGTTGCGGTGTTGAAGGAGTTTGTGTCCACGGACGACGCGTCGAGGAGGATGCTGGCGGTTCAACTGGAGGAAATGAGCCGGCACGGGGAATTGGCCGAGTTGCTGGGATCCGCGCAGGAGGAAGATGCAGATCGGGAGCGCGATCGGTTGGCGAAGCTGGCCGAGACTCTCGCTGATCATCTGGGAGATCGCACAGGAGCGATCGACGCGCTTCTGGGAGTGCTGAGCGTTACGGAGGACGCGCAGGATGGGCGCGATCTGGCCCGGAGAATCCTTCGGATTGCGCGTGAAGAGGAGGATCTCTCCTTGCTCGCGAGCTGCCTGGATCAGGTGGAGCGTTTCATGGCGCCCTCGCCAAGGGCGGGCGCCCTCTTTGAGCTGAGCGGGCTTCGCTGGATGTCGGGAGATCGGGAGGGATCGCGCGAGCCCCTGCGCAAGGGCCTCAAGCTTGCGCCGGACGATCTGCCGGCTCTGTTTGAGATGGCCAGGCGTTTCGACAAGTGCGACGTCTTGTTGAACGGCGCCGTGGAGCGGGCGATTCAATCCGAAAGGTGGGAGATTGCCGACGAGATGCTGTCGCTGATCATCGAGGCCTCCCCCGGCGAGGATCGGCCCGGCCTGTTACGCAGGCGGGCAGCCATTCGGAGGGGAAGGCTGAGAAATGAGAAAGGCGCGGTCGAGGACATGTTGTCGGCGCGGGCCGCAGGTGCGCTCCCAGAGGTGGAGATGGAGGAACTCATCGACATGCTCGAGGCGAGGGGAGACGTGGGAGCAGCCGCCGAGGTAGCCGCGGAGATCGTCCGGGGCTCGATGAAGGACGGGAGGCGTCTCGCTCGCGCCGCCAAGCTGGCGCAGGAAGCGGGGAACCACGACAACGCCGTGAAAATCTGGCGTCAGGCCATAAGTGTCAACCCGGATCCCGCTGGCATCGTTTCCCTGGTCAAGCTCCTGGATACCAAGAAGGATAGAGAGGAACTGGAGAAACTGCTGGACATGTTGAAGGGGCGCGAGGATCTGCTGGACATCCCTGACCACATGATGATTCTGGAAGTAGTAGTGGATCTGGATCTTGCCCGGGGGCAGGATCTCGACGCGGTGGAGGGGCTGGTGGCCATGATGGATCTGGATCCCGGCAAGGGGGATCCCTGGCAAAAGATGGTTCATATCCTGGAGCGCCGCGGAGAATGGGAGGCGCTGGTCAAGCGAATGGAGGAGCGGCTTACCCTCGCGGCCGGCCCGGACGACGTGGCGAGGACCGCCATGGCCCTCGGTCGTATTTTGGATGACAAGCTCGGCAACGAGGACGGCGCCGTCGGCGCCTTCGAGCGCGTCCTTTCCGTCATGCCGGAACACCCGGGCGCCAACATGATGCTCGCTGCCATTGCCTTCAGAAGGCAGCGATGGGACCAGCTGGATAAATATCTTTCAGTCATTGAAACCACAGAGTGGAACATGGAGATCGAGTTATGGCGCGCCCGGACGGCCGAGAACCTGGATCGGTCGGAAGAAGCCGGATCCATCTTCGAGGAAATTGTGAGGAGGGAGCCGGGGCAGGTGCGCGCCGTTGAGGGGCTCATGCGGGTCCTGACCAGTCCGAAGTACGACGCAAAGGTTATCGAGGTGGGGCGGAATCTCATCGAGGAGGTCGGTCGGGAGAAGATCAAGGCGTCGGTGCATCGACGAATGGGCCTTGCCCACAAACGTTCCGGCGAGCCGGATGCGGCGATGGAGAGGCTCGAATACGCGGACAGGATCTCGGGCGGCGATCCCGAATCGTTGAAGTTGTTGGTGGACCTGCACGGTGAGGCGGGACGCCACGAGAAGCGGGCCGAGTTGTTGTGCAAGCTCGCCTACATGCTCGAGGGCTCCGACCGGGCTGCGCGCCTGGTGGAAGCATCGAGAATCTACCTGGAAAAACTGTTCGACGAAAAAAGGGCCTACCACTGGTTGACGCGCGCCTCGGAAATGGCTCCGGATGAACCCGGTGTTCTGCTGGCCCTGGCCGATTGCGCTTGGGTCATGGAAGAAGCCGCGGTGGTAGTGAAAAGCCTCGAACGATATCGTCTGGTGGCGCCGCAGCATCCGCCGGGACCGAGTCGCACCTACCATCTGGCGGCGTCCCTCGCCGTGACCCGCGACTGGCCGGTCGAGGATATCATCGAAACCCTCGAACAGGTCGTCGACCGACTCGACTCGGAGGAGCGACAGACCGCGAGGACACTCGTGGGCCGGCTACGGGCCGAACTGGACAAGAACAGATGAGAGAACAGAGGTCTCCCTGTCTCTCCATTATCGTCGCGGAGGAACATGCCTCCCGGTTGATCTGGGTACTGCAGGATCTCGGAGCGTCGGCGGTGGAGACAAGAGATGAAACCACGATGACCTCCACCGGCGAAGGGCGCGTCGTATTGATCGCCGGGTTTGCGGATCCGATTGCCCGGAGCCGGGCTTCGGAGGCGCTTCAAAAGGAGTCGGGAGGACTGGAGATCGCGCCTGTGAATGTGTCCGACGATGGATGGAGCGCCGGCTGGAAATCGTTTTTCGAGCCGGTCGTGCTTGCGACCATGCAGGTGATCACTCCATGGATGGATCCACGCGAGTCCGGTCTGACCACCATCGTGATCGATCCGGGGCAGGCTTTCGGGACAGGGGGGCACGCCACAACGCGGATGGTGTTGCGAATGCTGGAGTCAAGGGCGATGGAAGGGTTGTTGCCCTCAGAAATGGCGGATGTAGGCGTGGGTTCGGGGATCCTGTCGATCGCGGCCGTGAAGCTCGGTGTCGAAAAAGTGCTGGGGATCGACATCGAGGAGGAGTCAATGAACGCCACGCGGGAAAACGCTGCGGCCAACGGCGTGGAAGGCGCCGTGGAGGTGTATCTGGGAACTCCGCGCGATATCAACGGGGAATGGCCGCTGGTGGTTGCCAATATCGATCTTGCGGCCTTTCAACGGCACGCCGGGGATATTGCCGCGATCGTGGCTCCCGGAGGGGAAGTCCTGTTGAGCGGTTTGCTCGTCGATCAGCTGGAGGAGTGCGTGGGGCTCTGGCCGGGATTCGAACGCGGCGGGGTACTCGAGGACGATGGATGGGCGGCGGTCTCCCTGAGGCGCGTCACATGACGCGGATCTTCATCGAACAGGCTCTGAGCGGTCGTGTTGAAGTCAGTATTTCCGGACAGGAGCTGCACTACGTCTCCCGGGTACGGCGTCTCTCGCCCGGTGACGAGGTCGAGCTTCGGGATGGGGAAGGTCGGGGTTTCCTGGCCAGAATCCGGGAGATCTCGAGGGACGCCGCGATTCTCGATATCACGGATGAGACCGAGCTCGAGCCCGACGAATTTTCAGTCCGGCTGATTGTGGCTGTGCCCAAGAGGAATATCTTCGACGATGTTGTTCGCAAGCTCAGCGAGATAGGTGTTGCGCAGATACAACCGGTGACAACCGAGCGATCGGTCGTCGAGCCGGGAGTCGGCCGCCTGGACAGGTGGCGTCGTATCGCTGCGGAATCGGTGAGACAGTGCGGGCGGGGTAAGCCCGTCAGCGTCGAGGATGTCGTCATTCTCGAGCGCGCTCTGCGCGAGGCGCCGCAGGGGACCAGGCTCATCCTTCACCCGGAGGGCTCAAAGGTGTCCCTGGCGGGGGCGCTCGGCGACAATGCGGCCGCGCCGATCACCGTTGCCGTCGGTCCCGAGGGCGGTTTTACGGAGGAGGAGATCGCGCTGGCCGTCGAACTGGGATTTACGCCTGTCGGCGCAGGCAAATTGATCCTCAGGACAGAGACCGCCGCCATTGTAGCGGCTGTGGTATCCGTGGCCTCAACCGGAGGTTTCGAGTAAGCGGTTTAGATTTTTAAAAAGCAAGTAGCAAAAAGATTTCAGTACTATAAGCTCAAATTTCGATGTCAGCGTTAAGCTCACTATTGGTTCAAGATCTAATCCTGAGCGTCAATCACGTGGAGCAAATTCTACAGCGTCAGGTGATCTACGGCGGTGACCTCGCCACGAACATTCTGGAGATGAACCTCGTCGATGAGGTGGTCCTCTCCAAATACCTCGGTCGCGTCGTGAGACTCCCCGTTTTTCCTTCGGAATACTTGCTTTCAACAGAGCCGAGCATCATCGAGATGTTGCCCTGGAAGGTCGCCAGCGAGCGGCGCGTGATCCCCGTGCGTATTAAAGACGACGTCGTAACAGTGGTCACCTCCGGTCCTGTTCCCCGGGGAACCCTCGATGAACTTTCCCGGTTGTTCGGAATGAAGGTCGAGCCGAATCTGGTTCTGGAGTTCCGCCTCGCGATGGCACTCAATCGTTTCTACGGTATTCCCATGGTGGCGAGGTTGGCTGCGATACAGGCGAAGTTGGCTCCCGAGTTCGTGCCGGACCAGCCTTCGCTGGTGCCCGAGCCACCGGACGATTCCAGTCCGATCGCCCAGACACCGTCCGAGGACCAGGCAACGCCTGTGGCTGCGGTTGACGAGGCGGAAGATTGGGGGGCGGTGACCTGTCAGGAGCCCGCGCTGGTAATCGAATCCAAAAACGAGTCACTGCGCCCGGACGAATCCACCATGAAGTTCATCACCGGTTCAAAGGAGAGCACCCGGAAGGTCGTGGCGCTGGGTCATGCCTTTGATGCGACCAGGCAAACCCGGAAGATCCGAAAGGACAAGCCGATTTCGGCGCCCCCGAAGCTCAGTTTTTCCAGGGCGACGGAGTTGTTGGAGGCTGCCAAAGGTCGGGACGAAATACTGAATATTCTCTTCTCCTTCGCAAGCCAGGCCTTCGATTTCACTGCGTTGCTGCTGGTTCACGGCAAGATCGCGGAGGGACGCACGCTGGTTTTCAGGGGGAAAGAGCCGCAGCCTGCGGGTTATGTCCGTGTGCCGCTCGATCAGGATGGAATGTTTCAGAATGTATTCGAAACCCAGGGGTTTCATCTCGGGCCCGCCGGGATCGCGCAGACCGACGTGGATCTGCTCTCATCGCTTCGGCGCGATGCGCCGAAGAGCTGCGCGGTGATACCTGTTTTTCTGCGCGGACGTGTGATCCTCATGCTTTATGGAGATTCCGGTCAACGGGGTGTTCGAGCCAATAGGATCGCCAGAATCGCCGATTTCGGAAGAGTGGTGGGGCAGGCCTTCGAGAGGATCCTGCTGAAGCAGAAGTACAGCCAATACGAAAAAAACAAGATCTCCGGTGAGGGCAAGGTGCAGGCTGCCTCCGTCAAAGTGCAGGCTGCCTCCGTCAAGGTGGAGCCTCGCAAGAAGGATTTTTCCGGATGGGCGAGCAGCACAAGCGCAGCCGACATCAAGAGCGATCCGGAAAAGTTGGACGAGGTCATCGACAAAGGACGAGCGCCGGAGCCGCAAGCGGTTGTCATGATAGCGCCCGCGAAGATGATCTCTGGCCCTGCCGAGCCGGTGGTGCCGACTCCTCTGGCCGAGCGAACCACCGAAGCGCCCCGTACCTCGAACGATGTTGCGTCTGATTCGGTGACGCCGGATCCCGATCTGGTGAAGCGGGTGGAAGTGATCGATTCCAGGGACGTCGTTTCCACAGGGCTCGCCTCCGAAGACCCCATGCGGTTCGAGGAGCCCAAAAGAGTGCAGAACGTGGAGGCGGATCCCATCGAACAGCCCAAGCGGGTGGTCGATGTGGATAATTTCCCGTCGCCCCTTTCCTCATCCGTTCAGGTGGACATGCGGGAAGAGGTGGACAGGCTGGTGGAGCGAGTGCTCTCCCTGGGAACTTTCGACGAGGTTGCCGCCGATCTGCTTGTCGGTATCGGCGACGATGCCTTGCGGGTTCTTATCCAGCATTTTCCCGGACCGTTGAACTTCGACCGCTACCAGGGGACCAGCAAGTTGCGTCTGGTGGGCCAGCACGGCCCGTTGCTGCGAACGATGTTGATGTTTGGGAGATCCACCACGGCGCATTTGCTGCCGTTGCTGGACAGCCTGGATTCCGAAGTGCGTTTTTACACGGTGTTTCTGCTGACGGAGATCTCCATGCCCGAGGCATTGTCCGGTCTGGCAAAGCGGATCTTCGACAACGACAGGCAGATCAGGGCCCTGGCCATCGATGCGATGAAAGGGCTTGCGTCTTTCCCCGAGTACCGCTGGGCTGTCGTGGACGTGGCCTCGGTTTTAACCAGCTCTACGTCTACTCTCGAGAAGAAAAGATTGGCGGCGGAGGCCCTCGGTGAGCTTCGCGATCCGGTGTCGATTCCGTCGCTGTCCGAGATGCTCGGTTCTGTCGATGGTGTTCTCGCGGAGCGTTGTCAGAGATCTCTTGTAAAGATAACGTTCACCGATTTCGGTTTTTCCGAGCGGCGATGGCTGTCCTGGTGGCAGGCCAACAAACGCAAGCATCGCATCGAGTGGGCCGTGGGCGCGCTCAATCACCGGGTCGAGGAGATCAGGCGGGCGGCATTGGAAGATCTGCACAAGATGGTCGATGGAGCATTCGAGTGGCCCAGGGAACCTCTCGATCACAAGCAGCGCCGCGAGTTGAAGAGAAGGTGCCTTCAGTGGTGGGAGCGCGAGGGACGCGCCCTGAATCAGGTAGTGGAAGTTGATTAAGAAAATGAACGCCGTTTCTGACAGCGATATGGCTGGATATTGGGCAGGGATCGTTTCCTGGCTTGTGAGGGAGTTGGAGACGGCGGATGATCCGCAGGTTGTCTCGAGTCTGAGGCACGCCCTGTTCAGGGTGCTCTTCGATCGTCAGGACAGGGCAAGGGAGGCTGCGCAGCAGATCGATGCCGCTCTTCAGATAGAGATCCAGTCGGCGGATATCGTATGGGACGCACTACGCGCGTCGACCGGCCGGGATTCCCGGACACAGGTCGAGGCCCTCGAAAAGTTGATCCTATTTCTGGATCGGCCCAAAGACATTGTTGCATGCCACCTGGATATTGCGCATATGAGGCAGCGGTTGCTCGACGATCTGCAAGGGGCCCGGATTTGCCTGGAGGCGGCCCGGCTGGCCGATCCCGAGAACCGGGGAATCCTCTGGAGAGACCTTATCGACGCTCTCGCTTCGGATGATGATCCCGGTGTGCTGTCCTGCCTGAAGGCCATGGCGCAAAAAACCACGGATCCTGTGTGGAAGTCGACTCTCCTTGTCGAGCAGATCGCGGTTCGCAGGAGGATGGGAGACGGGGCCCAGGAGCTTTCTGAGTTATTGCTCCACATTCTTGATCTTCCCGATCCCTGCTGGACGTCGGTGAACGAGGTGTTCAGGGTGAGCGGCGAGCTGGACAGTTGGGACGTGCATGTGCGCGCCCTGGAGATCATGGCGAGAGTAGCCCTCGAGCCCATCCTCGCGCCCGTTTCTGGGAGGCCGGACGGTCACGTCTTTGACGGTTTCGGCAGGGGAGAGCGATATGCGGCCGGTTTTTACTGGCTCCTTTCGATCGTGAAGGAGCGCCGGATCAACGACCTCGACGGAGCGTTCGAGGCGCTGAATCACGCATTTGAGCTTTTTCCGGACAATAACTTTCTGGCGATGGAGCGCGCGCGGTTGCTGCAGGTGATGGGCCGTTTCACAGAAGCACTGGACGCTATTCCCTACGGTGCTTCCGATGTATGGAAGGCGGAGATTGCGCTCGCTTCGGACAGGAAAGACCTCGTGGCAGACTTCATCAGGGAAGTTGCGCGTATCGGGTCTTCCTTGTTGTACGGAGTGTTGGTGGAGGTTGCCGGCGAGGGGAAAGGCCGGACAGAAGCAGATGTGGATCCAAGGGATCCCGCAAGGTGGCTTCTCGCCAACCCCGCACATCCCAAAGCGCCTGACGTTGCCGCAGAGCTGATCGAGTCTGATAAATATCTGCCCGTGGCAGGCCTGATAGTTCAGGAATCAATGGATCCGGGCGCCCAGTGGCCCACCGATGAGGATCGTCAGTTCAGCGAAAGCTGGGCAAGGGTGTTGGATGCAGTGACGGGGCCGGGACGATGCGAATCATCCGCGTATCTCGATTGGGCGGATACCGTCGAGTCGCCCGACTTCGAGGCCGATCTGACGGCGATAGCGGCGCTGGCGGCGGAAGATAAGGGTGATCTGGAAAGGGCCCTTCAACTATGTGCCAACGCGAGGGAGAACCTGCCGGATTCTTCCGGTGTTGACAGGCAGGTCGCCCGTCTGCTCCGTCGCATGGGCAAGTGGCGGGATCTGGTGGAGCATCTGGCGGTTGTATCGGCGGAGTCGGAGGATCAGGACAATAGAGTTGCGGCGCTCCACGAACGCTCCATGGTTTTGGAGTTTGTGCTCAAGGAACCGGCGGCGGTTATCGATAGCTTGCAAGAGATCATTTCCCAGGATCCGGAGAATGTTCCGGTCCTGTGGTCCATGGTTCGTGTTGCCACACGGTTGCTCGACTGGAACCAGGTTCTGGGCCACCTGCAAAGCATTGCTCAGGTGATGCCGGACGAGCGAGGAAGGCTGGATCTGCTTTGCGGTGAGATCCATCTCTTTGCGCTCGGTGGAAGCGATGATGCAATTGCTTATCTTCAGAGCGCAAAAGGGAGTCTGAGTGGCCCATTGTGCCGGACAGCGCAGCTGTATCTGGACCTGGCGTATCACGACAAGGGAGATGTGCAGTTGCTGGTGCAGCTGCTGGAAGAGCAACTCTCGCAGGGGGACGTAGGGCTTGCGGATCTGTGGTTTTGTGAGCTGCTCGAGTCGAGCCGCGCCACCAGTGGAAACGCGGTGCTCGCCCAGATCCTCGATAACGATCAAATACCCGAGGCGATCGGTAAGCTGTGGAGTGTCATTCTCGGTGACGATTCCGGACGCCCGTCGGGCGCTCAGGAGAGCTTCGTGGCCTTGACGTCGGTCTCTGGAGCCATGGCCGGCGCCTGCAAGATCGCCTCGGTATTGATGGACAAGGACATGAACGCCGCCGGTAAATTGGAGGAAACCGATCTCGATACGCCGGAAGCTCTCTGGCTCGTGGCGGATCGCCTTTCCGACGATGCGGATCCGGATCATCGCATCGGCATTTATGGGAAGTGTGTTGCGCTCACGCAAGGCGAAGATCTCGATGAATGGGCCGACTGGATACTTTGCCTGGCTCAGGCGTATGAGGATAAGGAAGATCTCGAGGCCGCAGTCTCGAGTTTGAAAAAGGGTCTGGAGAAGCATCCGGATCACCCGGGACTGATAGAGTCACTGGCGCGTGTGGCGTTCGACGCGAAGCGGTTCGAGGATTCGGCGGACGCTCATAAGAAGCTGGCGGGTTACTACACGTCCCCGCAGGAAAAGGCGACCCAGCTTGCCAGGGCCGCAACCATAATGTTCACGCATCTCGATGATCCCAAGGGAGCCGAGGTAGTCGCCCGTGAAGCGGTTAAACGATCCGCCAACCACGATGCGGCACATGAGATCCTTACGGTCATCCTGCGCGAGCAGCGCGATGACGATGCGCTCGTGCAGCAGATAGGCGAGAGGATTGGCGCCGAACAGGATGTGGATACCCTGGTGGCGTTGTACGAGGAGCAGGCGGACAGGTTTTTCGCGGTGGACGACATGGAGGGGGCCCTCGACGCGGTGGAAAAGATACTGGATCTCAAGCCCGATCACCTTACCTCATACCGAACCAAGATCGATCTCCTGTTGGGCACCAAGGAGTTCGAGGATGCCGTTGCGACGATGATGGAGTTCACGTTCATCTGTCAGGACCTTGAAGAGAAGCGCACTATGGTCTGGCGGGCAGCCGATGTATTGGTTGATGATCAGGATGATCCACAGCAAGCGATCGAGGTGCTGACCGACCTCCTGAAAGAAGGGGACCGGCACCCACAGACCGAGCGACACATAGCAAGGATCGCGGGCGACCAGGGGATGTGGGATGAGGCGACGCAGGCCCTTACGCGACTTGCCAGGATGGTTACCGACCCTGAAAAAAGGGCGGAGATTTTAACTGAACAGGCAAGTATTTTGATCGAGAAGATGTTCGATCCCGACGCTGCGTCGGAGGTTATCGACATGGCGTTGCAGGCCAATCCGTCCAGTGTGGATGCGATCAAGCTGACCCTGGAGCTCCGGGACGAGTCAGACGCACAGCGGGTCCTCCACATCGCGCAGGAAAACCTGATACGCAAGCTCGACGAAAACCCCGTCGACCTGAAATCCATTACCGACCTCAAGGAGATATCAAGCCTTCTCGGCAAGAAGAATCAGGCTGCGATTTGCAGTGAGGGAATAGTGGCCTTGAGCGGCTCTCCCAAGGAATTGGGAGTTTCTCCTGCGTACGCGCCGGTTAAGTATCCCGATCCATCCGAAGTGATGAAGATTCTCAGGCACGATGGCGAGCGAGGTCAACCGGTTGCCGATATCGCCCTCATCGCTGCTCCGGTGACCGCTGAGGTGTACTCGCGTTCCGGGCACTTTCCGGATTTCGGTCGCTCGACTCTGGTGAGGAAGAAGGGCGCCGATCCGGTACTGGGATGGCTCCTGCAATGGGCAACCCTGCTCGGGGTCAAGAAATTCGAAGTTCATCGGGTGGGTCATGATCCCCGAGGATCCCGGCCTCTTCCGACGTCGATCCCGGCCGTGGCGGTCAATAGCGATTTCTCCGACCTCGACCTCATCAGCGCGCGCTTCTTCATCGCCCGGAACTTCTGGCGTTCCATGTTCGGTTTGGGCACCTTCGAGGAGGGCGACACCGCGACGCCGATTCGATGGTTTCTCGCTCTCACCGCCGCGACACTTGGGGAGGATGTGAACTTGCCGGTTCCGACGGATATGGACCTGGTTGTTAAGGCCAGGAAGGCGCTGTCCAGGAAGATACGCAAGGAGCTGGTCGCTCCGTGCACCGCGCTCTTGTCCTGTAGTGCCATGGAGATCCGGACATGGGTGGCGTCGACGTCTTTCTCGGCGGACAGGTTCGGCTTGCTGGCGGCGGGCGATCTTTCAGAGGTCATTCCCCTGATGGTAGAGGAATCGGCAGGCCCACCAGGGTTGAGACGACTTGCCGAGAACGCGAGCGATGCACTCTCGAAGGTACCGAGATGCACGGAGTTGATGAGATTTGCGCTTTGTGGTCCGTACCTGGAGACGAGACGAATTATCGGGTTGAGTGAGGTAAACAACAGTGGATAGAAACGGCGCAGAGACCCCGACCTCCACGATTCTGCGGCAATCGGAGTTCTTTTCGACGATTGCCACCGTCGGCGTGTATGGAGAGCCGCCGACGCGGCTCGTGGAAATGGACACGGATTCCGAAAAGGTATCGGACTATGTGCGTGAGAGAGTAGGTGCCCTGGTCGAGAATGCGAGGCTGAACGCCGGGAACTCCGCCGAGATCGCGGCCGGTTGTCTTCACCAGGCGGGTCGCTTCCTCGACAGAAGGGCGAAGAGACCGTCGGATGCGTGGAGATGTCATGGGGGCGCCCTTGCGATCTTGCCGGGATATCGTCCGGCTCTGGCAGCCATGCGGCGTCTGGCCCGACGCGGCGGAGAGTCCGACAAGCTGACAGTGGCGCTCAATGCCTGCGTCGAGGTGTCCGGCTTACCGGCGGAAACAGTCACTTCGCTTTGCGAAAAAAGCGTGGTGGATCTCAAGTCGGGCAGCGACGCGAATGCTCTGGATTCTCTTCGCGAGGCCGTGCGCGTATCCCCGGACTCCATTCTCCCGCACCTGCTCAAGCTCGGGCCGGCTGCAAGGGAGGGTGATGACCACGAATTGATTGAGTCTCTGCATGTGGTAGCAGATCGCTGGCCTGAACAGGGAGTGTCAATTGCGGCGCGGATGGCTCTGGTTCTGGCGGAAGAGCGCATCGGAAACCTGGATGCGGCCCTGGATCAACTCGGGGAGATAGAGCCGGACGAGCAAAACAAGACGGTACTGACGTGGCTCAAGGTGAGATTGCAGATCCGGCTGGGAGCCATCGACAAGGCCGCGAAGACTCTCGGAGATCTTCGCGACGGATCCGGTTCTCGAGAGTTCTCCTTTGCCGTCGATCGAATCAGGAAGGCGATCAATACGCTGTCGCTGGGTAAGCGGGAGACGGATGGGTCCACAGTGGAACCTTCGTGGGAGATCGATTTGCTTTGCCGGTGGAAAGGCGACGATTTTGGGGCGGAGGTGAAGGTGGCAGGGGCGGCGGTGGATTTTGTGTCGTCCGATACGATGAAGGCAGTGCTCTTCGAAAACGCCCTTCTGGCGGCAATCGACGATGATTTCGAGGAGGGAAAGATACCCGAGGATGTGGATCGAAACACACCTCGGGGGAGGGCTCTCGCGCTGGCCCTTGGTGAGATCGATAAAGATGACGAGATGTCGCTGCTAGCGGATCCGGAGGCCGACCCGCTGGGCTGTCTCCATGCAGCCCTCACTCGAGGTGAGGACGCAGTAGTGATCAAGGCGCTTGAAGCTCTTGGAAGGAAGGCGACGGGGGAGACGGATCGTTGGGACATCCTGGTGGCGCAGACGGCTGTCATGCGCGCCGCCGGAACGGAGCCGGTCAAAGTGCTTGAGGTCTTGAAGAACGAGGCGAGCCGGATTCACAAGAGGCCCCTGGCATCGCTGGTCAGGCTTCACGACCGGACTCCCGAAAGCCTTGCTTCACTCGCACTTTCACAGGCTGGTGACGCGAAGAATACGGACGAAAAGGCCGACATGCTGTCCTTTGCCGCAACTCATTTCGAGAAGTTCGACCCGACCCGGGCAGCCGAGCTTCATCGCGAGGCGTTGTCCTTGAGCCCCATTTGCCTCATGGCGCTGTCGGCGCTCGAGCGGGAAGGCAGTGATCATTCCACCATGGCTATTGCCCTGGCAGCGGCAGCCGAGGCCTCCATTGATGAGAGGGATCGCGCGGTGAGCTTCATCAAGTCCGGCGCGCACCACCTCGCTTCGGGGGTGACGTCGCGGGCGCTCGAGTCGTTTATCAGGGCGCTCAAAGTGGCTCCCGGGGACGAGGAGCTGCGGGACTCGGTTCTCCGTCTGGCCGCGTGTCATCCAGATCTCCTGGAAGACATGGACTTGCTGCAACCACGGGATCTCGAGAATTTTTCACTGGAAAGAGTGCTGTCTCTCGGGGCGTTGGCGTTCGGCCTGGACGCGGTTGCGGCGACCAGGTTGTTTGGAAAAGCGATCGAGATAGATCCGGACGACCCGGTCGCGGTGGTGGGTTTCACCGAGTCTGCACTCAAGAGCGGCCGCAAGAGCGAGGAGTCCAGCCGACTGCTGTCGCTTCTGCGAGATGCCTCGACGCCGGAGGAGGAGGCGTGGGTCTACCTCAGGATCGCACAGGTGGATGAGCGCTATGGCGAAGACATTGGCGCTGCGATGTTGTCCCTCATGACGCTGGAGGAAAAGCTGCCGGGCCACAGGCCCACCCTCGGCCGACTCGCCATGTATTACGCAAGGCAAAATCGGTTACAAGATCTGACCTGGGTCGCCCATGCCCTGTCGAACAGCCTGAACGACGATGAAGATGCGGCCTGTGCGGCAATGGTCGCATGGCGTGAGTCGATGATCGACATCGAACCGCTCAAGATTGCAGTTTCACGACAACCGACCTCGGTTCTCCATCTGGCCTATCTGGAGGCGCGCACCGGGGATAAGGGGGAGCAACGTGCTTGCCTCGAGGGCATTGTTCGACAACTTGGTGAATCGGTTGTGCATGTGTCGCGACTTGCCGACCTTCTTGAAGAGGGCGGCGAGGCACAATCGGCATTGGAGTTGCGGAGAAAGGCGCTGGGAAACAGCCCCGATTCACTTCTCGATCTCCTGGGCATGGAGCGGATTCAGGAGCGCGAGCAGGATTATTCGGCATTGATCGAGACCCTGATTCGGATCGCGGCAACAAGCAGGGTGAAGGAATTCCAGATTGCAAAGCTCCTTTCCGCCGCCCGATTGTCCCAGGAGCAGATGAATGATCCACAGCGGGCGGCCTTGCTTTGCCTCGAGGTGTTGCAAAAGGATCCGGTCAACGGGGAAGCGTTTGATCGCGGAAAGGCGATCCTCGAGAATGCGGGGAATTCGATCATGATGGATCGGTTCCTTTCTGCGAGAGTAGAAGGGGTGACCGACCCGGCGCAGAAGCATCAACTGCTCATCGACATAGCCAATACCCGCTTGAGCAACGATGACAGGGAGGGCGCCAAGGCTAGCCTGGCGCGAGCGCTCGAACTCTTTCCATCGGATCTGGAAACCCACAGGTGGATGGCTTCCTTGCGAATGCAGGACGAGGAGTGGGAGGAAGCGATACACCACCTGATGGAGGCTGCGAAGAACGTCAAGGATCCAGAGATGGGGATGGAGGTGTTCTACGATCTTGGTGTGCTGTACATGGACCGAAGCGAGAGAAAGGACCTTGCGGAGAAGAGCTTTGTCAAGGTGCTGGGGTGGAGCCGCGATCATTTCCTCGCCATGGAGCGATTGGGCGTGCTCTACATGTCGATAGGAAACTGGGGCCGGGCCGCCCAGGCGCTCGAACGCGTCATCGTGCTGGCGACGGAAACGGAGATCAAGATAGTCAAGATGATTGATCTGGCGCACGTCCTGGAAACCAATCTGAACAGGTCCAAGGACGCGGAGAGGGTTCTTGCCGAAGCGCGGCGAATCGTTCCGCTGGATATTAGACCGGTGGAATACCTGGCGGGGATGTATACGCGGCAGAAAGACCCCATGGCCCTGAACGTTCTGCTGGACCAGGCACTCACCACGCAAGCCACGGCGATTGTCAAGAACCCGGACAACGGCGTTTTATACTCCAACATGCTCTTCTTGTTGACCATGAAGTCGCAGGACGAGGTTGCGTCGCTGGCGGCGGCAGCCATGCGTATAGTCGGCGCCGAGCCGACGGAGCACTCAAAAACCGTGTCCGTGGAAAAAACATGGGAACTGGGAGCGAGGATATGCGACCCGGTTGTTGAGGGGTACATCTGCCCCAAACACGTGCCCATCGGGATGAGGGCGACACTCCAGGCTGTCGAGGAGCCCGTAGCAAAACTTTTCGGGTTCAGCGCCAAGCAGTTGGGGCTAGGTCGCGATGCTCGCGTGGACCGAAAGCTCCCGTTGCCCGTGGCGATTGCCGAGCTGGCAACCGCTTTTGGGATTAAACCCGAACCCGTGGTGTACGCGGGTGACGACAACGATATCCGTGTTATACCGGGATCTCCCTTCGCGGTGGTCGTGCCGGCACGTGTGGTCGGGTCCACCGAGGATAACGTTGTCAGATTTACGGCTGCCTTTGCCGTGACGTCCATCAGGTGGGGAATTTCCCTCGCCACCATTCTCACCGAGCAGCAGCTACAGCAGACTATCGGCGGCCTGGTCAAGTTGTTCATTCCGGATTTCCAGCCGGCCGGCGTGGACCCCTCCGTCCTTGTGAGCGTTTCGAAGAACCTCGATAGTGTGTTGTCGGCGAAGGTCAAGGCGATCGTTCAGCCCTTTGCGTTCGACTGCGCCAAGGTGGTGGAGCTGGGCGATATACGCGAGAATATAATCACCATGGGCCACCGGGCGGGATTCCTGTCCGCCGGTTCGCTCACCGGGTCCGTAGAGGCGTTTCGTGCAATAGTCGGTAATCCGTTGGCGCCGCTCGATCAGTTGCCGGTAGTGGGTCGCATGATGGCCTTCATCTTCAGCAAGGATCATCTGGAGCTGCGCAAGGGGATGGGCATCTAGAAGGAGCGGTACAGGACCAATCAATGCGTATCGGAGTTTTCGGCGGCACTTTCGATCCACCGCACCTGGGACACCTGGAGCTTGCCTCAATAGCCCTGGAGTCGGGTCTTGTCGACCGTGTCATGTTCGTACCGTGCTTGAGGCATGCGCTGGGAAAAGCTCCCGCCGGGTTCGAGCATCGGTTTGCCATGTGCAAGGCGCTCGTGGAGGTTGAGGGCAACATGGAGGTGTCGGACATAGAGAGCAGGTTGGATACAGGTGGAAGGACACTGGATCTCCTGAAGGCGCTTGGGCGTGAGTTTCCCGATGACAATCTGCGCCTGCTTGCGGGGACCGACATCTACCACGAGCGCGATCGCTGGTATCGGTTCGATGAAGTGGCCCGGCTCGCGCCACCCATATACGTTGAGCGACTCGGAGCGGACTCCATCCCCCACGAGACGTTGGCGGCGCCGCAGGAGGTCAGCTCGCAGGAGATTCGAAGGGCCGTCTTCGAAGGGCGCGTCCCGAAAGAGTGGATCACCGAGGCTGTTGCGGCGTACATCGCTCGGCATCATCTGTATGAGGACGGGACATGAACGACAGGATTTTCATCATCGGTTGCGGAGCCGTGGGCGCTTCACTGGCAGGCGCGATTTCACGAACCGATCTCCGTGTTTCCGGGGTGTTCGACCTGCGTGAAGATCGCTCCACAGAGGTGGCCTTGCAGATCGGTAGTTCGGCCCATTTCGGGGCGCTGCCGGAGATAACGGCCCACGCACGGATTGTCATCGTCGCCGTGCCGGACGGATCGATAGGTGACGTGGCGGCGCGGGCGGCGGCGGACGGGATCTGTTCGCCAGATCAGGTCTGGCTGCACTGTTCGGGGCAGTACGGTGCGGATGTCCTCGCGCCTCTCGATGATCTGGTTGCGGGAACAGGAACGCTACACCCGGCGCTGGCCTTTCCCCCCGGCGCCGTCCGGGAAATACCTCCCGGAACGCACTTCGCCGTCGAGGGAAACAGTCGGGCGGTCGCGGTTGCGCAAGAACTGGCCGAACTTCTGAGAGGTTCATCGGTTGTAGTTCCGGCCGGCGCGCGACCGGGTTACCACGCGGCAACGGTTATTGTGAGCAACTACGTGGTGACGCTCCTGGCCGAGGCGAGGAAGATCCTCGAGGCCCGGGGAATGGACGCCGATGTGGCGCAGAGCTTGCTGACCAGCCTGACATCCAGCGCGGTGGAGGCCGCTTCGACAAGGGGGATAGAAGCTTGCTTGAGCGGACCCATCAGGCGGGGTGACACCGACGCCATCGGCCGGCACCTCGATGCCCTCTCCTCACTTCCGAAGACCGCTGACCTGTATCGATTTTTGGGAGCGCGAACGATCGACCTGGTCCGGTCTCTCGCGGAGATCGATCCCGAGAAGATCCGCGAGATGGAGAACCTGTTGTCTGGTAAGAAAACAACGATTTGAAAGAAGAATCTTATTTCATCCAGGGCGCTTGACGGTCAAGGGCTTGTGGCAGGTGAAAGAACCTAGTCGTTCAGGCAGCACCAGCCGTTGTCGGGGCAACCGATCTGGGGCTTGGGCGAGCTGGCGCACTCGGTGTCGCTGCACACCGCGTCTCCGGAGGTGACGGACTCGCACTGGTCTGTGAAGAAGCAACAGACCTCGCCGTCAACCGTGCAGTCCTCGGAGGGCTTGGTCCCCCCGGGGCAGTCGGAGGACTCCGCCTGACAGGTTCCGTCGAAAGTGTAGGCAAACTGGAGGACCTCCGCCGAGCACGACGTTCCAGGGTAGGAGTCGGTGTCGGTGTCAGCGTCTGTGTCAGTGTCGGAATCCGAATCCGTGTCCGAGTCGGTGTCCGAGTCGGTGTCCGAGTCGGTGTCCGAGTCGGTGTCCGAGTCGGTGTCCGAGTCGGTGTCCGAGTCGGT
>JAUXHN010000321.1 GCA_030621515.1 Deltaproteobacteria bacterium | reverse complement strand
GGCGCGTCGGCGATCGTATCCACCTCTCCCGCACGGCCTCCTTCGGCGATTTCGAGATCCAGAGCAAGGACGACACGGTGGGCGAGGCGAGCGACGACTGGTTGCAAGAGACCCTCATCGTGAACCTGATATCCTTCGAGGCCGGCGACATCGAAATTCCGTCCCATAGAATCACCGTCGTGGATATCGAGGGCCGCGTGGCGGAGATAGAGACGAAGCCCGTGACGGTGAGCGTCAAGAGCCTCATCGCGAACGAGCCCGAGCCTCAGATGAAGCCCGACACCGACCCGGGGTTGCCCGTGTACGAAGACGACTACACGCTCCTGTACGTGCTCGGGGTCCTCGGGATCATCATCGTCATCGCGCTGCTCACGTTGCTGGGGCGAAAGCTCTGGTCGATGCGTCGGCCACGCCGAGGACCGCCGCCGCCCCCGCCGCGTCCCGCCGAGGAAATAGCCCTCGAAAAACTTGCGGCCATCCGGAAGTCCAGCCACCTCGAGGAGGACAGGTACAAGCTCTTCCACGTTCTTCTCTCCGAAGCGTTCAGAGAGTACCTGGGCAACCGCTACAGGTTCCACTCCCTCGACCGGTCCACGGAGGAGCTCGTCATCGAAATGCGAAAACCGAAGCTCCATCCCGAGCTGTTCGAGCGCATCATCGAGCTGCTTGCACAGACCGACTTCGTCAAGTTCGCCAAGTACATCCCCGGACACCAGGCGTCGCTGGACATGCTGGAAGAGGCCTTCTCGGTAGTCGACGTCACAACTCCCAAACCCTCCACGCCCCCGTCGGCGAAAGACCAGGAGGGCGACAATGGGTAGGCATCGCTCCTGGCTGGAACCACTGGCCTGGTCTGTCGGCATGCTGATCATCGCCACGGCCTTCATTCTGCCCGGCTGGCTCTCGGAGGGCTCGGGCATGCGCTTCGAGAACCCGTGGTTCCTGCTGGGCCTCATCGGCGTTCCCCTGGTGATCGCCGCAGGGATCCTGGAGCGCCGTACTTCCGGAAGGATCATACTCCCCACGACGGGCATCCTCGCCACTTCGAAGAGAGGCTGGAGGATCTGGCTGATGCCCATGTCGGTCGGCCTTCGAGCGCTGGCCATCACGCTCCTGGTCATCGCCCTCGCACGACCTCAGGACTCAAACCAGAAACAGGAGACCCACACAAAAGGCATCGACATCATCCTCACCATCGATGTCTCCGGATCCATGAAGGCCTCGGACCTGGAGCCGACACGCCTCGAGGCCGCCAAGGAGGTTGTGCGGAGGTTTATCAAGCGCCGCAAAAACGATCGCATCGGCGCGGTAATCTTTGCAGAAAACGCGTACACGCTGTGTCCTCTCACTCTCGATTATTCGGTCCTCTCCACGATGATCGCAGATATCAAGCTGGGGATCATCGACGACACGGCAACAGCCATCGGGAACGCCGTGGGGGTATCCATCAACCGCCTTCGCAAGTCCGACGCCAGGAGCAAGACGATCATCCTGCTCACGGACGGCACGTCCAACGCCGGAAACATCTCTCCCGAGCAGGCGACCCTGTTCGCAGAGACCCTGGGAATCAAGATCTACACTATTCTGATGGGTCAGCGGGACGACGCCAGGGTGGCCAGCGGGTTCGATTTCTTCAAGAACACGATCTTCGGCACCAAGAGCCTCCCGGTGAACCCGGAGTTGCTCAGGCAGATGAGCGAGCAGACCGGCGGAACCTTCTTCGAGGCCACGGACAAGAAAGGTCTCATTTCGTCGTTCCACGCCATCCTCGACGCCCTGGAGAAATCCAAGATCGCGGATCGGGGGGTGGTATACGCGGAGATCTTCGAGGTGTATCTGTGGCCCGCCCTCTTCCTGGTAGCCCTTAACCTGCTGCTCAACCTGGTCATATTGCGGAGGACACCATGAGATTTGCGGATCTCGGAATGCTCGGATTCATGGTGCTGCCCGCAGGCGTGGCCATCGCTCTCTTTCTCGGTGTATGGCTTCGCAAGCGCGCCATCAGCCGTGTAGGCAACCCGGTAACGGTGGAGGCCCAGCTCCGTCGGCCATCTCCCTATCTTCGAGCGGTAACGGGAATCGCCCTGTTCCTGGGCATCGCCGGGCTCGTTCTCGCCACAGCCCGCCCCCAGTACGGCGGTCGGATCCAGATGTTGAAGAAGAGGGGCATCGATATCGTCGTGGCCCTCGATTTCTCCAAGAGCATGCTCGCCCAGGACATCCTCCCAAATCGTCTCGACCGGGCAAAGCTGGAACTGAACGAGCTCATCGAAATGCTCACCGGGGATCGAATTGGCCTCGTGGCCTTCGCGGGGGACACCATCCGCTTTCCCCTTACCACCGACTACACTGCGGCAACTGCCTTCTGGCGAGGTCTCGGCCCGTACGACATGCCCGTCGGGGGCACGGCCATCGGCAAGGCGATCACCACAGCCGTACGCATGCTGAGGCCGGAAACCGAGGACGAAAGCGACGTGGCGGGCATGGCCGGCAGATCCAAGGTCGTAATCCTCCTGACCGACGGGGAGGATCACCTCGGAGATCCAGTAGAGGCGGCGAAGGCGGCCGCAGGCAAGGGCATCATCATCCACGTTGTCGGGATCGGATCGGATTCGCCGGAGCTGATCCCCAGGTATCTGGACGACGGCACGACCATGGGTTACCAGAAGGACAACAAGGAAGAATACGTCACCACCGCGCTGACGTCCGATAACGAGGAGACCCTGCGCGATATAGCCCTGAAGACCTCCGGCCACTACTATAGAGCGCGAAGCGACTTTTCGGGCATCACGGCGGTCATGAATGAGATCAGAAAGATGAAGCAGACAGAGATCGAGGCCAGGCAGATAACAGTCTACGAAGAGGTCTTCCAGTGGTTCCTCGCCCCCGCGGTATTTCTCATGCTCATCGCCTTCATCGTTCCTCAAAGGACGTCCCTTCGCCGGAGGAAACGAAGATGAGGACCAACATTGCTCGCCTCTGTTTCTCTCTCCTTCTCTCGGCCACCGTGATGCTTCTCGGCGAGGCGGCCTTCGCCTTCGAGCTTTTTCGCTCGCGCAACGGCGACGTCGCCGACGGGAATGAGTACCTCACGTTGAAGAAGTACGCGGACGCCCTCGAAAGCTACGACGACGCCGCCAGATCCTTGCCTGACAGGAACGAGGTTCATCTCAACCGGGGCCTGGCTCTGATGCGAATGGCGGCCGACAAGCTGGATCAGGCGATGCAGGCTCTCAAGCTGGCCTCCGAGGCGGGCTCGGAGGATCCCGTGCGGGCCAGGGCATTCTCCAACCTCGGGAACGCCTTCTTCCGCAAGGAGGATTACAAGGCGGCCGTCGAAAGCTACAAGCGGAGCCTGCTGCTGTCGCCGGGAAACCGGGACGTTGCATGGAACCTCGAGGTTGCCAGTCAAAAGCAAAAGGAAAAAGAAGAGCAGGAAAAGAAAGACCAGGAAAAGAAAGATCAGGAAAAAGAAGAACAAGATC
>JAUXHN010000048.1 GCA_030621515.1 Deltaproteobacteria bacterium | reverse complement strand
CTGAAGTGTCTTTTCGTAGGCCTCGGGCCTTTTGTGTTCTTCATTTCTGGCCGCGGGATTTATTTCCGCGGTACAGGGCCAGGCGAAATGCATCGTTGAAGATGTGATAGATCTTCAGCGGGGGGGCCGCCCCTACTTTCGGTGTTTCCCAACCATGAACGGATAGGTGAAGCCTCGAAAGCAGGCGCGAAAACGCGGCAGCTCCGCGTCTGGAACGGCGTCCATGAGCCTTGTGACGACGCACCTGCCGATCCGTGAGTCGGCATGCGGTCCGCGGGCCTCGGCGTGAATGGCCTTTCCGTCACCGGTGATGAAGACACGAACGGTGACTGCCTCCGGGATGCCGGCGGCGCATCCGGCCACTGCGGGATTGAGGGCGCCGATGGCGACCTGCATCTTCTCCACATCGGGGAAGTAGGGGAGGGGAGAATCGGTTTTGGGCGATGAGGGTTCGGCGCAGGTGATCCCGCGTTTTTCCATATGGGACACGAGGGTCAGCCGCTTTTTTATTCCGTTGACCAGTCGGGGGTCCGCGTTTTTGAGAGTGAGGAGGATGCCAAGGGCCTCAGCGTACAGGTTTCTTGCCTCGTCGCGTTTGCCGGTTCGCAGATTCACCGATGCCATGTCGTCCAGGCAGGATGCGTAGGCCGCGCCGGTTTTGCCGCCGCCGGGACCGGAACCGATGATGTCGAGCGCCTCCTCCAGTCTGGCCATGGCGGCGCCGTTCTCACCCACTTGCTTGTGCTTGTAGGCCTCTTCGATGACAGGCTTTGCCCGGAGCGCCGATTCGTCAGGCGCGTCCGTGCCTGCGCCGGCGGGCGTCGACGTCGCTGAGGGATTGGAACATGAGAACAGCGCGATGCAAAGAAGGACGAAAGTCGCCTTTGAGCAGGTGGCCGACATGGCTGCATCAACTGTCATTAAAAGGTGTAGCCGGCCTTCTGACATCTTCTGCGCAGGTCCTGGGCCGGTCTGCACTTGAGCTTGTTGAAGTGGGCGGCGACCTGCCGGCCGTGTTTGGTCACCACCGACAGAGCCTTGGTGCCCTGCATGGGAGCAGTGGACGGGAGCGTGAGGGATACGGACCCGTCGGCGTAGACCTGCGCCTCCCACCCCACAGTGGCGCCGCCCCGCACGTTCTTGTAATGAGTGAAGATCTTGAAATCGACGGGGCTGACCTCATAAACCTCGTATCGCGTCGCCGCCAGCGCCGCCACCATTGCCACCAGGCTCCGATGATCGACGGCCATGCCGTCGCCCTGCGCCCCGGTGGAGCAGCCCTCCAGCATGATGGGTCGAATATAGTTACCCTGGGAGGGACCGCTGCCGCCGCATCCGCCTGCGTGGAGCACGGTGGCGAGGCCGATGATGATGAAAAAAGAAACAACGTGTCTCATGATGAAATGATACGAGTTACAACCGCGCATTACAACAGGGTCGAGCGGTGGTTTTTGACTTTCTTTGCGCGGGCCGATAATTCATGAGAGTGAAACCTCTTTGCGCAATGACGGTGGTTGCGTGTGGCGCCATGCTTCTGGCGGGGGCTCTCTCCATACGAACGGCCTTTGCCGGCAAGGAGCGCGAAGAGATAACCGGAGAGTCCGACCTCCAGAGCATCGAAGATCCCCTCGGTGACCTGCTGGAGGAGGAACAATCTGTGCCCGGAGCGGACCGCAAAACGCCGAAGGTGGAGAAGACATACCCGGCAATGGGTCCCGTCGCGCGGCGCAGAGGCCTCAACCCGGTTCTGACAACCCTGTTCAATGTTCACGAAAAGGAGGCCTTGCCGGTGTTTGCGAATCGCCTCCCCGCAAAGAGAGCCCTCGATGAGATTTTCAGGTGCCGGGGATTCGCCACCGTGAAAGAGCTGGATCCCAGGTTGCTTGCGACCGTGCTCGCGGCCGTGAAGGAGTTCAAATCTCCGAGGGTGAACATAATCTCGGCGTACCGCTCTCCCAAGTTCAACGATTCCCTGGCAAAAAAAGGACGCAGAGTTGCGGCAGAGAGCCGGCACACAAAGGGCGAGGCGATCGACTTTGGTCTGACCACGGTCGATGCGCAGGAATTGGGAAAGTGGCTGTGGGACAATTTCGAGGGGGGGGTGGGCACCTACAAGCACGACAATTTCGTGCACATCGACGTGGGACCCAGGCGAAAATGGCGAGGGAAGTAGCACCTCGTCGCCAGGAACATTCTTTCATTTCGTTGACCATTGCGCGATGCGCGAGTAACTTTTATCTCTACCGGGGGAAGGAAACGGTAACGGCCATAAGGAGCTTGGTTGATGACTTACACTCGGTGGGCTTTCTTCTACATGATCTTGTTTTCCCTCGTGTTCCCGTTGCCTGCCCGAGCGGGCGATTGCGCTTTGGACTCCGACTGCGATAAGGGCCGTGTCTGCTTCTCGAGGAACTGCAAGAAGCTCGACAAGGTGGAGAGTCTCCTGACCGTGGAATTGGCTACCATGATCGAGGGCAACGCCGGACTGTTCATAGACGGTGCGTACATGGGACCTCTTCCCTGGACCGGAATTATCTCCGCCGAGCATCACGAGATCCGAGTGGAGGCGCCGGGCATGATCACTGTGCACTTCAACGGCGAGAGCCCCGCGGCCGCCTCGGACTCCATCTCTGTGACCATGGAGCCAGAGCCTCATGTCGCCACCGGGCCGGGGGAGTCGGCTGCGAAGGCAGAGAGGGATGAGCCGGGAACGATCTATTTCGCGCTTTTCGGCGGTGGCGGTTACGGCGTTGGAGGGTGGGGGACCGCTGGCTGGAAGCGTCCGATCGCCTCACTCGCGGGCGGTGGGTCCATGGGCCTCAGGTTGCTGCCGGATCCGATATGGTTCGATCTTGGACTTGCGATATCCACCACGAGCCTGAAACCATTCGACACCACGGTTGACAATGGTTCGAGACCTGCCGAATGGGGCGATTTCGTAAAGATAAATTTCGGTCTTCTGGGCAGGTTGCTCTTTCCTGTCAAGAAAAACTTCCTGTACATCGGCGCGTCGTTGGAGCCGGGATACGGCATGAGCGGCGTCAACTGGGTGTACGCCGATCTACACCTGGCCATGTCGCTCTTTTTGAGCAAGCACTTTGAAATACAGGTCAATCCGCTGGGATTGGAGTACCTGCAGGATCTCGCGGGGCAGGGCTATATCTTTTCTTTCAATGCCCGGCTCGGGGTCGCGGTACGCTTTCCGAAAAATCCGCTTTTCTGACAGAATATACCCACCGAGATTACGTCTCACTTCGAGTTGCACCTAATTCATATGACTTGTGATAGAATGTTATAGGTTGTAAAAGAAGCTGATTCATAAAGCCCATGAGGAGGGGATTATAATGCGTTATGCAATAGCGACCGGGATGATGATTCTCTTGCTTGCCTCGATATCGTCCATGAATGCGTGCAGCAAGGGTGAGGAGGAGATCGCCGGTGTCTGTGTCGATTTCTGCGACACGCTCGTCGAGGCGATGGATAAGTCCGATTGGTACGACGTTCAGAAGCCAGACGAGGCTAGAAAGCACTGCAAGAGCGAGTGCACGGACACCATCAACGGCCTCGATTCAAAGGAGCGCGGCGACGTGGAGGACTGCGTCGAGTGCGTGGAGGGTGAGATCGACAAGGACGACGACTGGACCTTCGAAAGCGAACTACCGGTTGACGCGTTCGGAGAAGATTGCGACAACGACTGCCAGGAGGACGATCTGGATCCTGGTGAGAAGCACCAGTGGAATATGTTCTGGGACGATTTCAGCATCGATTTCGACGAGCACTGGAGCAACGCCACTCCGAGCGGCGACTCGGACTCGGACATGGATTCAGACACCGACACGGACACCGACTCGGACACCGACACGGACACCGACTCGGACACCGACACGGACACCGACACGGATCAATATTGCCCGGGGTATACGGGTACCGACAATTGTTGCATGGTCAGCGACCCATGCGGCTGGGAAGAAGATTCCGCTTGCGATTGCGATAACACTTGCTTCTGGGATACCGTCGACTGCGCCTGAAAGCCAGCCTGCATAATTCGCTTAACGGTCGATTTTCAACAACGACAAAAACGCTTCCTGGGGGATGGAGACCTGTCCCACCGCCTTCATGCGTTTCTTGCCCGCCTTCTGCTTTTCCAGGAGTTTGCGTTTTCTGGAGATATCTCCGCCGTAGCACTTGGCGGTGACGTTCTTGCGCATGGCCTTGACGTTGGTTCTGGCGATTACCTTGGTGCCCAGAGCGGCCTGGATGGCCACCTCGTACTGCTGGCGTGGGATGAGCTCTTTCATCTTGCGCGTCAGATCCCGGCCGATGAGATAGGTATTGTCCCGATGCACGATGGCGAAGAGGGCGTCCACAGGGTCGCCGTTGACCAGTACGTCCAGCCGGACAAGATCTCCGGGCCGATGCCCGGTCACTTCGTAGTCCATGGACGCATATCCGCGCGATACGGATTTGAGGCGATCGAAGAAATCGAAGATGACCTCGGCCATGGGCAGGTCGTAAATGAGGATGACCCGGCCGGGGCCGGCATAATCGAGACTCTTCTGGATCCCTCGGCGATCCTCGCACAGCTTGATGACCTGGCCCACGTGTTCCGTCGGCACGTGGATGGAGGCTCGGATGAAGGGCTCTTCGATAGTGTCGATCTTTCCGACATCGGGCATCTTGGCCGGGTTGTCTATCGTGATGGTCGTGCCGTCGTTCAGGTTGACCTTGTAGATGACCGTGGGCGCCGTGGTGATGATGTCCAGATCGTATTCCCGCTCCAGGCGCTCCTGGATGATCTCCATGTGCAGCAGCCCCAGAAAACCGCATCGAAAACCGAAGCCCAGGGCTTGTGAGGTTTCCGGCTCGAAGACGAACGACGAGTCGTTGAGGACCAGCTTGTCCAGTGAATCGCGCAGGTTTTCGTATCCTCCCGGGTCGGTGGGGAACACGCCGCAAAAGACCATAGGTTTGACGTTTCGAAAGCCGGGCAGGGGCTCCGGCGCGGGGTTCTTGGTGCCGGTGATCGTGTCTCCGATCTTGGTCTCGTGGACCGATTTGATAGAGCAGATGACGTAGCCCACCTCTCCGGAGTGGAGCGAAGTAACCTTTGTGGCCTCCGGCGTGAAGATGCCGACCTCCGCCACCTCGTAACTGCGCTCGGTCGACATGAAGTCCACCTTCAATCCCGCCTTGATCTCACCGGAGAAGATCCGCACCAGCACCACAACGCCCCTGTAGGAATCGTACCAGGAGTCCACGATGAGAGCCCTCAGGCGGTCCTTGTCAGGGTGGACCGATGGGGGTGGTATACGCCGCACCACGGCCTCGAGCAGGTCGGTCACGCCTTCTCCTGTCTTTCCGGAAATAGAGATGGCATCGTCCACATCGAGGCCGATAACTTCTTCTATCTGCTGCAAGGTCGAGGCCGGGTCGGATCCGTCCACGTCGATCTTGTTGACCACCGGAATTATCTCGAGGTTGTTTTCTATTGCGAGGTATGCGTTGGCAAGCGTCTGCGCCTGTACCCCCTGGGTGGCGTCCACCAGAAGAACGGCGCCCTCACAGGCTTGCAAGGACCGCTCCACCTCGTAGTTGAAGTCCACGTGACCGGGAGTGTCTATGAGGTTGAGAGTGTATTCAATCCCGTCGCGGGCGGTGTACAAAATCCGCGCGGACTGAGCCTTGATGGTGATGCCGCGCTCACGCTCCAGATCCATCTTGTCCAGATGCTGTGTCTTGAGGGCCCGGATTTCCACGGCGTTGGTGATCTCCAATATCCGATCCGCAAGGGTCGATTTCCCGTGATCGATGTGGGCGATTATCGAGAAGTTTCTGAGTTTGTCGATGTCCACGCGGATTCTCCTGCCGCTTCCAGAGCGGATTGAGCGGTGATTGTAGTCATAGTCGATTGAAAGGCAACTGTCGAAAAAGGCATCGTGTATTATAATGCAGACCTCGCGATGTTGAAAAATCTGCTATCCTTGAAAAGTAAATGACCATTCCCGAATGGAGGAGTTTCAATTATGCGCAGATTGATAATCACGTGCCTGTCTGTGTTCATGGTGACCGCTGTCGGTTGCACCAACAACACGTCGGATAAATACACATTTCCAGACGATACGGATACATCGAATGGGCTGGGCCAGGGAGAGGACTGCTCCGGCGGACAGATCTGCGCCGAAGGTCTTGTGTGCGCGAGTGACGGGACGTGCCAGCCCGAGGGAGCGCCGGGCACATCCGGCGAGGGCGAGGATTGCGGGGCTTCTTTCCAGTGTCAGTGGGGTCTGGTTTGCGCGTCGGACGGGACATGCCAGCAGCCGGATGCCGACGGAACAGGGGCGGCGGGCGAAAACTGTGACGACGACGAGGATTGCATGCTCTTCCTGGAGTGCATCGACGGTGTCTGCGCGGGTTTCCAACCTCCTTTCTGGGCGGGCGCCACCTGCGAAGATCCATCCACCTATCCTGATGATTTCAAGGTTTTTTTCGAGGTTGACGGCAGCTCCCCGGAATTTTACCGGCTACCTTTCCCCAACGATATCCGGTTTCGGAGCGGGCGCATCGATCTCAGTGGACATCCGAACCCGGGTCTACTGATCCCCGAGTTCGGCAATCCGGTGGATGACTACTTTGACATGGTAGAGAACGACCTGGACGGCTTCGGCGCCAACTCGTGCGTGTATTTCCGATTCTCCAAATGGGTTGGCGGGGAAACCCTCGATAACATGGTCAACATGTACATCATGAACATCGATCCATCCTCCGACGAATACGGCGAGATGGCATGGACGGGATACCAGGGAAGCAACAAGCAGAAGCTTTACATCTGCTCCAACTGGATCGCCCTGTGCCCGAGCATGGGGCGCCCGCTGCTTCCTTCCACCACCTACGCAGCGATACTCACTTCTTCCATCAAGGACGAGGGCGGCAACAACCTGGGGCAGGATGCCGATTTTACCACCATGCTCGGGCAGAGCGTGCCCTCCGATTCCACGATGGCCGCAGCCTGGCAGGACTACGCCCCGCTGCGCGACTATATATCCGAGCAGGCGATGGACGGCTCCTCCATAGCCGGCGCAGCCGTGTTTACCACCGCCTCCCTGTTCCCGGTCATCCAGCGCGTGAGAGCCGCAGTGAGGTCCGAAGCCATGCCGGCGGCGAGCGCCCTCAGTACGGACACGAGCCAGTCGGATTTCACCACTTACACGGGGACCGTCACCGTGCCCTTCTACCAGGCCGGAACCCGGCCCTTCGTCACGGCGGATCAGGGCGGCGCAATCGAATATCATCCATTGGGACATCCGTTGCTGGTCGAAGAAGAGGACGTGAAGTTTGCCCTTTCGGTTCCCGTCGGGACGCCCCCGGTAAACGGGTGGCCTGTCGTCCTGTACGCTCACGGGACGGGCGGGAGCGAAATGTCCTTCGTCGACAACGGTGTTGCCGGGTGGATGGCGCAAGCCGGCGCGGCGGTCATGGGGCTCGAGCAGGTCCAGCATGGGGATCGCCGCGGGTTGTCCACCTCCGACGCAGCGCTGGAGGCCAACTCACCGCAGAGGCTTTTCTACAACTTCATAAATCCCTACGCGGCGAGGGACAACAACGTCCAGTCCGCTGCGGACTATTTCCAGCTCGTTCGTTTCGTCGAGAACTTCGATACGGTGACCGGTGAGGCCATCCTTTTCGATACCGACAAGATATACTTCTACGGGCACTCCCAGGGTACGCAGGGGCCGTTCATCTTCGCCACACACGAGCCCATGGTGAAGGGGATGATTCTGAGCGGCGCCGGCGGGTACCTGATTGAGTCCTTCCTGAACAAGGAGAACCCCGTGGACGTGGCGTCGGCCATGAAGCTGGTGTTGATGGATCCCGATCTGAACAAGGTCCACCCCTTGCTCAACATCATTCAGCTCGCCATGGACGTGGTAGATCCCGTGAGCCATGCGCCTGCGGTATTCAGGAGCACCTGGGCTCCGGACACCTATCCGCACAGGCATGTCTTCATGTCCTACGGGATCGGGGACACTTTCACCCCCGAGGAGACTGCACTGGCCCTTACGAAGACACTCTGGCTCAAACAGTGGTCCGTGTCTGGAGAAGCCTTCCCCACGGATATCGTTCAGGAGATAGAGTCCCTCCCGCACACGAGCACCTACCATTGGGGAACCGATCACATCACCGCCGTGCTTGTGCAGTACGAGCCCGGCTCGAGCTACGACGGGCACTTCGTGATGACCAACCACCCGGACGCGATCGCCCAGCAGATCGGGTTTGTCCAGACCATGATCACCGACGGAACGCCCACGCTGATCGATCCGTAATATCTACACGCCGCCGTCGGGTTCGATGCAGTAATGATCCTGCAGTGCCGTAAACCATTTGTCCGCCATCTTGTAGGCGCCGCTACCGTCGGGGTGAACACCGTCCCAGGTATCCAGATCCGCGTCGAACCCGGTGAACTGATCTACGATGATGATGGGGGATTGTTCACAGTCCAGGTCCTGTGCGACGACGACGATCCGCTCATTCAATGCAACTATCATGTCGTTATAGTCGCTGTTGTCGGTGGGGATGATCTCGGCCAGGAATACTACGACCTCTGGATTGGCATCCCGTAGAGTCGCTATCACATCCCGGATCTCCTGGGCGGTGATGCTCGAATCTTCGAAATGGAAGGCATCGTTGCTGCCGAGGTGCAGCAGCACGATATTGAATTCATACTCGAGCAACCATCCGGGGAGATCGTCGAGCACCTGGTCGGTGTGCCATCCCCAGTGTCCCTCGTGATCGCGGTCGAACGGGACGCCCTGGTAGTCCGGCCAGACCGGGTTTCCCTCATGGGCATCGACCATGGACCCGACCATATCGAACAGGGCGTTGGAGTCGAGCAGGTTTTGCCACAGGCGATAGCGCCAACCCAGGTGTTCTGAATCACCCTGGGTGATGGAGTTGCCCAGAGGGAGGATCCTCATTATGGAGTCCTCGGGGGAATCGCCGGCATCGGTGTTGTAGCCTTCGGATGGGGGCAGGTCGCATCCGCAAAGCCCGGACATCACGATTATCGATAACGTTTTTGCCAGTATTCTCATGATCTCGACTTTATAATCTAAACACATTTCCGCTTGAGAATGTGCCAGAATGTGACAAGAGCAACTATGGTCGTTGGCACAAATATCAATTTCTCGTGGGCGGTGGTGTTCGCCGTCATGATTGCCCTCGCCGGTTGCCGGCAAGACGACGACATATCCGTGAGGCTCCCGGCCTACGATCCCCTTGTGGACGACTACCGGATGACCGACGTGGAGATCACTACTCTCGATGATCTCAGACGCCTCGACGGGCGCGCCACGACGCTTGTGGGCGGCGCCCAGATAGTTCTCGACTACCAGAAGAACGAGATCGACTGGAAAGAGGCGGGAGCTTACGTGGCCTTCGGCGCGATAAAGTCGGACGGCGTGCTGATCCCGGAGGATTTCGACTCCCTCGCAATGGCCTCCGCTTACTACGGTCTGGAACTGTCGATGCTCTTCCTCGAGGACGTCGGCATGCCACGAGACCTCCTGGTACACATGGAAACCTACTACTGGCCGGATCTGAAGATCATCGAGAATGACGGAGAAGAGATGGACATGAAGGACAACGCTTTCTACATGTACATCGCTCAGAACGACCGCGGGTTTTACATCTTTCCCTACGAGGATTTCCAGTGGCTCCCGCTTTCAATGAACGCTGGTGTGATGACTCACGAGTACACGCACTCCGTGTTCGACGCGCTGGTTTACGACCCCAATCGAGGCGGGGTCACCGCTGCCATGGTCAGTTCGGGGGCCAATTTCCTCTACGGGTTGAACGAGGGCTGCGCGGACTCGATGGCCGTGGCCCGCACGGGCGATCCGGATTACATGGAGCACTCCATCGAGAAGAATGTTTACGTGGTTCAGTGCAACACTGCGATCAGGGAGATCGTGCGCGATGCCTCCGTGCCGTGGAACTACTCGCCTGCCATCGACAGCGCGGCGAGGCTCCAACCGACCGATGACTTCTGCCCGTACGACGTGGGGGCGTTCTTCGCGTCGCTCCTGTACTCGTTGGCCCAGGACATCGACCAGGTGGGTCCCGGCCCGGACGATATCCCGTCAGATGAAGCCAGGGCGGAGGTAGCGAGAGCTCTTTTGGGGGCCCTCGACGATCTGGGACAGAGCCTGCGAACGGATTTCGAGCTGTACGATATGTTTTCCTTGTTGACCGCGAGATTGAGCACGCAAGCGCAGAGGGACGGTTTTTGTGCGCTGCTAGAATTACGGTATGCGATGTATTATGATCTGGTAGAAGGGTGCTGATGCGGATTTTGTCTATATTTTCGTTCGTTTGTCTGGTTTCTATGCCGGTTTCGGCCGAGGAGATTACGCAGGAAACAAAATGGTTCTCCGATTTCGGGCTGGCGTTCAGATCCGGTGCGAGTTTCCAGAGCATTGCGATCAACGATAACTCGTATCCGGCCGGCTATCTTCTCGGGCCGGAGCTGCTGCTCAGCGTTTTTTCCCACGGAATCCACAGGGCGATTATTGACGCCGGATATCTCTACATGGGAAATACTCTCGCCAAGGGAACATCACAAATCAGCGTGAAGACCGGTTATCAACGATTCGATCTCGCGGTCGGATACGAGGTCCAGTGGAAGTTGCTGGTGGCCGGCGTGAGGATAGGAACGCCTCTGACACTGGTAAAAGTCGCCACATCATACGGGGATCCAAGCTGGGAAGTCGTTGAGGTGGACGGCGAGAAACAGCTGGCTTACACGCCCGACGAGAACGCGCGAGTGGAGGAGAACATCGGAGTGAGTCCGGGTTTCCTGGCCGGACTCGGTGTGGGGTTGGCCCTGGGCAAGTACATTTTCGGTATACCCGATCTCCTGGAAATACGCGCGCAAACGGATTACGTCAGAAGAGGAGCAAGGAATGAGTTCACAGTGTGGGGGATGATAGCGTTCTGGCCGACAAAGTTAAAAAAAGGAAAATAAGAGGAAATACGGATAGATTGAATCGAAACTATGAAGCAAGACATAACAATCGCGTAGTTGACATAATACACCTTAGACGACAAAGCGGTGTAGCTCCAATTTAGTAATGTCGGGTTTGTGCCAGCATGTCTTGCCACTTGCATTTTGTTCAGTATTTCGGTAAAATCAACCTTATCTGCATCCTTTAATGAGTTCGACAAGGAGAATGTAATATGGCTCCCAGGGCACCGTCCATCAAGAAGAACAGGTACTGTGCAAAATGCGGAAAGCAGGCAGAGGTTCGATGGCGCAAGGAGTGGTATTGCGGGATGTGCCTGAACCCCGAGCCGAACGTCGAGTATCTCAAGATGGAACGGGAACGAGTCAATGGACAATGGGGAGGCCTCGGAACGGACGCCTGGGGAAAGGTCTGATCACCTTCTTCGGAACAGGCCTGAGCTTATAATCACCACAACCAACATGAACACACCCACCGCGGCCAGCCCGCCCCCTTTCAGGAGCATTGTCGTCAGTTCGTCGGATTGAAGCCCATCGCCAGGTTCCAGATTGAGAGCTTTCCCAAGGAGCATCCCGCCGGTAGCGGCGAGCCCCAGACCGAACATCAGAGGTAGGATGTAGGTTATTTTCATGGGCTTCAATATAGCTTCTTCGAAGTGCAAACACGAAGAAAAAACTGAATAGTTTCCATCTCAGGTAATTTGACTTCGGATATTATGCCATGTACTCTAAGGTAGACTAATGTAGGAGCATGTCATATGTCCAAAGAAACCACAGCAAACTCTGTAACAGGTGAAATGGAGATGCCGGACGGTTGCGAGATAGAGGTGCCGTCCAGGCGGCACGAGGTGCTAGGGGTGATCGCTACCCTTCTCGCGCTCGTTGTTCTGCTGGCACTCATCTCATACGACGGCCTGACACCTGAGGGAGAACCCATCGCTGGAGGCAACATTATCGGACCCGCCGGTATGTGGATTGCCCATTATTCCTTTACCGCTCTGGGAGCGGCGGTGTTTCTCCTCGATTTCGCTATCTGGATCTACGCGGCTTGCCTCTTTGTAGGACGCGCAGGCAGGATTCGCATCAAGGGCGCGATCGGAGTGCTCGTGATAGGTTTCCTTGCCTCTGTCGCCCTGCACACCATGCTACAGGGCAGTACCATTCTTGGGGGTTATGCGCCCGGGGGCATCATCGGCACCGTGTTCGGTGAGATAGCCTTCTCCATGGTTTCCACGACGGGAACCTACATCATCTCCATGGGCGGAATTGTGCTCGTCCTGCTCATAGTCACTGACATCTCGCTGTATCTCGCGGTGCGCGCGCTCGGTATGGCACTGTGGATCGGCGCAAAAGCAACGGCACGCCTTTCAATGAGGGTAGTACGCGTGTGGAGGGAACCAACAGAGATGGAGAATGTTCCGCCGCCCAGAATCGTGTTTTCAAAAAGCGAGGAAAATGCATCGCCTGGCGAAGCGGGTGACATGGGTGAGTCTTCCGCCTCTGCCGCGGAACCAAAAATCGTCAAGAAGACAAAACGCAACAAGAAATCAAAGAAATCGTCAGCCTCCAGGGGAGATGCGTTTGTAATCGATCAGACCGTCAAGGGCGAGTTTCAGCTTCCCTCCCTGGAGCTGCTCGAAATGCCCGACAGAAAAGATGCCCGCGTCGACGAGGAATACCTGAAGTCCATGGCCGAGCGACTGGTCAAGGTCCTGGTCGACTTCGGCGTTGCCGGCGTTGTGGGAGAGATTCACCCCGGGCCCGTGGTGACCATGTTCGAGTTCCAGCCCCAGTCGGGAATCAAGCTCAGCAAGATAGGCGGCCTCTCCAACGAGATCGCCATGGCTCTCGAGGTCAAGCGTGTGCGTGTTGTCGCGCCCATCCCCGGGAAGAACGCGGTCGGCTTCGAGCTCCCCAACAAGAGCAGAGAGATGGTCCGACTTCGGGAGATCCTGGAGGACGACAGCTTTTCGAAATCCAAGTTCAAGCTCCCCATGGCCCTGGGCAAGGATATCTCCGGGATGCCCTTTACCGCCGATCTGTCGAAGATGCCGCACCTCCTGATGGCCGGAACCACCGGTTCGGGAAAATCGGTCGCCGTCAATACGATGTTGCTGAGCCTTCTGTACCGCTACACGCCCGACGAGCTTCGCCTGTTGCTCATCGATCCCAAGATGATCGAGTTCCAGCCCTACAACGAAATTCCCCACCTGCTGCTGCCGGTGGTCACGGACATGAACAACGCCTGTCTCGCGCTCAAGTGGGCTGTGGACGAGATGGAGCGGCGTTACCAGCTCTTCGCGGACATGGGATCGCGCAGCCTGGCCTCCTACAACGCCAAGGTGGAGAAGATCCTCGAGAAAGCGAAGAACAAGGATAGCGAGCCCCAGCCAGAGGTGGAGATCCTCGAGGACGGCACCATCGTCGAGTTCGGTCCGGCGGATCGTCCGGAGAAGAAACTGCCCGAGAAGCTCCCCATCATCGTCATTTGTATCGACGAGCTTGCGGACCTGATGATGACCGCCGCCAAGGATGTGGAGACTTCCATAGCTCGAATTGCTCAGAAGGCGCGCGCTGCGGGGTTGCACCTCATCGTTGCGACCCAACGCCCTTCCACCGACGTGGTCACCGGGTTGATCAAGGCCAATTTCCCCTCGCGCATGAGTTGCCAGGTGGCTCAGGGCGTGGACTCGCGCACGATCCTCGGCTCCAACGGCGCGGAAGCTCTTCTGGGCAACGGTGACATGTTGTTCCTCCCGCCCGGAAGCTCCGACCTGATCAGGCTTCAGGGCGCCTTCGTGAGCGAGGAAGAGATCGGCGGCGTTATAGAGTTCCTCAAGGCCCAGGGCAATCCGACCTACGATGACGAGATCCTCAAGCCCCGAGAAGACGAGACCTCGATGGTGGATGAGGAAGAGAAAGACGAGATCTACGATGAGGCGGTTTCCCTGATAGCGCAGGCGCAGGCGTGCTCCATCTCCATGATCCAGCGCAAGCTGCGCATCGGGTACAATCGCTCTGCAAGGATCGTCGAGTTAATGGAACGAGAAGGTGTGATCGGTCCCGCCAATGGTGTGAACAAGCGCGAAGTGCTTATCTCCCCTCTTTAAGGAAACAGTCCACTCAGTCCACCCCGTCTACAAATCCTTCCTATAAACTCGTCCGTTGGAGGCATCCGTCCAGGCGATTGTGTCGGGGGAAGCCGCGAGTCCGTTGGAGTTGGCCCAGGTGCCGACCACTTCGTAGGTTGCGTCCGTCGCCGGGTTCATGCGCACGATATTATGACTGGTGATCCAGTAAAGGCAACCGTTGGACACCACCGGACGCCTGGCGTGGGGCGGGCTGTATGCGAAACAGTCGTAATCCGCTGCCCCCTTTTCCGGGTAACTGCACAGGACCACATGGCTGGGCCATCCCGAGCGTTTGGTCATGAAGTAGAGGATTGCGTTATCAGGATCGTAGGTGACCCCGCAAGGGTAGAAGGATGTGTATACACCGTCAGTGACCAGGATCTCCGGCGTTCCTCCCTCGCGGAGGATGCGAGAGACGCCTTTATCCACGCCGTCTTCGACCGTGTAGAACAGATAGGTATCGGAGAGTGCCATGTCGGTAACATCGATCACGTCCACAATCTGCTGCACCCCGTCCGCCACGGTTCGGCGCATGATCCCGCCGTCACCGAACCAGAAAACCTCCCCCGAGTCAGCCAGAATCCGCGATACGCCGCCCTGACCGGATGCAATTGTCGTCTTGTTGCCGCTCACACCGATCCCGACAATTGTTTCTGCGCCCTGGTCGGCAACATAGAGGGCCTGGCCGTCGGTCGCCAGATCCACCGGTGTGTCGAAACCGTCCGCGAAGACCGTCGATTGATCCTCGCCTTCAACGATTTCGTAAATCGCGGCGTCCGTCTCGTCTAGAACATACCAGGCGCCCTGGAGATAGACGATCTCGTTTGGGGCAAGGAGATCATCGGCCAGAATTTCGGGGGTATCGGCAGGCGGCGCCAGCGGTCGATCGGTCAGCTCCCGTTCAGCGTCCGCCGGGGCGCTCAGGGCACCGCGAAGCGCGCCGTCCGTGGGATCCGCGCTCCAGGCGCACCTGAATCCAAGGTTTGCAGAGCGCGCGACAGGTAAGGCGCTCCGTCGGCCTCTCGATCGCAACGCGACGCTTCCCTCGAAGAGCCCCCCTCCCCTCACGGTTCGCAAGGTCCCTTCGGAGGGACCGGTCGGGTTGTCGGAAGGTGATTCGGAGTAGTAATTCCACTGGAAGAAGTCCGCGACCCACTCGGCCACATTGCCGGCCATGTCGAAAACACCATCGGGCGTGGCTCCATCGGGCTTGCTGCCCACCTCCAGCGGGGATTCCTCGCAGTAGCTCGTCCCCGAGAAGAAGACCGTTTTGCCGCAGCTCGGTCCCTCGTCGCTTCCCCATGGATAGTCACGACCCTCCGTACCCGCCGCCGCCCTCTCCCACTGTGCCTCCGTCGGCAATCGCTTGCCCGCCCACAGGCAGTAATGATACGCCGCTTCCCACGTGACGTATCTCATGGGCTCGTTCTGTGTACCTGCCAGCGGGAGATATCCACCCGCCACTCGCTCGATGGGTTGGTCCGGATAAAAATGGTACTCCCCCGCAGCGTAGCTCAGGAACAGGGCGAACTGCTCAGTAGTAACCTCATAGGGATCCATGTAGAAGGCTCCCAGTTCCACGTCGTGAGCGGGCGTCTGGTCGATGAACCAGGCATCTCCATAGGCGCTCGGTGTCTCGAGGGGTACTCCCATGGTGAACGTGGAGGCGGGAAACTCTATCATGACGCTCAGATCCACCATCGGCGCGGTGGGAACCTTCTGTGCGGCAGCCTGGGCCGGAAAGAGAAAACAGGCGAGAAGGACCGCCCCGGTGAGAATTCCGGTTCCGTATGCAGTTCTGTGTTTCGCATTATTGTTGCGCATCTCTTTGCCCATCATGGAAGCGGACGCTCGTTGAGGAAATCCCACCAGGTCTGGTTGAGCCACGGTTGCCAGCGGTGGGTAACGTTGTCGAGCCTGTAGTAGAGCAGGTCCGTTCCGTCCTCCCATCCCAGTTCTAGCAGGCGATCGACCAGGGCGTCACCCTTGTCTATCGTCACATCCGGATCCTGTATGCCGTGCATGAACACCATTGGAACCCTGCGCTTGTTCCAGGACGTCAATCGATAATCGAGGTAACCGAACTCTGTAAATCCCGATTGAACGCAGGCGCCGGCGATGATATCGCTGAGTTCGATCGCGGCGGTGAAGGCCATGGACGCGCCTCTGGAGTGGCCGGTGAGATAGACCCTGCTGAGATCAATGTTGTATTCGCTCGCCGTTCGGTCGATCAAATCGACGATGAAATCGAAATCCGGGTTGTCGGCGGCGGCGCTGTACCAGGACCAATCCGACCACCATGCCCACCTTATCTCGCCTTCCCATCGCCACTGCTGTTCTGCGTCGATCACGATGAAACCGTTCTCGTCCGCGCTGCGAATAAGTTGCGTGTAGCCGTCCAGACTGTAGTGAGTTACTCGATGACCGGCCATTGCGATTACCAGCGGCATCGATCGGTCGGGGTTGTAGGCACGCGGGACATAGATCCGGTAGTGACGGTCCACGTTCTGGGCCAGGTTCTCTCCGTCAGGGATCGAAAGGGTTGCGTCGCGATAGCCCGTCACGTGAAGTGCGCCACCGCTCGGATCGCCGTCGTCGGGCGGTTCCACGGGTGGATTTCGATAGGCGCAGGCCGCTGCGAAAAGATGAAGGTTTACGCCGGTGGCACAAGCGGCGACGCAATCCGTTTCATCTGTGTTGAAGGGGCAGTTGACCGGCTCGTCGCAAACGCCGTCTCGAGCAAACTCGCAGGAGTCCAGCGGTGAAGTCTTCTTCTCGTCGTCGCAACCGGCACAAAGCAGAACCAACGCTGCCTGGAGGGAGAACAGGCCGATGAAGGCAAGGTGTTGTGAATTTGACATGCCAACAGTATACGATTTTTAGTAGATCCAGTCATCAGGCACGTGCGTGGACTCGATTATTGCTGTCTTGAGCCCGTCCTCTTCCCCTGGTCCGAAGATCTGCGCCTCACTGTTCTTGATGTAGATGATTGAATCGCCGAATCTCTGTGCGTCGGCCAGGGAGTGTGAGACCA
The DNA here is from genome assembly GCA_030621515.1 of Deltaproteobacteria bacterium. Lineage (GTDB taxonomy): Bacteria > Myxococcota_A > Polyangia > JAAYKL01 > JAAYKL01 > JAUVAN01. The sequence goes on along the minus strand of JAUXHN010000048.1, from coordinate 7,483 downwards.
TGATCACGGCGCAACCCCGCTCCATGCGTATGCGGGAGAGGATCTCAAAAAGCATGTATCGATGATCCATGTCCAGGTGGCTGGTGGGCTCGTCCAGCAACACGACAGGGGTTTCCTGGGCCAGCACCATTGCCAGGCGCGCTCGCTGGCGTTCCCCCCCGCTCATCTTCCCCAGGGCGCGCGTCCTGAGATCCTCGAGCCCGCACAGATAGATGACGCCGTCCACCGCATCCCTGTCCTTCGCGCTGAGGTGGCCCCATCTTCCCAGGTACGGGGTACGCCCGAGACGCACCAGTTCCTCAACCGTGTATGAAGGATCGAGCGGCTGGATCTGCATGAGCATCGCAACGGTTTTCGCGCGCTCTCGATGTCCAAGAGTGTGGATGGGCTGCCCATGGACGGATACCGTGCCCGTTATCGGCGCCAGGCTGCCGCACAGCGTGCGTAACAGCGTGCTCTTGCCGGCTCCGTTGGGGCCCACGATCACTCGGGATTCCCCCGCGCCGATCTCCAACGTTCCCGCTTTCAACAGTGGGACGCCCCCGTACCCGCAGGAAAGGTCAACGGTCTTCACGGCGGTCATCGCCCGCCTCCCAGCTCGCGCTTTATCAGTACAAGAAGTAGCGGAGTTCCAATAATGGCCGCGAGCACTCCTACCGGAATCTCCTGCGGCGCCATCACGGTTCTGGCCGCCGTATCGCCCACCAGGAGCAGCAACGCGCCGACGAGGGCGGACAGTATCAGGGTGGATTTGAAGTCGTTGCCGACCAGTAAACGCACCAGATGAGGCACGATCAAGCCGATGTAGCCGACCATCCCTGCCATGGACACGGCCAGGCCGGTGAGGAGGCTAGCGGTCCAGGCGGTCTCCCTCACCAGCCTGCGGGAGTCGACCCCGACGAGAAGAGCGCCCTCCTCACCGAGAGCGAACGCATTGAGATCGGAGGAACGGAAGCGAATGAATACGAACGCTGCGCAGAACGCGATGAAGGCCCCGGCCAGATGGCTCCAGTCCACATAACCCACGCCTCCGGCCAGCCACATGGTCGTGATGCGAAGCTGTAGCGGCGCAAAACTGACGAGCAGGAAGGTGGTGATAGCAGCGCAAAAGGAATTTATTATTACGCCGCCGAGGATCAGGCCGAGCATGGTCATCCGTCCCCCCGGCCCTCGCGCGACCGCGAGCACCAGCATCGTGGCCAGCTGTGCTCCGGCGAACGCGGCTACCGGCACGCACCACCAGCCGAGGGTCTCGATGAGCCCGGGGATGGCGTGAAGCACTACCACTGCCAGGCCTGCTCCGCCCGAGATACCAAGTAGAAACGGATCGGCGAGGGGGTTCCGGCTCACGCCCTGTAAAAGCAACCCCGCTACGGCCAGTGACGCCCCAGTCAGGATAGCGGCTGCCACACGGGGAACGCGGAGATTGGCAATTACCGCAGACAGTACGCCGTCACCACCGTCTGCCCACAACTGCGGCCAATCGAACTCCAGGGTGACCAGGCCCATACGACTCCCGAGGGAGGCTGCGAGGTAGGCCGTTGCCCCCAGCGCGGTCAGGGCCAGGAGCGCGATGAGCCCTGAGCGCCGATTCATTTTGTTTCCCCGTCTCGATGAAGCGCCCGGTGAAGAAGGACCAATCCCTCTGCCAGTCTGGGACCGGGGCGGGACAGGAGGTCCCTGTCCAGATCGCTGATGATCCTTCCATGTCTTATCGCCGACATCCGGGACCAACCTGTTCGTTTCTTTATCATCTCGACTGCTGTCACCGGATCGACATCTTTGTTTCCCAGGAGCAACACCACGTCGGGATCGGAACGTATGATGGATTCGGCCGTGACCTGGGCATATGGAGAACCCGCGTCCGAAGCCACGTTTCTTCCGCCCGCGAGTGTCAGTAACTCATCGATGAACGAACCCGGGCCGACGGTCCAGGGTCGCGCGGGATCGGACCCATCGAGCTCCACGTACACCAGCGGACGATGGTCCGTTTCCTTTACGGCGCGCGAAACTTCATCTTTCACTTGCAGCATTTTTGAGGCGAGTTCGCGAGCCCGATTCTCCTGTCCGCACAACACGCCCAGCTTCGAAATATCCTCGGCCACCTGAGCAAAGGTCCCGGGTTCCATCATTGCCACCGGCAGGCCGATCTGATCGAATGATTTCTGGCTTCGCGCGTCCTTGAAACACAGCAGCACCAGATCGGGGTCGTAGCCCGCGATGATGGCGGGAGATGGTTCGAGGCCGTCAACGGCCGGCAAAGCGGTGGCGTCCGTGGGGAAGTCCGACCAGTTGTCGCGTATCGTGATTTGATCCTGGCAACCGATGGCAAAAAGGATCTCCGTGAAACCGGGCGCGAGGGACGCGATTCTCTGCGCGGGTTTTTCCAGCTTGACCACGTGGCCGTATGTGTCGGTGATCTCGATGTGTGAGGTTGTCCTGTCGGACGAGGGATCGACGTGCTCGCTCTTGCCGTCATCTGCGGGTCGTGTCGCGCAACCGAGCACGAGGACGAGCGCGATAAAATGTCCGATTTGAGTGTGATTGGGTGAGCGCATGCCTGTTGCGTAGATATTCCGCAAGCCGCGTCGATGTCAACCGAACTGTACGCATTCAACAATCGTCCGTCGGGTTCGGGGTTGCCCCTACAGACGATCCGGTTTATCTTGGCCGTGGCTGAACGATCGGTACACGATGCCGGTCGCCATTTGACAACATTCGGATATGGGCCCGGACCACAGGGAAGTCGGTGAGAATCCGACACGGTCCCGCCGCTGTAAGCGAGGAACACCCTCGTCGACAACGCCACTGTCCAGTGCATGGATGGGAAGGCGACGATGGGTGCGAGCTATATGCCGCCTCGCGAGTCAGAAAACCTGACCGGGCCCGGTCGCGCATGATTGCCGACCATCCGAAGCCGCCTTCGCGGAAAGGGTAGGTTTCGAGGTGCTGCGTCTTTCTTCGATTTCGATTTGCACGATTCTGGGGCTATGCCTCTGGCGCCCCTGCCCTTCGAGTGCGGATGAAGTCGAGCCCCCGGCTGATGATTCCCTCCCTGATGAAGAAGACGCGCCCGTGTTCGAAACCGTCGTTCACGGATACGAGATGAGGCCCACCGACGATGTCACCGGGTTCGCCAGGACCCTGGACGTGAATGAGGAATCCAGGGGTATGACCTCGGTTTCGGAGGTTGTTTCACAGGCGGTAGGGATCCAGGTTCGTCGTACGGGCGGGCTCGGTTCTTACAGTGCGGCGAGCATCAGGGGATCAACGCCGGGCCAGGTCCCGGTCTACATGGACGGTGTCTTGCTCAACACCGGCGGGTTCGCATCTGTCAACCTGGGAGACCTCACTCTGGACAGCCTCGATAGCATCGAGATCTATCGTGGACATACACCTGTATCCCTTGGAACTGCCGGGATAGGCGGGGCAATTTCACTCAAATCCAGGGCGTTCGACGAGCCTATCACAGAGATCAGCATGAGCTACGGATCCTGGAACACCGCCCGACTGCTGGCGCTCCGGGGCGATCGAGTAGACGACGTGCGAACCCTGGCTATCCTATCCGCCTCCGGCTCCGTTGGTGATTTCGAGTATCTCAACCGGAACGGAACGTTGCTCAACGAGGATGATGATGCGATCCAGCGTCGGCAGAACAACCGGCACGTTTCATACGGATCTCTCGTGAAGATCGACGGCAACGCGGGCGGCCGGCACTGGACACTGGCAAACGACCTGACGATGAAACGACAGGGAATTCCCGGAGTGTCCAGCATTCCCACGCAGAACGTCTCATTGCGCACCCTGCGCGACTCGCTGAGCGCGCGCCTCGAGACTGAGGTCGACAAAAACGTGGAGGTCACTCTGGACGCCCGGTACATGATCATGCACGAGGACTTCTCGGATCTGGACAACGAGATCGGTGTCGGTCACCAACGCACCGTTTCCAGAGGCGATTCCGCAGGAGGTGGCGCTCTTCTCGGGATCCGCGCAGGCGAGTATCAGCTAATCGCGGTCAGCGCGAGGTCAAGGTACGAACGTTTCACCAGCGTGGAAATGCTCACCGGAATCGAACCGGATCCCGCAAGCAGGGTGATCTCCTCTCTGGCTCTGGAATACTCTCTGGCTCCGTCCGACGATGCCCTCCTGGTGCCCGCACTGAGGCTCGAGCATCACCACGGAGTTTTCTTTGATGATTTCTATATCCAGCCCTCCCTCGGATTGCGGTACGAGATTGTTTCGGGGTTGTTCTTTCGCGCAAACGCAGGCCGCTTTGTGCGCCCTCCGGATCTGGCCGAGCTCTTTGGCGATCGAGGCGCGGTTACAGGCAACCCGGATCTGAAACCCGAGCTCTCGCTCAATGCGGATCTGGGTTTGACGTACATGGTTACGGATGTGGGTTTCCTTTCGACGGGCAGGTTCGAATGCGCGCTCTTTGGATCCAGGGTGGAGGATCTGATCGTCTACGTGCAGAACTCCCAGAACACAGTCAGGCCGCAGAACGTGAACAAGGCTGAAATTTTTGGCGTAGAGGCGTCCATGGGCACGGGCTGGTTGGATGTCGTTTTCTTCGAGGCAAACTACACATTTCTTCATGCGGTCAATCGCTCCGACCGTCCGTTCTACTATGGCAAGCGGTTGCCGGGCCGTCCTGCCCACGAAGCCTACGGAAAGATCGAGGTCAGGCGCCCCTGGGAGAAATGGGCAGGAGCCCTCTGGTTCGATGTGAACTATGCGGGCAGCAACTACCTGGACCAGGCGAACATGCAGGAAGACACCCTGGCCCGCCTTTTTCTGGGCCTCGGCGCCCGGGCCGAACACCTCCCCGCGAAGCTGAGCCTGACTTTGGAGATCAGAAACCTCCTCGATACCATTACTGTGAAGGACGAGGAGGGTCGCCTGCGTCCGGTGCGGGACTTCGAAGCCTTTCCGTTGCCCGGCAGGACCATACTGGCAACCATCAACTGGAGAACCTGATGAAGGCGATACGGGATACCCTGTCTCTCATTCTTGTGACCGCGTTGCCGGTATTGTGGGCAGGCTGCGATCCGGATCCGGGCAATTCGGCACCGAGTATGGTCGACGGGGGAACGTATGCCCTGGTGGTGGCCACTGACTACGAGGCCGGCGCCTATTCACTGGTCGATCTCGCAGATCTGTCAATCTCCGAGAGCATCCAGGCTATTCACGAGGACTCCGTCTGCCGTTTCGATGTTGAGACATCGATTCCCTTCATTGTTGGGAGGTATGGATCCGACGCGGTGGCCGTTATCGATCCTCATGCCGGCTGGACGGTGTCGTCGGAATACTCGGTGGGGGCCGGCAGCAACCCGCAGGATATCGCTGTGGCCTCTTCGGAGAGGGCGTTCGTTGCTCGTCTCGGTCATCCGGAACTGCTCATCGTGCACCCCACCGACGGCACGGAAATCGGAACCGTCGATCTGATCTCCCTGGCCGATGCGGACGGAAACCCGGACGCAGCCTGGATTCTTCATCTGCAAGGCAGGATCTACGTGGCATTGCAGAAGCTCGACAATTTTGTGCCCACGGGTCCGAGCTCCATAGTGGTTATCGACGCGGCCACCGGAACGATCGAGGAGGAGATCATCCTCGGTGGCGCAAATAACTACGGCAAGTTGCGCTACAACCATGTTCTGGACAAGATAGTAATCGCGCAGGCGGGAGTCTTCGGAGATCTGGACGGCGGGATCGAATACCTGGACCCCCACGATTTGACGTTGAGCGGATTCGTCATCACGGAACAGGAGATCGGAGGGGATCTTTCCGACGTGGTCATCGTCAGCGAGACCAAGGGCTATGCGGTTATCGGCGTTCCCGTGGACTCGGGCGCGGCCACTCATCTGGTCTCATTCAATCCTTCCACCGGAAAGAAGCTGGATGATCTGATCGTCCGCGACGATTGGACGATCGGTTTTATGGAACTCACTCCTGATGGAGGTCAACTATGGGTTTGCGATCGCGAGCCGGAGTTGCCGGGGTTGAGGATCTTCGACACGGGAAACGATACGGAGATTACCGGGGTTCCCCTGGACGTGGGGCTGCCGCCCTTCATGATTTGTTTTGTGCATCAAAACAAGGAAGGGGTCCAACAGTGAATGCGGGTTTCCAACAACAATTATCCACGATCATCGCGATGGCGCTTGTGCTCGCTTGTGCGTGTACCGAGGAGGGCGACGGAGGTCCTGACGCATCCACCGATGCGGATGCCGGTTCAGACGCTGACTCGGACACTGACGGAGATACAGATAGCGACACGGATACTGAATCAGACGCCGGTACGCAGGAGGATGCGGGGGACTATTCGCAGAACGTTGCGGACGAGGTGGTGGATGCGCCGGGAGATACCGGCGAAGGAACGGGAGACGCGAGCAATGCCGTAAACGGAGTGCACGGGGGCGGCTCGTCGATGGGCAACACAAGTGATGTGTTTTCGCTTGGATACGACGAAGGCGTTGACAATTACATCGTCCTGGGCTGGTCCGGCAGGTTGGTCGAGAACGGACCGGGGACGGACTTCGCCGTGTTCGAGAACGCATTTCTCATCGGCGCAGGCCCGGCATGTTTCATGGACCATGTGGTGGTCTTTCTCTCCTTCGACGGGACCACATGGGCGCACTTCCCCCACGACTACGTCAACTCGGACGAAACCACCTACTCACAGCTTCCGGAAAAGTGGCAAGGGTTCGCCGGTGTTTATCCCGTCTATTACAATGCAGATACAAACCCCGTGAATCCCTTCGACTTCGGCGCTGCCGGCGGAGACCATTTCGATCTGGACGATCTCCCGGATGACGGGGGCGATGCTCAGGCGATAAAGTCCGGGGGCTTCAAATACATAAAGCTGGTGACCGCCCCATCCATGACAAATCCGGATACGAGCGCAAACTACGTGCATGAACCCATCTCCAACGGCGCGGACATCGACGGAGTGTTGGCGCGGTATTTGTCGGACGGGTAGCCCTTTCGAGGCTATTTAAAGTGTATTTTCGTATTTTTCAAAGTATTGATACCTCGAAAAACAAAAGGACAAGAGACATGAAACATCAAGAGTCTACATTATGCTTCGAGTTCGCTGCCGTGTTGTTTATTGCGGCGTTGATGGCCTCTTGTGGCGGTGACGATGTCACGGAACAAGCACCGCCAAAGAAAGATCTCGCGGAACAACCACCGGAAAAAGAGCAACCGCAAGCAGAAGCTCCGGTGGTGGCCCCCAAGTTATCGCTCATCGAAGAACACAAGGAAAACACCGGCCCGTTCAAGACTCCACAGGACGTAACAAAGTCCTGCCTCGAGTGTCACGAAGAGGTCGGCGACGATATCCTCATGACGCGACACTGGCGCTGGTTCACAGAAAAGAAGCTGCCAGGCGGGGAAACCGAGCGGTACGGGAAGACGAATGTTGTGAACAACTACTGCATCGCCCTCGATGGCAACTGGCCCCGAAGTCGGAGGCCAAGCGGTC
>JAUXHN010000337.1 GCA_030621515.1 Deltaproteobacteria bacterium | reverse complement strand
AACGACGGGCGACCTTCGACTACCCACTTCGGGGCGAAGGAGGGGTTGCCGAGCGATACCGTCTACATGGTGACGTCGGACACGGTGGGCAACATCTGGGCGGGGGGGAACGCAGGACTCGGACGAATATCGCGGAGCGATCTCTCGGTTCGCATCTTCAATCACACCGACGGGCTCATCTGGGATGATCTCAGCGCCAATTCCTCAATGGCGGGGCCGGACGGCTCCTTCTTCATGGGAACGAGCCGCGGCCTGGTGCACTACCGCCCGGAGGCCGACGAGAAACCCGAAAACCCTCCCAACGTGGTGATCACCTCCGCAACCCTGGGCGACACGCAGGTGATGATCACACCTCGACCTTCCATGGATCATGATGACGGCACGTTCTGGGTGAAGTTCTCGGGTTTGACGTTCATCCGCCCCGCCGCGGCCCGTTTCAAGTACCGCCTGGTCGGCCTGGAGAACGATTTCGTGGAGACCGGATTGCGAGAGGCGAGGTACCCGTCTCTCCCCACCGGTAGCTACAGATTCGAGGTCTATTGCGTATCGGCCACCGGCATCGAGAGCCCTCGCCCGGCCGTGTATGAATTTGTTGTGCGCCCGCCCTGGTGGGAGACCTTGTGGTTTCGGGCGTTCCTCTTTTTCGTTGCTATGTTGGTGTTTTTCATCGGCGTGGGGTTAAGGACGCGCAAGCTCAAGAAGGACCGCTCTCGCCTCGAAAAGGCGGTGGCCGAACGAAGCGCGGAGCTGGCGATGGCGAATGCGCGCCTCAAGGACCTGAGCTTCACCGATGCGTTGACCAGCGCGAGAAACCGACGGTATTTCTCGGAGTTTGTTTCGCAGGACCTTCCGCGAATCGTTCGAAAGTTCAGCGATAAGACTCCTGGCGAGTCACGCTCTGACGCATCGGCTGTCGTGTACATGATTGATCTGGACTTTTTCAAGCAGGTCAACGACCGATACGGACATTCGGCCGGAGACCGTATCCTGGTCGAGTTCACGGACCGCCTTCAAACTATAGTCCGTCAATCCGATCTGATTGTGCGCTGGGGAGGCGAGGAATTTCTACTTTTATTCCGGGATACGGAGCGGGAACAGGCGAGTGCGCAGGCCGAGCGCATTCTGTCGTCGATCGGGAAGCGCAACTTTCAGGTGGACGACAGCACGGCCATTCGTCTCACGTGTTCTCTGGGCTGGGCGCCGTTCCCGTTTTACGAGGGCGTGCCAGGCAGGGTTTCAATAGAATCCGTGATCGAGCTGGCCGATCGCGGTCTTTATATGGCCAAACAGACCGGCAGGAACCGATCTGTCGGCGTGATGCCCACCTCCGCCACGCCTTTAGACGACAGCACCGCCAAAATAAAATTCGGGGACACAACATTAATCATGCCTCCTGAGATCGCCGCGCCGTTGTCCGAGATCGACGGACACACTGTGGACCTCCTCAAGACAGACGGCCCGGGACCGCCGTCATACCCCCCCAAGTAAGAGCCTGCCAGGATAGGCTCCAAGGGCTCTCTTTTTTGGTGTGAAGTTCCGTTTTCCCCTACACTGACTTCGCGATACTATAATTCAATGCAATGACGGGAGGCGAGATCATGAGCATCGGTAAAACCATGGCTATTCTGTTAGTATTCTTCCTGATGTCGGGACTGTTCCTCGGCTGTGACAATGATGAAGACTCGAATTCTCTGACAACCGATCACGAGGGGTGGGGTAACCCGGGTTGCTGGGGAAGCGGGTGTCATACAGAGGATGGTACTCACAATTCCGATCTGCAGCCGTACGAGTGCGTCGACTGTCACGGCAAGAACGGCGCTCCGGGAGGGCACGGCGGAGCAACGCCATGCGGCGATTGCCACTCCGAAATACACGGAAAGAGCGGGTTCCCGGATCCCGAGTCGTGCAATACCTGCCATTGAACCTTTTTCTTCAACCTCTGTAAGCGAGCCGTGGTACTCTTGTCGTATCCGTTTTCGAGATCGCAAAACGCTCGTCAAGGAAGAAGGAACACAATTTATGACCATCCTGACAAAATCAAATTGCATGGCTCTGTTGTTGTTGTTCGCCATGCCCGGGCTGCCGATCCTGGGCTGTGACGATTCAGAGTCCGACAGTTGGGAGTTGGGGGGCGACTCGGACAGCGATTCGGACAGCGATTCGGATAGTGATTCGGACAGCGACTCGGACAGTGACTCGGACACCGATACAGATGATTTGTGTGCGGAGGTTGTCTGCGGCGACAACGCATACTGCGATGATGGCACGTGTTACTGCGAAGATGGATTTGCGGGCGATCCCTACGATGAATGTACCGAAGAGGAATACATTCGTTCATTGCTGGTGGATATCGCCACGGCGGAGCTCGGTATGTGCGAGGGGGTCGACGTCCGACCTTACATGCAGTACCAGCCGGGGTTATGGTGCTACGACTTCGTGGCCTGGGTCTATGAACAGGCCAACGCTGGGCTGCCGACGCCATTATCCCTGCCCCAGATGTACGTGGGATCCATGCCCGCCGACTGGCGCCCGGCCCCGGGCGACCTGGTGAAATACACGTACCAGCACTACGGAATGGTGGCCAGCCTTTCCCCTGACGAGATCGTCATCTACACC
>JAUXHN010000047.1 GCA_030621515.1 Deltaproteobacteria bacterium | reverse complement strand
ACCGGGGCTACGACTCGGATCACCCCCGGGTGGTGGGGGATGTCGGCAAGGCGGGAGTGGCCATCGATTCAGTGGAGGATATGAAGATTCTGTTCGATGGCATACCGCTGGGTCGGGTTTCCGTCTCCATGACCATGAACGGCGCGGTCCTGCCGGTGATGGCGTACTATATTCTCGCGGCCGAGGAGCAGGGGGTGAAGCTCGATCAACTCACCGGGACCATCCAGAACGACATCCTCAAGGAGTACATGGTCCGCAATACGTACATCTATCCGCCAAAGCCGTCCATGCGGATCATCGCCGATATCTTTGGGTTCACGTCACAGAACATGCCCAAGTTCAACAGCATCAGCATCTCCGGCTATCACATGCAGGAAGCGGGCGCCACCGCCGATCTGGAGATGGCCTACACCCTGGCCGACGGTCTGGAATACGTTCGTGCGGGTATTGCCGCGCGGATAGATATCGATGCGTTTGCGCCGAGGGTGTCCTTCTTCTGGGGCGTGGGGATGAACTTCTTCATGGAGGTTGCCAAGATGCGCGCCGCCCGCGTGTTGTGGGCCAGGATGATCAAGCAGTTCAATCCTCAAAACCCCAAGTCGATGGCCCTTCGTACCCATTGCCAGACCTCCGGATGGAGCCTCACGCTGCAGGATCCGTTCAACAACGTGGCCAGGACCTGCGTGGAGGCCATGGGGGCGGTGATGGGTCACACCCAGTCCCTGCATACCAACTCCCTCGATGAGGCTATCGCTCTGCCCACCGATTTCTCCGCCCGCATCTCGAGGAACACGCAGCTGTACCTGCAAACCGAAACCGGGTTGTGCCAGGTCACAGATCCATGGGCCGGCTCGTACTATGTGGAGTGGCTCACGGACGCCATAATGCGAAAGGCGTGGGCCCACATCACGGAAGTGGAGGAGCTCGGCGGGATGGCGAAGGCCATCGAGACAGGGCTCCCCAAGATGCGCATCGAGGAGGCGTCGGCCAGGAGGCAGGCACAGATCGATTCCGGCCTGGAGCCCATAATCGGCGTCAACAAGTACCGCCTGGAGCACGAGGAGCCCATCGATACTCTCGAGGTGGACAACGACGCCGTGCGGGAGGCGCAGGAGAAGAGGCTGGCCGATCTTCGGAAGGGGCGCGACGAGTCAAGGGTCCGCGCGGCACTCGCGGGGCTGACTGCGTGCGCCGACGGGGAAGAGGGAAACCTGCTGGGACTGTCCATCGATGCCGCCCGGGCCAGGGCGAGCCTGGGCGAGATATCATCGGCCATGGAGCAGGTCTTCGGTCGGCACAAGGCGGTGATTCGCTCGATCTCGGGTGTCTACTCGAGCGAGTTCGGGCACGAGGAGGAGATGGCGGCGGTGCGGAAGATCGCTGATGCGTTTGCGGTCAAGGAAGGGCGCAGACCTCGTCTCATGGTGGCCAAGATGGGGCAGGACGGTCACGATCGCGGCGCCAAGGTAATAGCGACTTCGTTCGCGGACCTGGGGTTCGACGTGGATATCGGACCGCTGTTCCAGACGCCGGAAGAGACCGCGCGGCAGGCGGTGGAGAACGATGTTCACGTGGTCGGCATGAGTTCCCTCGCGGGAGGACACAAGACACTGCTGCCCAGGTTAATCGAGGAACTCGCCAGGCTGGATCGACCGGATATCATGGTCGTGGTCGGCGGCGTCGTCCCGCCCGGGGACTACCAGTTTCTCAAAGACAACGGCGCGTCTGCCATCTTTGGTCCCGGCACAGTGATTCCAACAGCTGCCCGTGCCGTGCTCAAGGAAATGGCCGTAAGAATGGGACATTCGTAAGCCCCGGGTGTCGCTGTCCGCAGGCGTTTCATGTTCTTTTCGACGTCTTTCCACGATCAATGTTATAATGCTCTCACGTTCACAACGAAAGGCAGGGCATGAGGTACGTATTCCTTATTGTGTTGGCAGGCGCGATTTCAGCGGGTTGCTGGACCGTGCAAGAGGCGGATTCAAGCGATGCAATTGATATAGACGCCGATTCGGATCTGGACATCGACTCGGATTCGGACACGGACTCCGACACCGATACTGATTCCGACTCGGATTCGGACACGGATTCGGACTCGGACACCGACACGGATACCGACACCGGTCCGCCCAGCGGCAGCACATGGTGCTGGATGGTAGCACCGGCCGGCGGCGGTCAGCTGGCCGTGATTCAGATCGACATGGACACCGGCTCCTGGTTCGAGCAGGGCACATACGGCGCTGCAGATTCCGGCATCACCACGTCGTACCACACCGCCGGCATCGCGCGCATGGGCGACGTGCTGGTGATGGCCGGCTACACGGGCAACGAGTTCCACTGGATCGAACTCGATATGGCGGCCGATACGTTGTTCGAGGGTAACGAGTCCCAATACACCGATTCTGTCGGGTCCGACGGCACGCGGCTCGTAACCGATTGCAGCGAGTTATCGAGCGGCCCTGGCTGCGGGTTGTGCTTCTACGACGACTTCGATGCCATCGATTCGGCCAACCCGAGCGAGATGATGTCCGCGGGTGCCTGTAACTCGCGCTTGTGCGCTACCACCGAACGAGTGTACACGGCCTGGCACTCCACCAACGAAGTCGATGTCCTCGACATCGACAACGGCCAGCAACTTTACACGATCCCCCTGGAGAGCTGGGACGACTGGATCTGGGGCATGAGCGTTGTCGGAGACGTACTGCATCTTGCCAGCGGCGGGATCGGCGGCGACAGGATTGCCCGGTTCGACCACGAGACCGGCGATCTGATCGACGATGTCTTTCTCGGCAGCACTCCCTATTCCCATCCCCCTTCCGGCCTGTGGTGTGAGGCTTACTGAGAGAGCAACCCCTATTCCCTATTCTCTATCCATATTGTCCCTTCAGCGTCTGTTCGTGTAAGCTTCACGCAGATGCAAGACGAAAACGGCAACAGCGATAACCGTTCGACCAGGTCCATTCGAAGAGAACTCACCATGGACGAATACGTGAAGGGAGTGCTGGCCGGTGACCGGACAATCCTCGCGCGGACGATAACCCTGGTGGAGAGCAACTCCAGGGCCCACATGGACATGGCCCAGGAGGTGATCAAACGCATCCTTCCTCACACCGGAAACTCCATCAGAATAGGCGTCACAGGGGTTCCCGGGGTAGGCAAGAGCACCTTCATCGAAGCGCTGGGAGGAGATCTGCTCGAAAAAGGAAAGAAGGTCGCGGTGCTTGCAATCGATCCATCGAGCACCCGCACGCGTGGATCCATACTCGGGGACAAAACCAGAATGGACGATCTCGCCCGCGATTCACGTTGCTTCATCCGGCCGTCTCCCACGGGGGGAACTCTCGGCGGCGTGGCGCGCAAGACCCGAGAGACGATGCTGGTCTGTGAGGCGGCAGGATTCGACGTGGTGCTCGTGGAGACCGTCGGTGTCGGTCAGAGCGAAATCTCCGTCCGTTCCATGGTTGATTTCTTCCTCCTCCTGATGATCGCGGGGGCAGGGGACGAGCTTCAGGGGATCAAGCGGGGTGTGGTGGAGATGGCGGACGCTCTCGTCATCAACAAGGCGGACGGCGACAACAAGCGGCGTGCGCAAATGGCTTGTGCGGAGTACGAACGCGCGATCCACTACCTCATGCCGGCGACCGAAGGATGGCGGACTCGCGTCCACACCTGTTCCTCATTGGCCCACGAAGGCGTGAAGGAGATCTGGGAAGTGGTACAGGGCTTCATGGAGAACATCGGCTCATCGGGCGTATTCGACCGCAGGAGAAGCAGGCAGAGCCTGGGGTGGATGCACGCGATGCTCGAGGAACACGTGGTTGACAAGTTCATCACCGACCCCAATGTGTCGGCCGCCTTGCCCGGAGTCGAACTCAAGGTGTCATCAGGAGTTCTCCCGGCCACGTCCGCAGTGGCCGAGTTGATCGCGTTGTACGAGGCCGGCAAGCAGCGCGGCGACCCCTGAAGATCAGTCCATCAAAATGTGTGCTTCACTTGACGAGGCGTACGTTAAGACGTACGCTTATAATTGGGAGGTCAGATATGACGACGCTCAACGCTACAGAGGCACGGTCCAGGTTCTATAAATTGATAGATGAAGCCGCAGATACACACGAGCCCATAATCATCACGGGCAAGCGGGGCAATGCTGTTCTTGTGAGCGAGGAGGATTGGAACGCAATAAAAGAAACTCTTTTCCTGCTCTCTATCCCCGGAATGCGCGAAACATTGAGAGAAGGGATGAATGAAGAGCTGGGCGAATGTTCTGAAGATCTCGACTGGTAATGTGGCGCCTATATTTTACCAAACGTGCCAGGAAAGATGCCAAGAAGCTCGCATCGACAGGGCTCAAGACAAATGCTCAAACCCTTCTTGACGTTATCAAAGAGAACCCGTTTCAGAGTCCCCCTCCGTATGAAAAACTGGTCGGCGATTTGAAGGGAGCGCTGTCGAGGCGCATCAACATTCAACACCGGTTGGTTTACCAGGTGTACAAAGAAGAGAAGGCCGTAAAAATACTCTGCATGTGGACTCACTACGAATGATCTTCTTCATTGCAGAATGCGGTCGAAATTATCGGTTGTTACCTCACCTTGCACCATGTCGAGCAGCTTTCCGGATACATCGAGCAGGTAGATCGCCGGGAGCACCATGATGGCGCGCATCTCCTCATAAGGCTCGACCCTTGACTGGTCGGTGTCCATATGGATCCGTTCGACGGGAATATCCTTGTGAGCGCCCAGGGCAGCCTGCAGCGCAGCCCATGAGCCGTCGATGCGTTTGCGAGTGCAGTCGCATGCTTGCTTCTGGTCGACAAACACGATCCTTGCAACATTGGTATTGCTCGACTGTGATGCGGGCGCCGTTGTGTCTGTTGCGGCCTGTCCGGGCGCCGCAACTTCCTGTCCGCAACTCGCAGTGAGTATCGCCAACGTGAACAGCACGCTCAGGATGATGCCGCTATTGTAGATTATTTTTTTCATATCAAACCCCTGTAGCCGAAGTAGAGGCCGACGAGCGCGATCACCACGCCGGCCCCCTTGCGAAGGATGTCCATTGTCCTGGTCATCTTCTTGTTTTCGATGAGTGTGCGGGCCGCGCCCATTGAAGTGCCCGCGATTAGGATCAGCAGGCTGTGCCCCAGGGCGTAGACCAACAGCAGCGTGCCGCCGTAGGCAACCGAAGCGCCCGAGCCTGCGAGATAGGTCAGCAACACGACCAGAATGGGGGCCGCGCACGGCGCCGAAACCAGTCCGAACAAGAGGCCGAGTAGCAACGCTCCGAGGAAGCCCCGCGTCCTGGGTTGAACCCTGTCTCCAAACGACGGGATCGGAACGGTCAGCACCCCCATGAGATGGAGTCCCATGACGATGCACACGGCCGCGACGATCCAGTTCCAGATCCCCGATACGTCGCCGTACATCTTGCCGGCGAGCGCGGCGATCATCCCCAGAACCGTGAAGGTGATCGAGAGTCCCAGAACGAAAACCATGGAGAAACCGAAGGCGCGCAGAACCCCGGGCCTTGCCTCCTTGCGTCCGGCCACGAAGCTCATCATGAGTGGGATCATGGCGAGGACGCAGGGATTGGACGCGGTCAGGACGCCACCCGCGAACACCGCCAGGATGGCCAGCCACGGATTCGTGTCGATGTACTGACCTGCGTTGGTTACCAGCTCATCAAGCATCTGGGGTCACTCCTCAGGCTCCCGCCTCTCTGAGCCAGAATTCGATCTGCGCGGTTTTGGGTATTCTTCCGGCAGACTTGACCGTGCCGTCGATCACCAGCGCCGGGGTGAGCGCGACACCGTGTTTTATTATGTCGTCCAGGCTCTCGACCTTGGAGACCTCCGCATTGACGCCGGCCTCGGCGACCACTTTCTCCACGAGCGCGTGGAGCCTTGTGCACCTGGCGCATCCTGTGCCCAGAACTTCAATTTTCATCTCGACCTCCTTCAGGGCAGGGCTCCGTAAAGCAGACCTGCAACGGTAGAAAACACAACGACCAGACCAATGAACGCCAGGGTCTTCCTGGTGCCCATAACACTTCTGATTACCAACATATTCGGCAGGGACAGCGCCGGACCGGCGAGCAACAACGCCAGAGCGGGCCCCTTGCCCATGCCAGCGTCGATCAATCCCTCCAGGATCGGAACCTCCGTCAGGGTTGCGAAGTACATGAACGCGCCCGCCACAGACGCGAAGAGGTTGGCCCAAAACGAGTTACCGCCGACCATGGAGCTGACCCATTCGCCGGGGATGACACCCCGGCCGCCTCCCGGCCCTCCGAGAAGGAAGCCCGCAACCAGTACGCCGACCAACAACAACGGCATGATCTGCTTGGCGAAGGTCCAGCTCGACTCGGTCCAATCGACTATCTCGTCCCTGTCGAACCAGCGCCAGACAAAGGCCGCGAGCGCCACCACGAAGAGTCCCGTGACGATCCACTTTGCAGAGTGGATGGCCGCCCAGATTCCGGTGTCTCCCTCGACCGGTTTGCCCCAGTTGGCGAACACGAGTATGCCGATCATGGCGACGAAGTAGAATCCATCCTGCCAGAGCTTTCTGCCGCTCTCCTCGTCGGGCATGGTGACCACGTCTTGCGTCTGACGCTCATCCTCCTCCTTTCGGAAGAAGAGATGCATGAAGAGGCCGATCACCACCGAGAAGAGGATCGCTCCGATGGCCCGGGCGATGCCCAACTCGGGGCCAAGGACGCGGGCCGTGAGGATGATGGCCAGTACGTTGATCGCCGGCCCGGAGTACAAAAAGGCTGTCGCCGGTCCCAACCCCGCGCCGCGCTTGTGGATGCTGGCAAACAGGGGCAGGACCGTGCACGAACAGACTGCGAGGATGGTGCCGCAAGCCGCTGCCACGGGATACGCGACCAGCTTCTTCGCGTTCGGCCCCAGGTATTTCATTACGGTGCCCTGGCTGACGAAGACACTGATCGCGCCGGCGATGAAGAAGGCGGGAACCAGGCATAGCAAAACGTGCTCGCGCGCGTACCACCGAAGCAGTTTGAGCCCTTCGTCCACCGCGAACATGAAGCGCTCGTTGCTCACGGGCAAGAACCAGCACGCGGCAAAGACAACCAGCATCAGGAGTAGCTTGGTTCGTTCTTTCATGGCAGCTGTCCTTTCAAAGCCTTCTTGCCAGCCTCGATTGCTTATGGCGGAAAGGCTACATAGTCAATTGTCTTACTGGTAATAGTTGCCGACACTTCACAGCCGATGTATTCTCCCGCGCCATGGCGACCGGAGGTAACAGCCAACGCATCGAGTACGTGGATCGCCTGCGCGGGGCGGCGGTGTTTACCATGTTCCTGGTGCACTCGGCGTCCCCGTGGCTTCTTCCCGAGGTGAAGAAGGGGACTTACGGACACGTGATCTCGCAGATCTCGGGCATGGTGGCCCCGGTGTTCATGTTCCTTGCCGGTGTGTCCATCGCCATTATTGCGGGCAAGACGTTGCGGGCGGGCAGGGACGATCTTCCCGTTAGAAAGGCGCTGACTATGCGGGCATTGGGGGTGCTCGCGGCGGGTTACGGACTCAACCTGGCGTTCTGGGCCTGCCGTGGTTTCGGGGGAACATGGACCACGGTTCTCAAGGTGGATATCCTGCACTGTATCGGCGTGGGGATGATCCTGGCGGTCTGGCTGATGTGGCCCAAAAAAGGGATCAACAAGGGCGCGCTTGCAGGGTTGGTAATACTCGTGTCCGGAGCACAACTGACCTGGCGTCTGCCACTGACCGACTGGCTCCCCGGCGGCGTGGCCGGCTACCTGGCATACGTTCCGAAAATGTCCGGGTTCCCCGTTTTTCCTTATGCGGGATGGGTAGCCCTCGGTGCGCTTGTCGGCCCTCACTGGCTGCGTGCCACAAAGGACGCCGTCGCAGAGCGCAGGTTCTGGGCGGGCCTGATCGCCGTCGCGCTGATCCTCTTGATCTCCAGCTACGCGCTGAAGGTGATTTTGGGAACGACCGGTATGGGACATTTTTTCGAGGGACTTGCCACGGTCAGGACGACGGTCCATCACTTCCTCTACAAGATGGCGTTACTGTTTGCCCTCTTCGGGCTGGCCAGAGCCTCCGCATTTGTCCTTGACCGGGTCCGGTTCGACTTCCTGGTTCTGTTCGGCCGAACTTCCCTGTTTGCGTACTGCGTTCATCTGATACTCGTCTATCACGTGTTCTCCTTGTTCCTCCGCCGTAGCCTGACACCTGTCCGGCATCTGCTTGCCGTCCTTTTACTCGCAGCCGTCATGTTCGTCCTGTGCTGGGTGTGGAGGCGACGCCGCTCGTTTTCCCGCGCCCTGACAGGGCGCGGTCAGGATGATTTGACAGAATTGAAGTTTGGAAAGTAAGCTTCACGAATTAGATTTTCAACATTGTCGGTCGAAGGAGGTCTTCCATGAGAACCACATTGCTTTGGAGTTTGCTCCTGGTATTGTCCTGTGCCACGCTGGGGTGTGGTGACTCTGGAGGCGGTGCTGCGGATAGCGGATCGGACACAGACACGGATACAGATACCGATACAGACACGGATACGGACACTGATACGGACACGGATACGGACACGGATACGGACACGGACACGGATACGGACACGGACACGGATACGGACACGGATACGGATACGGACACGGACACGGATACCGACACCGACACAGATACAGACGTGGATGCGGGGAGCCCGGACGGTGGCACAACGCCTGGTGATGCGGGGACAACGTGGGTCACCATCCCCGGAGGTACTTTCCAGATGGGTTCTACAACCTCTTCAGACGAGCAGCCGATTCATACGGTGACGGTGCCATCATTTGAAATGCTGCAAACCGAGGTGACTGTGGCGCAGTACGGTGCGTGCGTGACGGCGAGTGAGTGTACGGTGCCTGGTAGCGGAGGCACGTATGACAACTGGGGAGTAGCGGGGCGAGAGAATCACCCGGTGAACGAGGTTGATTGGAATCAGGCGACGGCGTTTTGTACGTGGATAGGCGGTCGCTTGCCCAGCGAGTCGGAGTGGGAATATGCTGCGAGCAACGGGTCTAGTGAGAACATCTACCCGTGGGGAGACACGACGCCGAGTTGTACCTATGCGGTGTTTAATGAAGTGGGTGGAACCGCCGGTTACGGATGTGGAACTGGTGTGACGATGAATGTGTGCAGCAAGACGGCGGGCAATACGAGTCATGGATTGTGCGACATGGCTGGAAATGTGTGGGAGTGGGCACAGGATTGGTACCACTCTAATTATTCAGGCGCCCCTGTTGATGGTAGTGCGTGGGAGGTTCCTAGCGGCTCCTACCGGGTGGCACGTGGCGGCGGCTTCCTCAGTTCCGCCGCCAACATGCGTGCGGCCGATCGCAGCAACGACACCCCGTCGAACCAGAGCCACGTCCTCGGCTTCCGCTGCGCCAGGTGACCCATCGACGCTCGTTCAAGAACCTTTTTGGGCCTTCTTCTTGAACCGGTAATAGAACTTGAGGACCTTCTGGATGTAGCCCTTGGTGGAGTTGTAGGGCGGCACGCCGTTGTACTTTCGGACGGCGCCTTCACCGGCGTGATAGCCGGCGATGGTGAGCACCATGTCTCCCCCGAACATGTTTGCCAGATGGCGCAGGTAGCGGGTTCCTCCCATGATGTTTTGGTGCGGATCGAAGGAATTCTTGCAGCCCATCCGCTTGGCGGTTCCCGGCATGAGCTGCATCAGGCCCTGGGCGCCGGCCACGGACACCACCCTGGGATCGTAGTCGGACTCCACCCGGATAACCGCGCGAATGAAATACTCGGGGATAGTGTGTGTGCGGGAGGCTTCCTTGATTGACGCGTCGAACCTGGAATACCTTGCCGGATCGGTGCTCCGGGCAGGGATGGGTACTACGCCGGGACGCGCCATGCGGCTCTTGGGGGTCTTGAGATAGACTTTGAACTTCTTTGAGTTCTTGCCCTTTGGGCGGGAGTTGGTGAAGTGAACCGTTCCGTTCTTGTCGGTGTACGAGTAGATATCCGCCGGGGCGTCGAGAGCGAGCATCGACGCTGCGAGAAACGCCAGGTAGCAAACGATGTTCTTTACTCTCAAAACCATCAGCACCATTTTACACGGAACGGATTCATCCGATCCACTTTAAGGCTGGCCTCCATCACCTTCCCCTTCCCCTACTACAAGGGAAGCCTGCCCGCCATAGCCTTGGCGAAGGCGGGGCCGGGATGGGGTTACGATTATTTAGACGCTTGTCGCCGCAGTTTCATTCCACTCGCAGACTCGTGTGTCATTCCTGTACTCCGTCCAGCGTACTGGACTCCGTACACAAAAGCTCCACTCCCCGGCTTGACAGGTGTTCAGGTGGTCCGTACCGTCGAGCAATGGGATTCGCGTTTGGTCGACAGCTGGAGTTGGAGTTAACTCCTTTGAGAGAAGGCTCCGTCGATATGTCCAGGGAAAAGCTGGCCGACCACGCGAAGCGTATCGAAGGACTCCTCGCGATATTATTACCCCAGCCGGTGGACGTGGTGCTCAACAATAATCGCTCCACCATGGTTTCCCACGGTAAAAAGGCGGGCAGGTTGGTTGTGAGGCTCCACCGGATGTTCGCTCATGCGGGCGTGGACGAGGTGAAGTCTCTGGCCGGTTTCATGTCGGGAGGCAACCCCTCGGATGCCCGGAAGATCGATCGTTTCATCGCCTCTCACAAGCACGAGATCAAGCGGGGCGCTTCTTCTCGGAGAAAACGTCCTGTTTGCGCAAAGGGCAAGCATCACGATCTTTGCGGCAACCTCGACAGGGTGGTTGAGAGGTACTTCGGTGGCATCGGCGAGGTGGAGATCGGCTGGGGCCGTGAGACGAAAAAGGGAGGAAGCCGGCGATCGCGCTCCAGGAGTCGCGTTCTGGCAAAATATTCCTACGAGGACAGGACGATCAGCGTCAACCCGGTTCTGGACTCGGACAAGGTGCCCGGGTACGTTCTGGATTGGATCGTTTACCATGAAATGCTCCACCATGTTCTTCCGGTTGAGAAGACCGGAGAGAG
The DNA here is from genome assembly GCA_030621515.1 of Deltaproteobacteria bacterium. GTDB lineage: Bacteria > Myxococcota_A > Polyangia > JAAYKL01 > JAAYKL01 > JAUVAN01. The sequence continues at coordinate 14,168 of JAUXHN010000047.1, read as the reverse complement.
AAGGCGGTTTCACACGCGAAGTTTCAAGGCGCTGGAGCGAGCCTTCGACCGATACGAAGAGGCCGTAGAGTGGGAAAAGGCCAACCTGGAATGGTTGTTGAAATGAAAGCCGGGTCAGTTTTTCGCAAGGGACTTGACCAGCTTGTTGACTGCCCAGACCTCGATGGGGCGAAGCTTTTCGAATTGCAGGCCCGCGCCTTCGCCCTCCTTTTTCCACCGCACGATACACGGAATCTTGCACTTGTCGGGTATCCCGGGAAGCTTGATGTGGAGAATGAGTTTGGTTCCGAATTCGGGCAGGGGAGCGGTGTCGATGAAGATGCCTCCCGTGCTGATGTTCAGCGAGCGGCCCGGCTGTGATTGATCATCAACATGAATTTCCAGCGCTGTACCGAAATCAAGTCGAGTATGCTGTCGATTCTGGTTCATAAGGTATTTTAACATGGATACCGAGACTGAAAACCCGAAAGGACCGGAAATGGAGCGAAACAGCAGCTCCGGTGACCAGACGAAGGGGCTCTCGAAGGGCGGAATCTTGCTGGCTGGCGCCGTTCTATTGGCGGTCGGTGCGGCGGTGTTCGCGCTGGCGAGGACGGATTCTTCGAAACCCCTGACCATGCCGCGGGCGAGCTTCACCCCTGAGGAGATAGACACCGCCATGGCCGATCTTGAAAAGCGCGCCGCCGATGTCGTCTTGACCGGGCAGGAAAGGGAAATCATCGTCGTTCTGGAAGAGCTGCACGGGCTCGAGGTTTCGAGCGCGCAGCCTGACGCCGGGACCGAGGAGAACGCGCGGGAACTCATGGAGGTCTTCAGGAGCAAGGCACGGGCGCTTCATGACGGGAACCCGGAACGGTTTCTCGAATTGGGAAGTCACCTGGCGCTGGATTTTCAGGGGGCGCTCACCGATCTGCTCGAGGTCGCGGGAAAACACGGCCTCCAGAGAACACTGGAGGCTGGCGGTGACCCGGTGGAACGGGTCGTTCGTACCGGCGGCGCCTTTGTCAAGAAGGCGGTTGAAGTCGGTCTCATCGACGATCGCGGAGTCCTGCACGCTCCGAAGTTGCTACCCCCGGTTCTGTTCCTGCGGCGCTGGTTCGGGATGGCGGGCCTGGGAGGTCAGACGAGGTTCTCAAAGACGGAGCAACGGGTAAACAACGATTTCGTCATAGCTTTTTCCACGCCGGGTCATCTGAGGGGCAAGTTGAGGGCCATAGACAAACTCGTGCAGCTCGAACCCGGGTACGACGATGATCTGGCCAAAATACTGGTGTTGCGACAGGCGGGAAGAGGCGACGAGGCCCGCGCGCTTGTCGAGGAGGCCGTCAAGGAGAGGGGAAGAGACGATCTGGAGATCATGCTCGAACCCCAAGTTCAATGATTCAACGCTTCTCGAACGATAGGATTTCGGCTAAATTTCTTTTTCGAACAGAATAGAAGATAGCGTTTCAAAGAAGAATGGACTTAAAGAAAACCATTTTCATCCTTCCCAACCTCCTCACCGCAGCGAGTCTTTTTTGCGGGATGTGGGCCATCGTGCGTTGTGTGGGGGTGGACGTCACGGACGAGGACGTCTACCGCTCGTCCTTGCTCCTCTTCTATGCATTCATGTTCGATCTTTTCGACGGGCGGGTGGCCAGGATGACGAGGACCCAGTCGGCCTTCGGGGTGGAATTCGATTCGCTCGCGGATCTCATCTCCTTCGGCGTGGCGCCGGCCATAATCGTCTACAGGTGGGCCTTCGAGGATATTGGTTTTATCGGCGTGGTCATATGTTTCGTATACGTGCTCAGCGGCGCCGTGCGGCTGGCCAGGTTCAACGTGTTGGCGCATCGCTCCAAGGCCAAGAAGGACGCCAAGCCGGACAAGTATATGCTGGGTCTCCCCATCCCCCTGGCGGCGGCGTTCATCGTCGCCCTCGTCGTCGCTTCCAGGGCAATGGGAGGATGGCCCTGGCTCACCACGCACGGATTGACCGTCAAGGGGATGAGTTATCCCATGCTCGCTCTGGTGATGCTGGGTCTGGCCGCGCTCATGGTCAGCGCGGTGAAATTCAGATCGTTCAAGGATCTCAAGGTCAACGCCTTCTCCGCGACTGTGTTGTTCATCGTCCTGGGCACCACCGTCTTCATGTGGATCAAGTACTCGCCCGCTTATATCCTCATCGCTCTTTTGCTCATGTACGTCGGGATGGGGTTCGGCGAGGCCATCGTCTTCTGGCCGCGAAGGCGAAGGGAAAAACGCGAAGCCGACCGTGAGCCCATGAGGTAAGGGTCCTCGTAGGGGCGAGGCCCGCCTCGCCCTGGTCAGCTTTTGATCTTCCTCTCGGCTTTTTCCTTCACGCTGGCGATCTTGGTGTCGAGGCGTCCGGATTTGCCCTTGCGGTGGTCGAACTTGGCGCTGATGCTGATGCGGTCGGAGATGGCTTCTAAGGATTTGAAGCAGGTGGACAGGAGCGCCATCAGATCGTTCCACTCTCCTTCGACGACAGTCCCCATGGGCGTAAGGCGATAGTCGAGCCCACTCTTGTCGATGATGTCGAGGGTGGCCGACACGTACTTTGAAAAACTGTCTCCCTTGTCGAGAGGGATCATCGAGAATTCCATGAGGGTCATGGTCTTGCTCCTTGTCTTTCAGTCCTTGGGGAATACTTCGCTGTTTACCAGAGGCTTTTCGAATGCCGTCAGAATCTCGGCGCCGTCATTCGTGATGGCGATGGTGTGCTCGAATTGGGCCGACAGCTTCCCGTCAGTGGTGACCGCCGTCCAATCATCCGAAAGGACGCGCATCTGCCATTCACCCTGGTTGATCATCGGCTCGATGGTAAAGGTCATGCCCTTGACGATGCGCTGCCCGCGGCTGTGCTTGCCGAAGTGAGCTACCTGGGGGCCCTCGTGAAACGAACGTCCGATTCCATGTCCCACGAAATCCCGGACCACCGAGCATCCCCGGGCCTCCGCGTATTCCTGTATCACCGCTCCGATATCTCCGAGCCGCGCGCCGGGACGGGCCGCTTCGATTCCCAGTTGAAGGCACTTCCGGGCAGTCTCCACCAGATCCCGGGCCTCCTGCGAGGGCTCGCCGACGTAGAAGGTGGCGGATACGTCCCCATGCCAGCCATCCAGGATTGAAGTGACGTCGATGTTGACTATGTCCCCATCGAGAAGCACGCGTCTGCCCGGGATACCGTGGCAGATAACCTCGTTCACAGAGGTGCACACGCTCTTGGGGTAACCCCGGTAGTTGAGGGGCGCGGGCGTGGCGCCGGCGGCGATTGTGAAATCGTGCACGAAGGTGTTTATCTCGTCGGTGGTCAGCCCGATGCGAACGATCTTCCCGGCCTCCTCGAGTGTCTGCGCGGCAAGCCTGCATGCAGGGCGCATTGCCTGGATATCGGCATCGGTTTTGATAACGGTGTTTCCCATGGGACTTTTTAATTGGCCACGATGTTGACCAGCCTGCCCGGAACCAGGATTACTTTCCGGATCGTTTTTCCTTCCAGATGTCGTTTCACGTTGTCGTGTCCGAGGGCCAGCCGCTCCATCTCCTTCTTGTCGCAAGAGGAGGGCACCTCGAGAGTTGCCCGCAGCTTGCCCATTACCTGGACAGCGATGGTTATTACGTCGTCCGCTGCGATATCGTCATCCCATTTTGGCCACGAGGATAGCGACACCATGTCCTCGCCGCCCATGATCTCCCACATCTCCTCTGTCACGTGGGGGGCGAACGGGGACAGCATGCTCACCAGCGCGAACATGGCGTCCCGCTGTATCGAGGCGCCGCCGGCGTCATCCGGTGAAAACTCGAACTTCGAAATAGCGTTGGCCAGCTCCATGCAACGGGCGATGGCAGTGTTGAAGTGAAAGCGGTTCTCTATGTCGTCGGTCACCGAGGCGATGGTCTTGTGCGTGAGCCGCCTCAGGTCAACTGCCTGCTCGCTCAGATCCGTGCCGTCGCCGCTGTATGCATGCGCGCCGGTGATGGAGTTGTGCCTGGACTGGACCATGTTCCAGATCCTTGAGAGGAAACGATGGACACCTTCAACGCCTTCGTCCTTCCAGATGAGATCGTTGGCAGGAGGTGAGGCGAACAGCGTGAAGAGCCGCGCCGAATCCGACCCGTATCGCGCGACGATGGCGTTGGGATCCACACCATTGCGTTTGGACTTCGACATTTTCTCGATGCGGCCGACCTCGATGGGGTTGCCGTTGAGCTTGCTCACGCCGTCTTCCACCTCGTCGACTTCGTGCCAGACAGGTTGTCCCTTTTCGTCTCGCGTGAAGAGGGTTTCCTTGCACACCATACCTTGAGTCAGCAGACGCGCGAACGGCTCGGCCGCCACTGTCTTGGGGAACATTTCGAGATCCCGCATGAGGCGGTGAAAGAACCTGGCGTACACCAGGTGACCCACGGCGTGCTCGATACCGCCGATGTACTGATCGACCGGCAACCACTTCGCAACCTCCGCAGGATCGACCGGCGCTTTCTCGTGTCGCGGAGAGGTGTACCTGAGGAAGTACCAGGACGACTCCACGAAGGTGTCGAATGTGTCGGTTTCGCGACGCGCGGGACCGCCGCATGAGGGGCAAGTGGTTTCGAAAAACTCGTCGCAGCGCGCGAGGGGCGAACCGCCGTCGGAGGCGAAGGTCACGTCATCGGGCAGGAGCACAGGGAGATCCTTTCCGTTCACGGGAACCACGTCGCACTTGTCGCAATAGACTATCGGGATCGGAGCTCCCCAGTATCGTTGTCGCGAGATGCACCAGTCGCGCAGCCGGTAGTTGATGGTCTTTCCACCCCATCCATTCTCCTTGAGATAGTCGGCGATCTTCTCGATTGCTTTGCGGTTGGGGAGCCCGTCGAACTGACCGGAGTTGACCTGAACGCCGTCATCCACGTACGCCTCGGTCATGGTCGCGGGAGCAAGTGGCTTTTTCTCAGTGGGTTGTATGACCACTTTCAGGGGGATATCGTACTTTCTCGCAAACTCGAAGTCCCGCTGATCGTGCGCCGGTACGGCCATTACCGCTCCGGTTCCGTAGTCCATGAGCACGAAGTTGGCGATGTAGATGGGCACGCGCTCGCCGGTCACCGGGTTGGTGCAATGAGCTCCGGTGAAGATGCCTTCCTTCTCGCTGTCATCTGATCCCCGCTTGCGCTGATCCTCTGCGAGCACTTTCTGGACGAAGCTCCTGACCTGTTCCTCGCGGTCGGTGCCCCGCGCGAGCTTGAGGGACAGGGGATGCTCCGCCGCGAGACTCATGAAGGTCACCCCCCACAGGGTGTCGGGGCGGGTGGTGAAGATCGGGAGCGCGTCGTCGCCATCCACCGGGTTCACGAGTTTGAACTCCACTTTGGCGCCGTGGCTCTTGCCGATCCGGGCGCGTTGTTCGAGGAGGACGCGCCCGGGCCAATTGCCCTCGAGGTCATCGAGACCCTCGAGCAGATCCTCGGCATAGGCGGTTGTCTTGAAGAACCACTGGGTGAGCTCCTTCTGTACAACAGGAAGCCCGTACCGGTAGTCGCGGCCGTCTATGACCTGCTCATTGGCGAGGACGGTCTGCATCTTGTCGGACCAGTTGACCAGGGCCTTCTTGCGGTAGACGAGACCCTTCTCGAATGCGCGAATGAAGATCTGTTGCTCCCAGCGGTAGTACTCCGGATGGCAGGTTGCAATCTCCGTGCTCCAGTCGTACGCCAGCCCCAGGGTCTTGAACTGCTCGCGCATGGTCCGGATGTTGTCGAAGGTCCAGCCCTTCGGCGATACGCCCCGTTCGATGGCGGCGTTTTCGGCTGGGAGCCCGAACGCGTCCCACCCGATGGGATGAAAGACGTTGAACCCGCGCTTTTTGCGGTAGCAGGCAACAACGTCCCCGATGGCGTAGTTGCGAACATGCCCCATGTGAAGGCGGCCCGAAGGGTAGGGGAACATCTCCAGAACGTAGTACTTGTCGCCGTCGGCCTGCGGAAGAGCGCGAAAGGTCTGATTCTCGTCCCATATGTCCTGCCATTTTTTCTCTATGTGACCCGGATCGTATTTCTTGAGCATTGTCATGGGTCGTATATAGTCCATGCGTGATCGATTACGCAACATGTGTAGGGAGCAAACCGATGAAATCGATTTCCATCGCCGTCGTTCTTGGTGTTGCGATTGTAGTGGTCGTGGGCATATCGTGCGGCCCGAGCCTCAGGCGAACCTATCAGAGCGACAACGCTTTCGAGCGATGCTTCGATATGGATTACAATCCGGGGTTCAGCGTCGATCGCAAGACGGAGTGCTGGACGGCGTGGCTCGAAAAGCGCGTTTACAATCAACCCGAGGACAAGATCGAGTACGCCGGGCTGAGACTAGCGGAGTTGAACGACGGCATCTCCATACCAGGACCGCCCGGCCCGGAGGGCATGTTCGATGAACGTCCTTCGTTGGGTGAGATTCAACAGTCCGAAGCGCAAGACCAGGTGGAAGCTCCGGCAATGGCGGATGCCGGGGTTGCGGATGCTGGGCCCCCGGTGGCGCCGGGGCAGAATTGCGAAATGATTTGCAAGACAACTTTTGGCGCCTGCGCGCAGGTATGTTCGGGCAGCGAATCCGGCAAGTGCAAGGAAGGCTGCGACAGCGGATATCGCGCGTGCATGAAGGCGTGTTTTGATTGATGTTCCTACAGGTCTGACAGCCATTTTTTAACCATGAGCGATGACGTTCGCAGACTCCTCAAGTCGGCCCTTTCGAGGCCCGAGCGCGTCCGGCTTGCCGTTCTTGAAGGAACTGACACGTGGCGCATCGTGAACGGTGCCGGTGACGGTATGGAGGGTTTCACCGTTGACCGGTTTGACCCTGCAATTTTGATTGAACAGCACAAGGAGCGCCTGAACCCCGGATCTCTCATCGATGCCGTCTCTCATGCGTACGGCGTCGAGGCGCCGATCTTTCTCAAGGAGCGCTGGTCGCCTTCCGCCCCGGGTTGGGAGGGCAGGCAGGTGAGTGGTCCACCCCTGGACAGCGACCTGGTGATCGAAGAAGGCGGTCTGTCCTTCGCGGTGAGCCTTTGTGGACAGGAGCATGTTGGCCTGTTCCTCGATTCCAGACCGGCCCGAGAGCTGGTGGGTAGCATCTCCAGCGGGCGTCGGGTACTCAATCTCTTTTCCTATACGGGTGGTTTTGGTGTGGCCGCAGCAGCCGGACGTGCAAGGAGCACCACCAACGTGGACAACAAGCGCTCCGCCCTCGATGGGGCGCGGGTCAACTATCGACTGAACGGCTTGCCCTCGGACTCCAGGAGCTTCATGCGGTCCGATGCTCTCAAGTTTCTTGCAGCGGCACAGAGGGGCGGCACCACATACGATCTGATCATCCTGGATCCTCCCCCCCGTTTTCGACGCGGTGGACGCACGGATTTTGTCGCCGGCAGCGGGTATGGACCACTGGTCGCCAAATGTTTAGCGGTGCTTTCCCCCGACGGATTGCTTCTTGCGGGCCTGAACTCATTGTCGGTAGATGACTGCCGGTTCGAAGAGATGCTCATGGAGGGGAGTGAGCGGGCGAAGATCCCAGTGGCGGTGGTGGAGCGGATTGGCCCGGGAGGCGACTTCCCGGATGGAGGGGACAGACCTCTGGCGCGGTTTGTCCTGGTGAAGCCGAGGTAGGTTGGAGGTGTATCCAGCGATCTCCGCTCTCTTCCTCCGATAACTTGCCTGCGTGACTACATTAACCTACAATATCCTACATGGAGTTGAAACCCTTGAAAAGGTCGTGCTCTTTACCGCTGATGCAGTCCGTGGTCGGACGCACGCTCACCAGCTTTGCCAACGAGGTTTTACTCAGTGAAGCTTCGGTCGTCAGCGAGGGAACGGTGATGAAGGGGGATCGCAACGGGGAAAAAATCTTTTCGGGAAGCACCATGGTGACCATTCGTTTCGCCGATCTGGATCTGGATCCGTTCGATGATAACGGCGGTCGCGAATCGTTGCTTGGCGCGTTGAGGAAATCGATTTCCTTTCACGTGCGTCTCCTTCGACTCGCGAGGCGTGAGGCCGAGCTGAGGTGCGCTCCCTACCTTCCCATACAAATGTCAACTGAACTTGAGTTCACGATTGAAGACGATGCCCTTTTAGTGGATATTGATATCGAATGCCCTCTTGCGGAACCGAGAGATGACGTTGGACAGGCTCCGGGGGACAGCCCTTGAAGCAGGATCTCACCAGCGTCTACTATGTGGATTTCTCGGGGCCCGGGAGGGGTGTGCAGGGTCGGCGCTTTCTGGGTGTAAGGGACAACATCGGAGCGAAGATCCTGCGTGAACCCGGGATGCTGAATGAGGATTTGCGACAGAACGCGCGGATACCCGGCCAAACAATGAGCGAGACTTTTTCCTGGCGTGAAGTAGCCAAGCTGTTCGAAGTATCGGAGGGGCGCCTCCGGTACTGGGACAGTTCCATGTTCATTTCTCCGACCGGTCACGACGGTCGTCGCCGTTGTTTTACTTTTCAGGATCTGATCAGTATCCGATCCGCCAAGGCCCTGCTGGAGGGAGGCGTCAGCCTGCAGAAGGCGAGGCGCATCATCGTAGACCTCAAGGACAAGCTGCCGAGAACTTCTCATCCCCTGGACAGGTTGAGGATCAAGAGCGACGCAAACACTATCGTCATCATCGAGGACGGCCACGAGTTCGAGGCCGATTCCGGGCAGCTCCTCCTGGACTTCAGCGTCAGGAGTATCAAGGAATCAATCGTCGCACAGCTTCCGTCTCGCGGTGACGGCGCTCCAGAGAACAGAACCGCGTATGAGTGGTATCTGGAAGGGTGCAGGCTCGACGACGACGAGGAATTTCTGGGGCAGGCGGAGGAAGCATACCACCGGGCCATCTATCTCGACCCCACCCTGGCCAACGCATACACCAACCTGGGCAATCTCCGCTACAGGGCCGGCTCGGTGCAGGACGCAAAAATCCTGTACGCCAAGGCCGTCGAAGTGGACCAGAATCAGCCCGAAGCCCACTACAACCTGGGCTTCCTCGGGTTCGAGGATGGCGATCTCTCCGCCGCCGCCGATTGTTTCCGGCGGGCCGTAGAACTGGACTCGACTTTCGCAGACGCTCATTTCAACCTTGCCATGACCCTCTTCCGCCTCGATCAAGATGACACGGCCCGGGTTCACTGGAAGCGATACCTGATGCTGGAACCCACCGGTCCATGGGCCGATATCGCGCGTCGACGTCTACAAGAAGTCAACTGAGTCAGATAATCTGAATTTCAGCCGGGCTTGCCGCAGGTTCCGCATTTGCCGTCGGCCCCGATGATCCCAATACAGGTTTCGTCGAGGCAACAGACGCGTTCCCCCGGGGCTCGGGACGGTTTCTCGTCATCCGCGGAGCCCGAGTCCTTCGAGCCTGTGGGCTCGTCGTCTTGAAGGACCGGGGCGGGGGCATCGTCCGGAGGGGTTTCGCCCGGCTTCTCGTCACCCGTGTAGGCGAGTCCGCATTTCTTGCACAGGCCGTCGGTCCCGATGATCCCGATGCATGCATCATCGGTGCACATGACCCTGCCCTCGAGGGTGAAGCCGGTTTTTTCTATATTGAATTCACTCATTGTCGAATGGAAGTATAACCGGTTTCAAGATCGATTGATATTTTCGGTCGGTGAAAAGGGGCTACTCGGCAAGTTTGTCGTGCATTTTCTTCATCATGACGTCCCAGCCGTCCTTGGTGATGATCTTGTTGAACTGGGAGCGGTAGTTGGAGATAAGGCTGACGCCGTCGGTGACCATGTCCACTACCAGCCATCTGGCGCCTTGCTTGCGCATCTTGTACGTGATTTCGGTCTGTATCGCACGGGGTCCGGTGCCGTCCGCTATAATGGTTATCACCGAGGCCTTCTTGCCGTTCACCTCTTGCGATTCGTATTTGATGAGGTGATTTTTTGTGTCCTTGAGCCTGGCGACCACGTTCTTCTCGATGAGCGCGTGCAAAGTGTCGGAGAACTCCTTGCGCTGCGCGTCGGTCTTGCCATCCCAGTGTTTGCCCAGGGAGTCCTTGCACAGGGTCTTGAAATCCAGAAGCTGATTGACGATCTTGACGATCTTTTTTTCGTTCGCCCTGGCGTTTGCCAGGAGGGGTTTCATCTTCTTGTCGATGGACTGAAGGTATGCCGTGGGTCCGGACTGTGCGTTGGCGACGCCGCTCACAGTAAAGAGCAGGGCTATCACCACTACAACCATATTCATCCGCCTCATTTTTACCTTCTCCTTCTTGTTTTTAATTCAGCCGTGAAAGGTGACTTCATATAAAAAAGACGTTTCTCCACCGGTAGCTATTCACTTTTTCTTACCGGTGTCAAAGTCTCCCGTCACCCTGTCAAGCGCTGCGAGTCCTGCGTTGAATTCCCCAACAGTTCGGTGTGTTGAGGCCATAATCTTGAAGTATTCCTTGAGGGCGTCTTTTACTTCTTTTGCGGCGCCGATCCCGGCTGCATGGCTCTGGACGGCGGCTGCGAGCCAGCCCTTGGTGAGTCGCTTTGATTTCTTCAGCGCGCCAAGGCTGTCCCTGGCGGAGGCCACCTGGATATAGGTCTTTTCCACTTCGAGCATGATCCCTTCGAGGGCGAATTGCTGATCTGCGGTCAGGGCAGCGAGCTCCGCCTTGGCCTGGTCGAGTCGGTGGATATCCATCCCCAGATCCAGGTTGTAGTTCATACCCAGCGCTGCAGCGGGCATGTAACCGCCGTAATTGTAGCTATCCTTGAGAATCCAGTTGTCGATGTCCGTACGGCCGGGGGTGCGCACCCACCGGAAGCTGATGAGCAGGGCGATATCGGGCCAGAACTCGGAGCGGCGTAATGCGACCTTGGACTCCATTGCCTTCAGGGCGTGTCGCAACGCCTTGAGCTCCGGACGTTTTTCCAGCGCTTTTCCCTGGTAGTCCTCGAGGCTATCGAGTTCGCGATCGATGAGCACCTGGGGATCCTCGGGGATATCTACCCGGTCCTTGTCCACGCCGCCCACCAGGAATCGCAGGGCGGCCAGTCCGATCTGCTCGATCTGTCGGGTCTGGTGCACCATTTGATCGATCTCCGACTCGAACACCTTGAGCTTGATGAGATCGATCTCCGTCTCGGTGCCTTCCTGTTTTTCGAGGTTCTCCTCGACCTTCTTTCGCGCCGAGGCCAGCTTCTTGCGTCCCTCTTTTATCGTGTAGAGCATCTCGCGAGCCCCGACGATGGCGTGGTAGGCGCGCTGAACATTGAAGCGGATCTTGTGCTCGAAGGAGGGCAGGTTGGCCTCGGTTGCATCGTACGCGTGGCCCATGGCGTCCTTGGCGTTGGTGTACTTTCCAAAAGAGTAGATGGGCAAGCCGCCCCTGAACTCCAGGGCGAAGTACGGTCCCCAACCCTGGCCCCAGTAGTCGTCGTCGCCGGTGACCTGACCGTCCCCTTCGCAGGACACTATCCGACCCTCTTCCTTCAAGATGGTCGTGTTGATGCAGCGATCCGGCACCATGGAGAAAGCGGCCTGGATCTTGAAACTGGAGAAAGGCGCCCACCAGATCTGGTTTACCTGGGCTTCGAGGGCCGCCAGGCGATGGCGCTCCGCCGCCAGTTTCCTCGAGTTGCGAACGGCCCGGTTGGTGCACTCGTTCAGCGTGAGCCGTACGACCTTTCCGGGCGCCTCGGGGCTCTTTGCGGTCTTTGCCTTGATCGCGTCGGGCCTGGCAGGGCCTTCCGTTTCCTCGTCCGGTCCGGCCTGTGCGCCGGCGGCAAAAAGGAATGCCAGGGCGACGAGCAGTGGAAGAATTAGCTTCATGTAAAGGATACTTAGCAGAAACAGACGAACTGAAAAACAATTTTGAAAAACATAAGTTGCCATTGAATCCTTCCTGCCTATAATCCGAATTCCGTCGGCAACGTCGGAATTTGAAAATATGGTGGGAGTAGTTCAATGGTAGAGCACCTGACTGTGGCTCAGGATGTTGCGGGTTCAAGCCCCGTCTCTCACCCTGCGGATTGGTTGACATGGAGAAAATTTACGACTAGAAACTCCTCGCACTTTTTCAGGGAGGAAAGGGCGCCCGTAGCTCAGATGGATAGAGCGTCGGACTTCGAATCCGCAGGTCGGGTGTTCGAGTCACCCCGGGCGCGCCAAAAAAAAATAGATGCGCCAATAGCTCAACTAGGCAGAGCAGCGGACTCTTAATCCGGAGGTTGAAGGTTCGATTCCTTCTTGGCGCACAAAGAAAAACATGGATATCCACACCCCACCCCCGTCTCCTGGAAACAGGTGATGGACGCCCTTCCGACACTTTGTGATATTGCAAAGAAACACGGCCTCGACGGCCCCATGGCCGAGGTCATGGCCCGATCCGCCGAGCTGTTGGGTCAGGGCCTGAAAGATCTGGAGACTGCCCTGTCGGACAGCCTCGACGGCGCGTCAAGGAAGGTGAGCGAGGTCTGCGGGCATATCATGGAGGCGGGCGGAAAGAGGATCCGGCCGGTCATCTGCATGCTGTCTTACAGGGCAGCCCGGGGAGAGGATCCGTTGCCCCTGGACCTGGCGATGTCCTGCGAGCTTCTCCACAACTCCACACTGCTGCACGACGACGTCATCGACGAGGGAGACGTGAGGAGGGGGAGGCCTTCCGCCCGCGTGGTCTACGGCAACGCCCTTTCCATCCTGGGTGGCGACTATCTGCTGATGCGCTGCGTGGAGATCGTCGCCGCGAGCGGTCCCGAGTACATGCCTCCGTTTGTGGAGACGCTGCGGATGCTGGTCGAGGGCGAAGTGGTTCAGCTGAGGCTCAGGGGCTCTGTCAACACCACGCGCAAAGAGTACCTGGAGATCATCGAGTGCAAGACCGCCAGTCTCTTCCGCTGGGCGGCCAATGCGGGCGCCATGGCGGCCGACGCCGACAGGAAGACATGCGAGGCCCTGGGCCTTTTCGGCAGGCACGTGGGGATGGCCTTTCAGCTCATCGACGACGTCCTGGATCTGTCTGCGGACGCGCAAGCACTCGGGAAGGATCTCCTCGCGGACATCGGCGAGGGCAAGATGACGCTCCCGGTCATCCTGGCGTCGGAGCGTTGTAACGAACTCAAGCCGATGCTCGCCGAGCTTGCCGCGGGCGGGGATGCAAAGAAAATCGTTCCGGGCATCGTCGAGTTCGTTTCGGGCTCAAACGCCATCGCGGATGTCAAGGCGCTGGCCGCAAAGCATCATCAGAAGGGCATCGAAGCCCTCGCCGGGATGACCAATCCCAACAAGGAAATGATCGAAGTACTCACCGAACTCTCCGGCGCGCTCATCCTCCGCTGAGTAAACATCCCCCGAAAATGGTATGATTCTTTTTTTTCGGGGGTTACGGACGATGAGCAGGGTAAATCTCTTTTTATTAGTGATCGCATTCGTATGCACCGCCAGCTGCTCGCACGTTTCGTCCATCGGAGACGGTGGAGCCGACACCGACACGGACACGGGTACCGACATGGATACGGATTTCGATATAGATACCGACACCAATACGGACACCGACACTGGCACCGGTCCAATCGAGTGCAATCTAGGCGAGTACAGCGACAGTATGGAGATCAGCACACAATCGGACGTCGCAACACTCGCGGGATATACATCGGTCTCCGGAGACCTCAAAATCAACTGCCCTTCGTGCACCGACCTGAGCGAGTTGATTTGCCTCACCTCCGTGGACGGGCTCTTTGAGATAGAAGACAACGTCGCCCTCGCCAACCTGGACGGGCTGAGCAACCTCACATCGGTGAGTGGGGACTTGTACATCGCGAACAACGCCGCCCTCACCAACTTGGACGGACTGATCTGCATTACCTCGGTGGGTGGTTTCCTGGGCATCGGAGGCAGCGCCGCCCTCACCAATATTGACGGTTTGAGCGCCCTCACCTCGGTGGGTGGTTTCTTGGGCATCGGATACAACGCCGTCCTCACCGACCTGGACGGTCTGAGCGCACTCACCTCGGTGAGCGAGGACTTGTGGATTGTTTACAACGACATTCTTCCCGACTGCGAGGTGTGCGATTTGCTGGGCCAACTCGCCACCGCGCCCACTACAATAGATGTTCAAGACAACTTCGACGACACATGCACGCCGGTGCCAGCTAGTTGTCCGTGAATTTGGAGACGAGGGAACCCTATTTCAGCGGTTCGGTGAGTT
>JAUXHN010000028.1 GCA_030621515.1 Deltaproteobacteria bacterium | reverse complement strand
TGGCCTCCGACTTGCTCATCGCTGCCCTTCAGCTTGTGCTTTACGCTTCTGAGATCATTTTTCGCACGGGTAACGCGATTGTCGCGATCGGCAATTTCCTTCTTCGCGATCTCCAGCTCCGTTTTCGACAGGACGATACGCTTGTCACTATCTTCAAGCTTGCTCCTTGTGTTCTCGAGATCCGCTTTCGCCGCCGCCGCCGCCTTGCTCACCCGCCTGGTTCGTAACCTGGCCACACGGATCTCACGCTCGGCGAAAACGAGCTTGTCCTCCAGCGCCCCTACCACGCCGTCGGCCTTTGCGATTCGGTCCTCGAGATCCCTGAATCTCTTCTCGGATTCGCTACGCGCCTTTTGCGCCTTTGCCATCCTATCGATAGCAGCGGCGACCTTCTCGGATGCCTTCGCATCGGCCCGCGATCCCTTCAGTTCGATCTTCTCCTTGAGTCGGGCCACTTCTTCTTGTGCATCTTTTCTGGCCGACTCGGCCTTCGCCGCCCGAGCCATCGCGGTCGCCGTCGCGGCAATCGCCTGCTCGCGCCTTTTCTCGGCTCTCGCCAGGTTCCTGCGCGCCCTGGTCTCCATCTGGCCCTGCTTCTTTTCTAATTGCTTCACCGTTGCGTTCGCCACGCGCAATGCTTTCACGGCCTTCGCGATTTTCTTGTCCGAAAGATCCCTGGCCTGCTCGGCCGAAGAGAGGCGCTGTTTGGCCTCGACCGTTTCCTTTTCCCGGCGCTTGAGCACCTTGAGCAACCCGGCCCTCTCTCCATCCGCCGCCTTCTTGTAGACAGATGAAGCGTTCTTCTGGGCCAGAAGCGCTTTCCGTGCCTCCTTCCTGGCCGTCGCCGCCGCCAGGACGAGAACTTCCATGTCCTCCTTGAGGTTCTGCGCCCTGCTCCTGATGTCGTCTCTCGATGACACGACCTCTTTCTTCTGGACCCGGACGACTTCAATCTCCTCTTGTATGGATCGCAGTTTCTTCTCCAGGCGCTCACGCTCGATCTGCTCGACTTGTGCGATTTTTTGCGCACGCTCGATCTTGTTCTCCAGTCCGGCGATCTTCTTTGCGGCCCGTCTGGTGGCTTTTTCGAACCCGGCACTCTTCAATTCGTCGCGTTTGTCCTGCTCCAGGCGAGCCTTCGCCAGAGCTGCCTTCGCGGCCTGCGCCTCCAGCCTGGCCTGCTGTGCCTGCGATTTGCGATCGGCGCTCAGGGCCTTCATCCGGTCGATTTCCACGACCGCTTCGACCAACTTTTCCTGAGCGTTCGCCGCCTGCGCTCTGGCCGCCGTCATCTCGACCTCGCTGGAGGTTGTCTCCAGGTTCTTCTTCGCGGTTTGCGAAGGCGCGCCTGACAACGAGATGACGAGGGTTGTTCCCTTCACTCTGACACGATAGGCTGCCTCCTTCCTGAAGTTTATCATCACTCTGGCCACTGGAACTCCACCGGTGGAGAACTGGGACACCGCCACGCCGTCAACCAACGCTGTGGACTTGTCCAGCACAGATGGCACCCCTTTAATGTGACTGTTGGCCAGATCGACCACCAGTCTCTTGGGTGACGACAACTTGAACGCGGTGTATGTCGGTCGCCTGGTTCCAACCACTGTTATGATGGTTTTCCCGGCCGACTGGCTGACCCGGATCTTGCGAACCTGGTTTGAGCCACCTGTCTTGTCCGCGGTTACGATTCCGCCGAACAGCACCACCGCGAGCGCGACAATCGCCGCCCCTGTCATTTTCTTGAGCCTTCTTGTGGACCGTTTCATTGTCCTCTCCTTGCCATCACCAATACCCACGCCACTCCATATGTGGGGCGGTGTGAACTATTGTACACCCTTATCCTACACGCACAGCTTCGGCGGTTACAAATTTTTGGCGGTTTTTTTTAAAGGATCAGTTGGAGTGTAGTGGCATGAACCGGGTGATATCCTCGGGGGTCTTGGTCAGGGGATCGTCGCGGACCAGGTAAATTCCCCGCTCCTCTTCCTTGCCGGTACCGTGGATGCGAGCAACCCGCCAGTTGACCTGAATCTTGTCTCCTCCGGCGCCGGGATCCACGAAATCCGCCTTGCCCACGTAATCACCGCGGCGAAGAACTATTCCCTCTTTGGCCGGAGTTACGACCATGGCTCGCGGATCACCGATGTTCGTGATGATCGCGATCAGCTTCAATTCGGCCACATCGTATTCCTTGAGCTTGATCTCGCGCTGGACGGTCTTCTTGACCTCCTCCTGATTAACCACGACATCGATATAAGGCCTGAACGGATCGCGATGCTTGGCGCCCTCGATGAAATCCGTTTCCGAGAGTTTGGGGAGAACCATGGAGCCGAGTTTCCCCTCGGAGGTGGGAGCTTCAACAAGGCCGGCGCCTTTTTCCGCTATCTTCTTTTTTGCTTCGATGGAAGACATCCCGGGCCGGGCGCGCCGTGAACCAGGTTTTCGGTACGTTTCCTCGTCGTCTCCACAGCCGGAAGAAAACACGGTTACGGCTATGAAGACAGCCGCGAGCACCACTCTGGTTTGTCTCTTTGAAGTGAGAAGCATCCCTACTTCCTCCCCTTCTTGCCATCCCTGGGCTGCACCGAACGGAAGGTCGTGGCGAGCACCTCGGCCGTCAGCACAATTCCGGAATCATCCATCTTCCCGTCGCCCAGATTGATATCCTCGATGTTGATGATCCTGTTCAGGTTGCCCACCAGAAAGAAAAACTTGGATATCTGATGAAAACTGCCGCGAAGCTTGAGCTGGACCGGGATCCTCGCGTAGTACCTCGCCGGCTCCTCATCGAGGGGCTTGACCGCCAGGATCTCCAGACCGACGAGCTCGGCCTGAGCATTGAGATTGTTGAGAAACGACGCCATCTCCGAATTGGGCGGAAGCATCTGGAGTTGTTTGGAGGAAGACTTTGACAGCTCGTCCCGCTTCTGGCGATCCGCCTCGTAGGTCTTTTTGGTTTTCTCCGCCTGCGCGAGATCCCTGACCAGGGATTTGTGCTTTTTTTCGAGGTGTTCGAGGTCATCCGATACGGGACTGTAGAAATTGAACCAGAAACCGGCACCGACCAGCACCGCGAAGAAGGCGAGGAAGAATACCTTCTTTGCCACGGGTATCTTGGTAAGTTTCTCAACAACACTCATTCAACGTTCCCGCTATTTGTAACGTACCTTACCGTCAATCACGAAATGAACCACGGCGTCCGCATCCTTGGACTCGAATTTCTCGCTGGGGATCCTCGGCTGAGCCAGATTCGTGGAGACGAGATCGCTTGACACGAAGAAATCGGAGAGGTTCAGCCTCCTCAAAAACTCCGCCACGTCCTCATGGGTGAGGCCCTGACCCGTTAGCCGGACACGCCGGTCCTTTTCCTTGAATGTCTCCAGCCACAGCATTCGATAATCCCAGCTCTCGTCGAGGGCCAGCGCCGGGTTCGACTGGATCATCTGCTGGTACCTGTCGTGATTGAAGTTGGGTTTCCCGCCCTTGCTCAGGATGGCGGACAACTCGAGCATCACGAAGACAGGGCCGGTGCGGGCGGCCTGGAGATCGTCGATGGAGGCCTGGCGTTTCTCGTAATCCTCTATCTCTAAAAGGATGCGCTTGTGATCTTTTACCTGCTTTTTGATTCGATCCACCTGCACCAGAATCGCATTATTGGCGTTCTTCTGCGCGTCCAGTTCGGCGGCTGTGTTCAGGTAGATGACCGTGAACGCGACCAGCTCCACCGCAATGACAAGGAACCCGAAAAGAAGCTGGTTACGACCCGTCTCTCTACGCCGCTCCTGCTTGATCGGCAAAAGGTTGATTCTGAGCATTCAGATCTTCTCCTTTTGCTTTCGAAGAGCAAGCCCGAGGCAGATGGACGCCTGAGGTGCCTGAATCTTCAACTCTTCCGGGTTGAATTGACGTTCATCGAACAGCACCCGCCGGAAAGGATCGAGGAGTTCCACCGGCGCCCTCGATCGGCGCTCGATGGCCGTTCTGAGCTCGGGAATCTTGGCGGTCCCTCCGGAAATGTATATTCGCTCGACCTCGCCCCGATTGGTGGTGGCTATGTAGAAATCGAGTGAACGCTGGATCTCGCCCGCTATGGCCTCGACCACACCGGATATTATCCCGTCCACTTCCTGGGGAACCACCTCGTGCGAGTGCAGCCCACCGCCGGCCTTGTAGGATTCAGCTTCGTCGAAACTCACCTGGAGCTGTTTCTGGATCTCCTCGGTGATGGAGGAGCCACCGTTGGTAATGTCGCGGGTGAACTGAGATACAGACCCGTGCACGATGTTGACCGTCGTGATCTCGGCGCCTACATTGAGGAGCGCCACGGTCTCGTTTTCATTGAACCCGTAATTCAACTCGTACACATTTTGAATTGCAAATGCGTCTATATCCACAACAACGGGCTTCAGCTTGGCTTCCTTGACGACTTCCACAAGGTCTTGAATCTCATCCTTTTTCGCTGCCACGAGAAGCACGTCCATCTGACCCAAATCCTGGTTTTCCCACAGGATATTGTAATCGATCTCGACTTCCGAAATGTCGAAAGGAATATGTTGCTCGGCCTCCCACTGGATCTGCTCCTCGAGCTCATCTTGCTTCATGAGCGGGAGATTCAGCTTTTTGATGATCACCGAGTTGCCGGATATGGAGAGCCCGACCTCCTTCTGGGAGATTCGCAGATCTGAAAACACTTTTCTCAGCGCATCCACGACGGCGCCGCTGTTCATCACGTGGCCGTCGACGATGGATTGGGGAGGGAGGGGTTCCACTCCGTACTTCAGCAGGTGAACACCTTTTCCGGATTCCCTTATCTGAATCACTTTAATTGCGGAGGTTCCAATGTCGACGCCGACAAGGTTCTTTCCCTCAAAACCCATCTACTCGTCCTCAAAAACCATTCGACGATCCACGAGCTTCAAACCGAGCGCCTTGAGAATCTTGCGCTTGGTATCCATCCGGCAACCATAACCCTTTTCAATTCGCGCCACAGTCAGCACAGACAGCCCCGCCTTCCTTGCGAGTTCTGCCTTGCTCATCATGTTCTCGATGCGGTAATGACGCAGGTTGTTGCGAACGGCGCCCTCGCCGCTCGCTACCTCCGATTGTCCCGAGCGAGCCTTCGCAACCTTGGGCATTTCCCCGTCGCCGTCTATCGACTTCGGTGCAGATATTTCTGGAAATGTCTTTTGCACCTCAAGTTCGCTTTCAGGCGGGGAAGAGTTCTTCGTTGTGGTTTTTTCGTCGTCCTTGCCAGTCGGATTCTGCTTGCCGTTTTTCTTTTCCATGATTCCAGTGCTCGGTTGCGCGAAACCAATATTGGGGGGGCCTACAACACAATAAATTTTGCTAAATAGCTAACAAATGTCAAGTTAATTACATCTAAATCATGGTTAATTATATGCCATTCAAGTTAATTAAAACCATGCATAATCAGGATTGTCGCCCCAAGTTCGCACATGGTCAAATTTTTGGCTAACCTTTCATGAATCGGTGTTTGGGGCGATATTTGGGGTCAGATATCCTTTGCAGGAGTGCCCCCTTTGACACATGGGGTCTTGGTTGACCCATGCGTCTGGTTGTTGTTTTGAATATTATTTATTATTTCAACTATTTATCAAGATCTGCCTCCGTCGATCAACCCCATTTTCTTGAGCTTCCGGTAGAACGTTCTGCGCGGTATACCCAATTTCCTCGCTGCCCTGGAACGGTTCCACTGGCACTCCTCGAGCATTTCCACAATTCGCCTTTCCTCGTCGTTCTCGACGGGCTTCGACCGCTTCTCCCGCCGCGCCACAACAGCAACCTCATCGTCGAATAAGAGTTCGGAGGTCAATACGCCGCTTCCGTCGGAGACGACGATGGCCCGTCTGATTACCTGCTCCAGCTCCCTGATGTTGCCCGGCCATGGGCGCTCCATCATCGCGTTCACCGCCTCGGGCGACAGATCGTGATGATCCCGATCCATGCGTTCGCATTCGCGGCTGACTATACGCCTGGCCAGGATCGGGATATCCTCTCTTCGCTCGCGAAGAGGCGGGATATCCACGCTGAGAACCTGAAGACGATAAAACAGGTCCTCTCGCAGAAGGCCCCGTTCCACCAGTATCTCCGGGCTCTCCCGGGTGGATGCGATCAATCTGAAGTTCGTTTTCAGGGACGTAGATCCGCCAACGGGCGTGAAACAACCCTCCTGTAGAACCCGGAGCAGATCCACCTGCATTCTCGCCGGCATCTCGCCGATGTCGTCGAGATACAAGGTGCCTCCGCTTGCTGTGATGAGCAATCCGGGGCGCTCGCTGTCAGCTCCGGAGAAGGCGCCCCTGGTGTGTCCGAAAAGAGTTGCCTCCACGAGGTTTTCGGGCATGCCCCCGCAGGACACGGGCACGAACGGTCCCTCTCGTCGGTCACCCACATCGTGAAGAACCCTGGCCATGAGATCCTTCCCGGTTCCGCTCTCGCCCACGAATATCACCGGCACGTCGAGATTCTTCACCCGTTCGATCAGCTCGAATACTGCGCGCATGGCACTCGTGGAACCGATCACCCCGTGGTAATCGCCCGATCCTTCTATTCTCCGGCGCACCCGCCCGAGGCGCTCTTCCACCAGTTTGAGATCCGTGCTGCGGGATTTCAGATCATTATCCTTGCGCGCGACCATTTCCTCCAGGG
This sequence comes from Deltaproteobacteria bacterium, assembly GCA_030621515.1. Classification (GTDB taxonomy): domain Bacteria; phylum Myxococcota_A; class Polyangia; order JAAYKL01; family JAAYKL01; genus JAUVAN01. The sequence continues at coordinate 24,752 of JAUXHN010000028.1, read as the reverse complement.
CTCGAGTCGTTTCCTCCAGATCCGCGCCACGCGTTCTGGCCTCGTCGAGAAGCTTCGCCTGGGATATGGCGATGGCCACCTGGTCGGAGAACGCGCCAAGGACGCGGAGATCCTTGCCGCTGAAGCGTCCGCGTCGCAGGCGGTTTTCGAGATAGAGCACTCCGAAATCCGATCCTCTGTACGTGATTGGAACACACGCGACGGAACGAATCTTCAGCGCGTGGATTGATAGAAACTCATTGAAACGATCATCGCCTTCCGCATCCACAGTGACCACCGCCTCTCCGTCGAGGTACACCGATTCGGCGATGGAGCGGCTGAATTGCTCGTGGGGATCCCGGGCGTCCCCTTGCCCCACCTCCCGTGCCGCGCGAACCTCGAGACCACCCTCCGTCGGCATCAGGATGAATCCGCGTTCCGCGCCGGTCAGCTCCACTGCGGCGTCCAGGATCGCCTCCATGAGGCGATCGAGATCCGTTTCCGTGGCAAGGCGTTTGTTGAACTCGAGCACCCGGTAGAGCGCAGCCGCCTCGGCATCGAGATCCTCATCGCCATGGCCCGTGGGCGCTCCTGCGAATAGTGACAGGCCGGACGACGGCACCGTCATGGCGAGAAGGCGTCGCACCTCCACCCGCCGGACGTCCTGCCAGAAGGAGAGCCTGTGCGCGGACGGCAACCCGGCGGCCAGCTCTTCGAGGATCCGCTCCGCCTGCACGAGGCGCTTGCGGGCGGGCGCGTTGGAGTTTCTCTTCAGCATCTGAGCGGCCACCGACAGGTGCGCCTGCCAGGCCAGATCCCGTCCGCCCTCCCGATCCAGGCGAGCGAGGAGCTCATCGATCTCGCCGACACCTTCCTCGAACCTGCCCGTCGCCAGTTTGAGCGCACCGCTCGCAAGGGCGAACATCCCCTCGAACCGCCTCCCCCTGTCCTCCCGCTCTCTTTGCGCGGCTCGCTCGATCAGATCCCGAGCCAACGCCACATCGGAATCTTCGCTACGCCAGAGCCTCATCTGGGCAATCTCCAGCTCGATCTCGGAGCAGACTCCGTTCATCCCCATCCCGTCCAGACCGTCCCTGGCCTCCATCCATCGCTCTATCCCCTCGTCGACGCGGCCCTGCCAGGCGAGGAGATCCCCCTGGAACACCATGGCGCGCAACTCCAACTCCTTCAGGCCCAGGATCGACGCCTCCTCCCGGGCACCTTCGAGAACCAGCGCGGCCCGCTCGAACCGGCCCACGGTGTTCAACGCTGCGCCCAGCCCGATGCGAACCTCGATGCCCTGTGCCGGGTTCGCCACCACCCCGGCGAGGCGGCTCGCCTCCTCGTACTGTTGCAGCGCCTGGCTCAACCTCTCGGTCCACCAGTAGAGATCGCCGAGAATCTGCTGCGCCCGCATCAATCTCCTCATGTCCCCGATCTCCCTGTTCAGCGACACCACGCGCTCGAGATCCTCGATAGCTCCGTCGAGATCTCCGGACTGCTGCCGCGCCCATCCGAGCCTGTCCACGGCCAGGGCGAGGGTGCGCCTGTCCCCGCTCTCGTTTGCCACCGCAACAGCTTGTCTGCAGTGGGACAGAGCCTCGTCGTGCTTGCCCGCGAAGGTTGCGATCTTGCCCAGGACGCCCAGCAGGTTTGCCCGTACCCGGTGTTTCGGCGGCGTCTTGTCGAGCCCCTCCCGCGCCGTCTCGACGGCCGAAGAAACCTCTCCGAGGCGCAGTTTGACGTTGGCCAGCTCGCCCAGGATCTTCGCCATATCCAGCGGCTTGCCCCCGATCTCGAGAGCCCTGTTGAAACACTCGCCGGCCTCGAGAAGCTCGCTGCGAAAAAAGTGAACGCGACCCAGGAGGGTGAGCGCGTCACGCCTGATCTCCGCGTTCTTTGCCTTCACCGGCGCCTCCAGATGCTCCACCGCCTCACCGTAGCTCCCACGGGCGGACAGGATCCTCCCGAGGGCCAGCCGTATGGAGAGGGACTCATCGCTACCGCCCAGAACCGGCCTCATCGCCTCGAGCAGATCCGCCGCCGCCGCGAGTGCTCCCATTCTCTCCAGCCTTTGCGCCACTTCGAGGCCTCGCCCACGCACGACATCGATCTTTCCGCAGGCGGCCGCGTGCATCAACCCGCGCGCCTCGTCCGTCTCCTCCTCCATCGCGCGGCGGTGAAGCTCGCCGAGCCGTTCCGCGTGCATTTCATCGAGCACCTTGCGAGCAAGAGGCGCTGTCGCCACGTACCACCCGTCGTCGCCGCACCCCATCAGGCCGGCCATGTCGAGGCGTGACGCCATCATCGACAGGTCGGCCGCTTCCATCCCGGCAATACGCGCGAGGATCTCGTCGCAGCCCGGGCGGCCGAGCACCGCGCTCGCCTCCAGAACAGCCCGTTCGTCCCGGGCCAGGGCGGTCATCCTGTTCATCCAGTACGCTTCCAGAGGCTGGGGAGGGCCGAGATCTTCCAGTCTCTCCAGGCCTCCTCCCGACGCAGCCAGATCCTCGATGACGGTGCTCACGAAAAGCGGATTTCCACCGGTATGGGCGAGCAACTTGTCCACCGCATGGTCCCGCGCCACGCCGAAATAGTCCTCGATGATCGATTTCACCTGTTTCCGGTGGAGCAACGGGAGCTTGACCGCGAATCCGCTCCCGAGATGCTCCTTCCATGGAAACCCCGCCTCGACGGTGACCATGAACACCAGCTTGCCTGCCCCGGCCTGAGCGATGATGCCCCTGAGCACTTCCAGGGTCTCCGGCGACGCCCGGTCAACGTCAGAAATGACCACGAGGGCGGGCGTATCGCGTGACACCCGCGCGAGCAACGAGCCCACCGCGACGGCCAGGTCTCCCAGATCCATGTCGCCCCCGTCGGGGCGGCTCATGATGTCGAGGAGCCTCGTCACCCGGGCAACGGCCTCCACGTCATCGGGCACCAGGTCCACCGCCTGCTCCATCAGCGCCGCCACCGGCGCGAGAAGACCTCCCTCACAGCGGGATTCCAGCACCGCGACACCGTTCAGTTGCGCCCGCCAGGTGATGACCCTTGCCACTGCGGCCTTTCCCGTTCCCAGTTCCCCTTCGACCACGTGCAGCGCCGGATGCTCCGACGGGTTTTCCAGCCGCCCGTCCATCGACGCCTGCAACCTGCGCACCTCCCGATCGCGCCCTGCCGCAGCGGCCTGTATGGGAATCGCCGGTACCGTGTCGGCGGAGATCTCGCGGGGACAGAGCGCGACGAGAGAAGCCTCCACTTCCTCGATATCCGGAAAACGCCGATCGGGATCCCTCTCCATCATCCTGCTCACTACCGCCTTCAGATCGCTCACCACCCGGGTCGAGTCACCACTGCGGGTCCGCACTCTCTTTGCGTCCGGCGACGGTCGTGAATCCCCGAGATGTCCCGATACGATTTCCTTGAGGGTTCCCTCGAAGGGCGGTACCCCGTCGATTATCTCGAAAAACGTAATACCCAGCGAGTAGATGTCGGATCGCACGTCCCCGGCGCCGCCTTCGATCGTTTCCGGGGCCATGTACTGAGCGGTTCCGGCCCCCTGCGTCCCGTCGTCTTCTCTCCCGGCTTCCCTGACAAACGAGAAATCAATCAGGTGGGCGACCCCATCGGTCCCCAGGATGATGTTCCCGGGTTTCAAGTCCCCGTGCAGCAATCCCCTCGCGTGGAGCGGCCGCAGCGCCCGGCAGACCTCGACCGCCACGGAGACGATCTCCGGCGCGCCCATGCCGGCAGTGGCCTCCACCAGGTCCTGGCCGTCGACGAAATCCCGTGTGAAAAATACACCGCCGTCCCCGGTGGTCCCGAAGTCGTACACCCGCGCCAGTCTTGGGTGCTTCAGGCTCGCGAGCACTTCGAACTCGCGCTTGAACAGATCGAGCCATTCCCGTTGCTTTCGAGGGCGAAACACCTTGACGGCCACCTCGCGATCCCCGTGAAAACGATCCGACGCCAGGATCACGTCCCCCTGAGCGCCCGCACCCAGCGAGCGGATCACCCGGTACCGGCGTCCGAGAACACCTGCGTTTTCCTGTTCCATGATCACTCCCCCGTTGACACAGTTCGTGCCAAAGTTGAGCCATCATGGCACACTATTTCGGAATTAGCCCCCTAAAAGTGGGGTATTAAAGTGGGGTCAGACACTTTTTACAAGGACGACGCCCATTCATGCTAGGGCTCAGTCAGTTAAACAGAGCAACATTCTTGGGAACTTTTTCGACCCTTTAACGTCTATTAATATTGGGAAAACGAGCAAGGGAGAGTGTTATGAGGAAGCTTGTAATCATTGTGGCGGCTTGCGCGGGTGTGCTCTTTGCCGCCAGGGCCTTGTGGGCGACCACCTGGGCAGAAGTAGAAATCCAATGTCCGATCTGCAAGACACAGGTGAAGGTGATGGAGCCGATGAGCTTCGGGAGCTACATATACCAATGGCCGTCCAGGATGCAGCTTCTGTTTTGGCCCACCACCGATACCTCTTCGCTTCACTACTGTTTCAAATGCCATTACTCGGCCTTTATGGGCGATTTTGAGACATTTCCGACTGAAAAGGCCGGGTTACTCAGGACGAAACTCGGAAAACTCAAGGCGCCGAAAGCGGAGCCGGGCGTGCACAAAACAGCCGGGGTCCCACTGGGATTTTGGTTCGATGCGGCCGAGTTGAGATACCGTTTACTTGACAAGAACGATTCTTTTTGGAGCTTGTTTTACAGGGTCAAGGGATACCACCTCAGCACAACCGGCGATGAGGAAGGAGCAAAAAAAGCCAGACAAAAGGCCCTCGGGATAGTCGAGCAGTTGCTCGTTTTGACCAAATCCAGCCTTAAAAAGAAGGAACTGCTCGTCACCAGGGCGGCCATGCTCTATCTCACCGGAAAGTCCGATGATGTCTTCAAAGTCTTGAAGGAAGCTACTGCCATTCAACTACAGGCCGAGGACGGTCTCAAGGAAGACAAAGTCAAAAATGCCCAGGAATACATGGACGCGGTGATAAAGCAGCTTGAGGGCCATGTGGAAAAAGGCGAGAAGCTTCCACAGTAACGCGTTTCAGAAAAGTGTAATGTCCTACCTTGGATCGTCTCCCTAAAATGAGCACTTCCCCCTCAAGCCTGTCCCTCATTTTATGGTGGATGCTGTTCGATCTGTTTCCCATTTCCCCCTTGCCGCCGACGGCCGGACAGCATTCGAACTACAATGACAATAACTACAATCGGTACCGCAATGATCCCGAGGATCGCCAAAATGATTAGCAACTCCCACATGCCGAGCATAGATATTGTCGCCAGGTAACCAATCATCGCGTTGCTCCTTTGTGAAATACCTCCTCAAAATGACACTCACTCGCTTTCAAGCATCCGGAGCAGATCGTTGGGCAGCAGCCTGTGCTTTCCGGCCAGAGCGCGAACGTTGTCACCCCTTGTGGCGGTGATGCCCCGACGGCCGAGGATCTCGATTGCTCGATCCACTCCGATTCCCGCTCTCGCCGCGAGTTCGTCGACAGTCGCGTGGCCGAGACCGCGCCTTTGGCCCCAGATCTGCTCCGTTCGACGGCGCTCACCTCGATCAGCACCCCGGCCTGTTCCCCGGCGCCAACGCCTACCCATGCTTCCGTCCCGCGGTTCTGCATAGTCTTCGAGGTAGAGATCTTCGGCATGCGGAACGGGGGCGCGATTGACTTCGTGCTCCCAGGCAGCCTTGATCTCCTTCTCCGCCTCCATGATCGTCCCGAAAGGCGGAAGTCCGATGATGGCGGCGACTATGGCGAACACGCCGAGCACCAGCGTGGCGGTCAGTTCCCTGGAGATCCGGATCCTCTTCTGGAGTCGCGATCGGCAGTACGTCCAGAACGGACGCCAGTTGACGACCAGATGGAAGACCATGATGACCAGGAAGATCAGGCTTGCGTTCACGTGCACCGACTGCCACTGATCCTTTTCCAGACCCAGGAGCCGCCACCCCGTCCAGTGGGCGACCCGGCCCTTCGGCGCGACATAGAGGACAACTCCCGACACGAACAGGGCCAGGAAGAAGAACGCCGCCAACAGGGAAGTGAAATTCCTCCCCCGAAACCTTCGACCGGTGGAACCCGTGGTGGTCTCCTCGACCGTGTTGGATGAACAAATCATGTCTTCAGCCTCCTTGACCTTTTTTAGCTACCTGGAAATCGCCTGGCCAGGCACGCGATGAAGTAGCCGTCGGTTCCGTGCGCGCCCGGATCGACAAAGGGCAGGCCGCTTCGCCACGGGATCGAATCGGGCCACGTGGACGGGGGATCGCGGACGGGTTCGAATTCGGGATGCTCCTTCAAAAATCTCTCGATCTGCTTCTCTCCTTCTTCCTTGAGAATCGAGCACACCGCGTAGACGAGCCGTCCGCCTCCGACCACCAGAGGCGCTACGTTGTCCAGCATTGCGCGCTGAACGCCCACGAGGGAGGCCACCTGATCCGGTGATAGCCGCCAGCGGATCTCGGGTCGCCTGCCCAGAGTTCCGGTCCCGGAGCACGGCGCGTCGAGAAGGATTCTGTCGAACGGGCCCTCGAGCGCACCCACGCCTGCCTGGAGATCCACCACGACGGTCTTGGCTGCGAACCCCTGGCGGCTCAACTCGAAGGCCCCGCGATCGAGCTTGCTCCGGCCGCGATCCGCGGCGGTGATCTCGGCCTCGCCACCGGTGAGCATCGCGATGGTCCCCGTCTTGCCGCCCCTCCCCGCGCACGCGTCGAGAACCTTTGACCCTGGTTTGGGGTCGAGGGCCGCAACGACCAGTCCCGCTCCATCGTCCTGGTATGTTGCGAGTCCCTCTTCCTCGATCGTCCTGCCGTCGCGTCGGTCGCTAACGTCGATTGACCACGACAGACATGGGCCTGGTGACGCATTGTCTGAAAGCCTTTTGAGGAGATCGACTCTTGTGATCCGCGATGTGTTGACTCTCATGGTGCGTCGGGATCTGTTGTTGAAGACGCGGGCGATGGCCAACGCTTTTTCTGTACCCCGATCGTCGATCATCCGGGCGAGCAACCACCCGGGAAGCCCGTAACGCAGGGCCAGCTCTTCCACGGACGCGCCGTCGTCACCCGCAGGAGGTCGCAGGGCATCGGGCTCCCTCGCCGCCAGGTTTCGAAGCAGCGCGTTTACCAGGCCGGAGAGCCCCGGAGCGCCAGAGCGCTTGACTGAGGACACGGCCTCGAAAACCGCCGCCCTCACGGGGATCCGATCCAGATAGGCTATCTGGTATGCCCCTATGCGGAGGATGTTGCGCACGGTGACGTCGAGCTTGCGAAGACTCCCCCCCGACGAGGCCGAATCGAGAAGACGGTCGAGCCATGGGCGTCGTCGAAGGACGCCCAGGACCAGCTCGGTTGCGAGCGAGGAATCCCTGGTATCTTTGAGGGTTGCCGATTCGGATTCGAGGGCCGCCGCAGCGAAGGCCCCGTCCCGCTCCACGCGGTCGAGCACCTTGCGCGCAACATCACGAGCCGAAGCCATCTATCCAACGATCAGGCGCGAGATGTCGTTCCAGGTCGCAAAAAGCATCAACATCACGATCATCGCCAACCCCACGACCATGACGCGCTCCTTGATCCTGAGACTCACCGGCTTGCGAATGATCCCCTCCACGGCAATGAAAATCAGCTGGCCCCCGTCGAGCACCGGGATGGGAAGCAGGTTGAGGAGGCCCAGGTTAAGGCTGATGAGCGCCATCATCCAGAAGAAGCTGGACGGCCCCTGTTCCCCCGCCATCCCGGCGAGCTGGCCGATCATGATGGGGCCGCCGATGCTGCGCATGGACACCTCGCCGCGAAACAGGAGCTTGAAACCGATGCCGATCATGCGAATGCCGGCCCAGGTTTCATCTTTCGAGTAGCGCCACGCGCTCGAGATGATCGACGGGTTGGAGATCTTCTCCATGGGGTCGGTCTGCGCGTAGGTCTCGAACCCCTTGTCGTACGCGTCCCGCGCTATTCCCAGATCCTTGGCCTGCCCGGCGGGAATGAAGCGGGGCTTGAAAGAGCTTGTCATCCGCTGCGATTTACGAGACCACTCGAGCACCCTGGCCTCGCCGGGTTTCTTGTAGATGGCCGTCGATATCTGACCCAGGCCCAGACTCCGGCCCCCGTAAGAGATGAGACGGTCTCCCCTCTTGAGGCCTATCTCGGCTGCGGCGCCCTTCGGATCTACATAGGCCACGAAGTCGGTGCTGCAGGTCAGCCCCACATCTTCGAGTGAGGAAACGTGCGCGGGGATCGGGAGGGTGATCTTCTGGGGTTCCCCCTTCACGGGGTATGGCAGTGGGGATTTCGGGCCGAAGTCGTCTCTCATGCGTCTGACCGAGAGGGTAACGGTCTTTCCCGCCGAAGCGACGATAATGCTTTCCAGATCCTTGAGGCGCGTGACTTCTTGTTTGTCCACCGCGACGATCATGTCGAATGTCTCGAGGCCCGCCGAAGCGCCGGGGCCGTCGAGATCGGTCACGCCCACGACGGAAGACAGGTAGCTTCTTCCCACGCCGATCCGACCTATGGTCTCCTTCTCCGAGAGCACCACCGTGGCCTCGATGGATTCGGGGGCGATATCGCGCTCCAGGATCTCGCCGTCCCGATCGATCTTGAATCGAAGCGTGACATCGGGGTTGGGCGCAACGATCGCTACCATCTCATCGAATGTATCGACATCATCGCCCTCGATGGAGACGATTCGATCTCCCGCTCGCAGGCCGGCCGAAGCAGCCGGGCTGTCCGGGATGACGAAGCCCACCTCCGACGGCAGGACATCGGTCATGGTGAGACCCACGCCGAAGTGCAGGATGAGTGGAAAGATAAGGTTCATCACCGGGCCGCCGACGATGATCAAAAAACGCTGCCACAGCGGTTTATCGTTGAAGGCGCGACCGCGATCCTCGGCCTTGATTTCCTCGGTGGGATCCTCGCCGAGCATCTTGACGTATCCCCCGATGGGCACCGCAGAGATCTTGTACAGGGTCTCTCCCTTGCGAAAACCCAGCAGCTTCGGTCCGAAGCCCAGGGAGAACGTGTGCACCTTCACCTTGAACAGCTTGGCCATCACGAAGTGACCGCCCTCGTGGATGAACACGAGCACGCCGATCAGGATAATGAAATACAATGCGTAGGAAATCACTGTCATGGTGGAACCTTACCACAAGAAATGCCCGACACAATTGAAGAGGCACTCGGCCCTTTTTGCAAAAGGTCCAATTGACAACGCGGACGTTTGTTCAGTATAGTTCAATCCCGTGTTCATTACGGGAAAAAACCAACAAAAAACAGTGGACCTTCGTTGTTGCCGGGTTGTCTTCGAAAGACGGAAACCCGCCTGACAACTACCAGAGAGGTGGTTTGTCCATGTCCGTTGAAGCCAAACCCAAAAAGTTGATCTTTGTTACCGGCGGTGTTGTCTCCTCCATCGGAAAGGGTCTCGCCGCCGCGTCCCTCGGCGCCCTGTTGGAGAACCGCGGGCTCAAGATAACACTGATGAAACTGGACCCGTACATCAACGTGGATCCGGGCACCATGAGCCCGTTTCAGCACGGAGAGGTCTTCGTGACCGACGACGGCGCCGAGACCGATCTCGACCTCGGGCATTACGAGCGCTTCACCACCGCGCGAATGTCCCAGAACAACAACCTCACCACCGGCCGTGTCTACTACTCGGTGATCTCCAAGGAGCGTCGGGGAGAGTACCTCGGCCGAACCGTCCAGGTGATCCCCCACATCACCGACGAGATCAAAAACTTCGTACTCGAGCGGTCCTCCGACTTCGACGTGACCATCGTGGAGATCGGGGGGACCGTGGGTGACATCGAGTCCCTGCCGTTCATGGAGGCCGTCAGGCAGCTCAAGGTGGAGCAGGGGTCGGGCAACGCCATCTGCATTCACGTGACCCTGGTACCCTACATCTCCGCCGCCGGAGAGTTGAAGACCAAGCCCACACAGCACTCGGTCAAGGCCCTGCGGGAGATCGGCATCCAGCCGGACATCCTGATCTGTCGTACGGAGCACCCCCTGGAGGATGATCACCGCGTAAAGATCGGGCTTTTCTGCAACGTATCCCAGGAAGCGGTTATCGAAGCTCGTGATGTGGGTTGCATCTACGAGCTGCCCATCGCCCTCCATCAGCAGGGGCTCGACGATCTGGTTTGCAAGTGCCTCAACATCTGGTCCCGGGGATCCGACCTCGATGAATGGGAACAGGTGGTCAAGCGGATCAAGGATCCGAAAGACGAGGTGACCATAGGTGTGGTGGGCAAATACGTGCACCTGCGAGACGCCTACAAGAGCCTCAACGAGGCTCTCGTGCACGGGGGGATCGCCAACAATTGCAAGGTCAACCTTGTGCACATCCAGGCAGAGGACGTGGAGCGGGATGGCGCCGAAAAGTACTTTCAGGGGATAGACGGCCTGTTGATCCCGGGGGGATTCGGCGAGCGCGGCTCCGAGGGCAAGATCCAGGCGATCCGGTACGCCCGGGAGAACAACGTTCCGTTCTTCGGGATCTGCCTGGGGATGCAGATGGCGGTTGTGGAGTTCGCGAGGAACGCCTGTGAGATCGCCGGCGCCGGCTCGCGGGAGTTCGACGAGAAGGGATCCGATCCGGTCGTCGATCTGATGGAGACTCAGAAGGACGTGACGGAGAAGGGCGCCACCATGAGACTGGGCGCATATCCGTGCGTGCTGGCGGAGGGAACGCGGGCGCGGCAGGTATACGGGAAGAGGGAAATCTCAGAGCGCCACCGTCATCGCTTCGAGGTGAACAACGCCTACCGCGACCGGCTGGTGGAGAAGGGCATGATCCTGTCGGGTACCAGCCCCGACGGCAACCTTGTCGAGATGATCGAAGTCAGCGGCCACCCGTACTTCGTCGGTTGTCAATTTCACCCGGAATTCAAATCGCGCCCCAAGGACCCGCACCCGCTGTTCACGGGTTTCATCAAGGCTGCGTTGAAGTAGGGGCGGGCAGGCGGCGCAGCCCGGGGCAACGCTAGTTAGGACAATTCGCCGGCACCGGCGTGCATGTGTCGTCGAGGTTGTCGTAGACCCATACTGTGGACGCGCTGGTGAACTGGGTCAGCAACTCGCACACCTCGCAGTCGGGTAGCGTATCGTTCCCGCAGATTTCCAACTCACCATCCACCGAGGTGATTCCACTCAATCCGTCCAGGTTTGTGAGAGCGTCGTTTGAACAGATTTCCAACCGCCCGCCCAACGAGCCGGTGATTCCGCTCAGCCCGTCCAGGTTCATGAGGAAGGGGTTCATTTCGACGTACAAGCTTCCGCCCCACGGGATGAGAGCGCCAAGGCCGTCCAGGTTGGTGAGGGCGTCGTTGAAATAAATCAACAAGGTATCGCCCACCGAGGTGATGCCGCTCAGCCCGTCCAGGTTTGTGAGAGCGTCGTTTGAACAGATTTCCAACCGGCCGCCCAACGAGCCGGTGATCCCACTCAGACCGTCCACGTTGGTGAGAGTGCTGTTCCCGTCGATGCGCAAGGACCAGCCCACCGAGGTGAGGGCGCTCAGACCGTCCAGGTTTTTGATGACGATGTTTCCGGAGATTACCAAGTACTCACCCACCGAGGTGAGGGCGCTTAGACCGTCCAGGTTTTTGAGAGCGGCATTGCCCTCAATGAGCAGGCCGCCCCCTATCGAGGTGACGCCGCTCAGACCGTCCAGGTTCATGAGGTAGGGGTTCGAGTCGACGTACAAGCTCCCATCCACCGAGGTAAGGGCGCCAAGGCCGTCCAGGTTGGTGAGGGCTTCGTTGCCACCGTGATCACCTATACGCAAGCTCCCGCCCACCGAGTTGAGTGCGCTCAGGCCGTTCAGATCGTTGAGGACGTTGTTGTCGACGATCTCCAGGTCCCCGCCCACCGAGGTGAGGCAAAGCAACTTGCTCAAATCAGCGCATAAAGGGCACTCGATTATGAGGTTTCCCGAAATAGAGGTGTATCCCGCGAGGGTTGCGACACCCGACTTTTTGCCGATCGTAAAATCTCCGCTGTACTCTCCCAGATCGCACTCGACCGGGCCGGTATCGGTATCCGTGTCGGTCCCACCGTCTCCGATGGACGAAACGTTCGAGCAGCCGGCTGCTGCCAGCAGCATAATACCCAATAAAAGATATTTGATGCCGATCATCTTGGCCCACCTCCATCTGACAGGGCTATAATATCATCTTTTGATGACGTTTGTCCGCCTCCGCAGACTACGGCGTGATCTTGGATCTTGGATGACGTTTGTCGTTTGTCCTGCGCCGCTCGGCTGATGCCGAGCTATGCAGGATTGCACGATGACGAGGCCTGGCCGAGCGGGCTAGGAGAGTTCGTCTTCTTCGCGGATGGCGCCCTTGGCTCCCCAGCGGGCGAGGATGAAGCATCCGAACGCGAGGGCGATTATCGCCAGGAAGGAGATGATCTGGCCGAAGTGCTCGTAGTATCCGGCCTCCGCGACTTCCTTCAGCATCCCCTCTTTGACTGCGAGATCCACGCCGACGGTGATGTACTGGATCGGCGCGCCGATGTCGGTCAACCGGAGGACCGCCGTGATGATGCCGAAGATCGCCGCCCCGGCCATCATGCCCGAAGCGATGAGGATCCCCTGCTCCGACCGGGCCTTTCGCACCCGTTGCGAGCCTCCGGTCTTGCCCACAATGAACGCGGTGAACGCTCCGAGCAGGACGGCCATGTTGATCCCCATCGGCAGGTACATGCCCAGGGCGAACGCCAGCATGGGGACGCCGCCCATGTACAGGATGACGGCCATGATGGCGCCAAGGCCGTACAGGAGCCACGGTTGCTTGGCCGGGTCGTCGAGCAATCCCTTGCTCACGGCCGCGATCATGTTGGCCTGGGGCGCCGGGAGCTGCTCCTGGTTGGAGACCATCTCACCGGTCTCCTCGTCCTCGATGACAAAATGATAGCTTGAATTCATTACCGGGATCACGAAGGCGACCACCAGGGCCGCCACAGCGATGCCCAGGAACTTCCACCGCTCCTGCTGGCGCGGGGTGGCGCCGATCCAGTAGCCGATCTTGAAGTCGGAGATGAGCGCCCCGGAGGTGGAGAGCGCGGTGCAGACCGCCGTTCCGACGATGAGGGCCACGAACATTCCACCCTCGCCCTTGAGGCCGAAGGCGACCAGGATGAGGATGGTGAACACCACCGTGATGAGGGTCATGCCCGAGACCGGGTTGACGCCGACGATGGCGATTGCCTGGGCGGCCACCGGGGTGAACAGGAACGAGAGGATGAAGCCCACCACGGCGCCGACCACCGCGTAGCCCATACTGGCGGTCATGGTGTAGGTCTCGCCCGTTTCGGAATCGACCGTGATCAGGGCGACGACGAAGAAGAGAATCGCCATGAGTAACGCCATCGCGAACTGGATGAGGAGCACGTTCTTGGGGTTCATGTCGATCTCGGTGCGGGGCTCGTCCGATTTCACGGCCCCGCCCTTGAGCCCCTTGAAGCCCAGGGAGATGGAGCCGAACACGATGTTGCCCATCCGAATGATGCCGATGATGCCCGACACGGCGATGGCGCCGATGCCGATGGGCTTGACGAACGCGCCGAAGATTGCGCCGGAGCTCATGTTTGAGATATCGTAGGCCTTGCCGGCGAAATCGAACGCCTCCGCCTGGGAGCCGAACATGAAGATCATCGGCACCATCACCAGCACCGCGAGGACCGATCCCGAAGCGATGATGGACGCGTACTTGATGCCTATGATGTAGCCCAGGCCGAACAGGGCGGCCAGTCCGAAGATGGAGATCTCGAACCCGACGCCCGCCATGGTCTCACCCAGGCCTCCGAGGAGGGCGGTGGAGTTGATGACCATGGGCCAGGTGTGCATTCCCTCGATGAGGAAGTCGAAAACGGCGCCCATGAGGAAGGCGATGATGAGCACCTTGCCCGCCGTGGGACCGCTGGACTCGCCCGAGCACAGGATCTCGTTGACCGCCGTGGCCTCGGGGAACGGGAGATCCCCGTGCAGATCTTTGACGAAGTACTTCCTCAACGGGATGATGAGCACGACGCCCAGGGTGCCGCCGATGAAGCAGGCCAGGAAGATCTGCCACCACTCGGGTTCCAGGCCGTTGATGTAGATGGCGGGCACCAGGAACGCCGCCCCCGCGGCCACGACTCCCGAGGCCTGGCCGATGGACTGGACGATCACGTTCTCCAGAATAGTGCTCTTGATGCTTCGCAGCTTGCCGAAGAAGATGGCAAGGATGGCGATCGGTATCGATGCCTCGATGCCGTTTCCCGCCCGCAGAGCGATGTAGACGCACGCGGCGGCGAAGATGACCGTCATCACGAGGCCAACGGACACGGACCATCTGGTTACCTCCGCCCGCAGATCCCCGGGTGCAACGATCGGTTTGTAGACTTCGCCCTCCTCGAGCTTGCGATAGGCGTTGTCGGGCAGGAGCTTGGTTCGTTTGGTCGGAGCGTTCAACTCACCCATTCGTCTCTCCTCGACCGGTGATCAGTCCTTTTTTACAGGAGCATGATTTCGGTCTGTGGTTCTGACAGGTAACGGACACCGTCCCTTGTTACAACTACGATCTCTTCCATGGTGGCCACGCCGTGCCCCGGAACGGTGATCCTGGGCTCGAGCGTGTAGCACTGTCCCTCCTCGACGATCGAGTCGGGTCTGGTTCCGTATCTTTCCCACTCGGGGCAAAGAAGGCCGGCGCCGTCGTGGGCCTGGCGGCCGATCTGGTGCCCCAGGGCGTGGGGGTACTCGTCGAACCCCAGGGAGGTGATGTGCCCCCGGGCCACGGCGTCCACTTCCTTGCCCTTGACGCCGGGCTTGAGGAACTCCCCGGACATGCGGATGGCGTCGCGTATCCCGTCGAAGGCCTTCATCACTATTGCCGGGGGCTCTGTCTCGCCGGGTTTCAGGCAGTACCATGTGCGCTGCAGGTCGGAGCAGTACCCCTCGAAACGCATCCCGAAGTCGACGTTCATGAGGTGGCCGGGCTCCATTGTACGATCCGTCGGTCCGGCATGGGCGCCGGCGGACTCGGGGCCGGTGAACACCGCCGGGCAGTGATCCGCATCCCAGGCGCGCTCGAGGCCCTTGTCCTCCATGATTTTCACCATGACTGCCGCGATCTCTTTCTCGGTCATGCCTGTACGGATATGGTCGTTCATCTTTGCGAACAGATCCACCGTTTCGGTGCAGGCCCGCTCGATATTGCGTATCTCCGGCTCGGTCTTTCGCGATCGGAGTCGAGACACAACGCCCTCCGAGGAGATCAGCCGATCAGCGTAAGGGGTGCCCTCGAGGATATTACCAAGAAGCAGGTACTGGCCGTGGGTGAGTCCGTCGGCGGTCTCGTCGTTCACCGAGAAGTTGATGGCGATTTTTTCCGGGTCGTGCCTCTTGAGGGTTTCGTTCAGCGGTTCGGTGATGCCCTGAACGTAAGGTATGATTTCGTCGTAGACGCCCAATTCCTCGTGAGCCGCCGTGTCGAGAGAGCCGAGGACGGCGATCTTCTCGCCACCCTTGCCTATGAGGAAGGCCGAAGCCCAGGTGACGTTTCCGCCGACCACCAGATCCAGGGAAGGGTCGTGGACGGTGGAGGATTCCCGGGTGAAGATCATCCACAGGTCGATGTTCAACTCCTGCAATATGGAAATGGACTGCTCGATCTTGGCGCGTATCATATTCAGATGCCTTTCATATCGAAAGCATACAGTATTGGTGTGTCGCGCCGATGTAAAGTCATAGGATTCGATTTGAAATGAAAACCATTTGTTTCACGATTCCATTGCGTTTGGTAAATTGCCGAAAAGAAGTGCCGATCAAAACACAATACTTCTATATGATTGTTGATGGTAATGAATTCGTGAAAGGACTGACATGAATCGCAAGCAACTGATTCGGGCGGCATCGATAGTGGCAGCGTTGGTGTTCCTTTGCCCTGCCGCCCCGCGTGCCGACGACGCCAAGGATGAATACGACAGGGGAGTGGCGGCCTTCACGGAGGAGCGTTACGAGGAAGCCGCCGATGCGTTTCGCAAGGCGCACGAGCTGAAACCGAGCTGGAAGCTGTTTTTCAACATCGGGCAGAGTGAGGCGGCCGCCAAGCGGAGTGGCCTCGCGTTGGAGTCGTTCGAATCTTACCTGGCGCAGGGCGGCGACGACGTGCCGGAAGCCAGGCGGGAGGAAGTGCTCGCGGAGGTGGAGCGGCTTCGCAAGATGGTGGGCATGGCAAAGATCCACGCTCCAGAAGGGGCGACGGTATTTGTGGATGGGGTGCAGCGGGGTGAGGCGCCCTTGCTGGGCAAGCTCCCTGTCGCCGCCGGCGTCAAGCATACGGCCTGGGCGGTGGTGAACGGCAGCCAGCTTCCACAGAAGGCTTTCAAGGTTACCGGTGGCGATACAGTCACGGTTGATCTCGCGGCAAAGGTCGACAAGGATTCCGCGCCGGTGGAGCCCGCGCCGGAACCGATCGATCCCGGAGAGTCGGATGAAGAATCCTCGGGGATGGTCACTGCCGGATGGGTCGCCGTGGGTGTGGGAGGTGCGCTGCTGATAGGCGGAGCAATAACCGGCGGCATGGCCCTCAACCTGGACAGCGATCTCCACAACGATTGCCCCGACGAGAGCTGTTTCGGCGATCGCCAGTCCGATATCGACAAGCTCAACACACTGTCGTTGACCACCGACATTCTCATGGGCGTGGGCGCCGCCGCTGCGGTGACCGGAATCGTTCTTCTGATCGTCGGCCACAAGAAAAAAGGCGCAGATGAGGAGCCCGTGGCGCTGGCGCCCGCGTTCGCGCCGGGGTTCACCGGTGCGGTCATTCAGGGGAGGTTTTGATGATGAGCGTTTTCAATAAAAAAACAATTCTTCTCATGGTGGCGGTTGCATTCCTGGCCGGGTGCAGCCTCATTACGGGGGACTACCACGCGGATCGGGACGGCGCGGTCGATACGGACACGGATGCAGATACGGATACCGACACGGATACCGACACCGATACCGACACGGATACGGATACCCATGAACCGGAGATTCGCGTCGAAGTGGACGACGGCTCCGGTACCCCCACCGAGATCCAGACCGGGGATGAAGTAGACTTCGGTGAAATCGGGGCTGACGGTGTGGACGGTGAGACAAGCGTCATGTACACGGTCACTATTCACAACGACGGGGACGGTGATCTGCAGATGTCCGATCCGACGATCTCGGGAACCGGCTCCATCAACTGGATCATGAATACGTCGGACTTCGATGATTTCGTGATTCCCGGGGACGACACTTCGTTTACCCTGGTGGCGGACCCGACGGACTTCGGTTCCCTTGTCGCCACCATATCAATCACCAACGACGACCCGAACGAGAATCCCTATGTCATCGACCTGTCGGTAGAAGGCACGGATATCGACCCTCCCCTGCCGGGTGGTGGAGCTTCGACGCTGACCTTCACCAACGTCTTGCCCGCTGCGGTGACCGTCAACTGGACTGAAGCGTGGGACAATCTCGATTCGGCTGCCGATCTCGAGTACAGGTTGTACTGGTCGCTTTCCAACAACATCACCACTCTCGCCGATGTGTATTCCAATGGAACGCTTGTGGTAGACTGGACACCCAACGTGACGACGCTCGATGCGGACGGACTCTTGCCGAACACAGCGCATTACTTCAACGTGCTGGTGCGGGATCTTGCGGGGAATGAAGCGGCCTACAGCATGAATTGGGAAATCACCCCGAACCCGATCTTCATGTTCCCCACGCCGGCATTAGCCGGGTATGTTCTCAATCGCGGCGCCGGGGATTCAGCGTGCGAGACCGCCAGGTCCAACTCCTTCGGGACTCTTCCGAGCACCTACGTCAAGATTTTCATCTCGTTTACCGGCGATAGTATTGTCGATATGCCCGGCCCCGGCCCCTCTTTCTTGATCCCGATTGACAGATTCATGACCGGACCGACCGGGGACGTGATCTCCTCCGACTGGGCCGGGCTGTTCGACGGTAATATCGACCAGTCGCTTAACAGCGCGGGCATAGTCGCCGAAACGTACTGGTGGAGCGGCACCGATTCTGCGGGAGGAGATACCACACCCAATTGCGAAAACTGGGTGACTATGACGGCCGGGGAAATGGGAATTGTCGGTAACAGCGGAACCCCGGCGTCCGGTTGGATCGCAGCCGCCACAACACTGTCGTGCATCACCTCCACCGCCCAGTTCATCTGCCTGGCCTGGGATGATTAGTGTCTGACTACAGGATCCGTACGGCCATCGAGGCGTGGAGGAGCGGCACACTTCGCGGCGAGATCGCGGTGGACGTGACCTCCCCGGCCAGGGAAGCGGTGACCGCGCCATATCCGGAATGGTTGTCTAAAAAGGTGTCGGACGCCCTGTCGGTCGAGGGTGTGAAGTCGCCGTACCGTCACCAGGTGGAGGCCTGGAATCTGCTGGAGGGCGGGTCCAACATTGTCGTGGCCACCCCGACGGCATCCGGCAAGACCCTCTGCTACAACGTCCCGGTTCTCCACACCCTGGCGGTCGATCCCGGCGCGACGGCGCTCTACCTGTTTCCCACCAAGGCCCTCGCGAGGGATCAGGAGGCCGTCATTCGAGATCTTTCCCGGGCCGCGGACGTGAGCGCGGCGCCGTTGGTGTACGACGGAGACACGCCGGTCGACGAGCGTCGGACGGCCAGGAGAAACTCGCGTATTCTCATCACCAACCCGGACATGCTCCATCTAGGAATCCTTCCCCACCATGCGTCCTGGGCGCGCTTCTTCGCCGGACTTCGTTACGTTGTGGTGGACGAGCTGCACCAGTACCGCGGTGTCTTCGGCTCCCACGTCGCGAACGTTATGCGGCGGCTGATGAGGGTGGCCGGTTTCCACGGATCCACTCCTGTTTTCGCCGCCTGTTCGGCGACCATAGGAAACCCGACGGAGCTGGCGCGCAACGTCATCGGCGGCGAGTTCGAATTGATCTCCGACAGCGGCGCGCCCACCGGCCCGCGACAGCTGGTCGTGTACAACCCGGAGGTCGTGGATCCTATACTCGGAACTCGTCGCTCCGCGTTGAAGGTGGCCGCCCGGATCGCGGGGGATCTGGTGGAGAACCGCGTTGCCACCCTCGTCTTTTGCCAGACCAGGCTCGGTGTGGAGATGACCCTCAGGTATCTGCGCGATCGAATACAAAAAAGGGGGGGAGATCCGGAGCGGGTTCGCGGTTACCGGGGCGGCTATCTGCCCACCTTGCGCAGGGAGATCGAAAACGCGCTGAGGCACGGTGAACTCGACGCGGTGGTGGCGACCAACGCCCTCGAGCTCGGCATCGACGTGGGGGAGCTGGATGCGGTGGTGCTCGCCGGGTATCCCGGGACAATCGCGGCCACTCACCAGCGCTCGGGCAGGGCAGGCAGGCGACAGGCGCCCTCCATCGCGGTGATGGTCGCAAGATCGAATCCACTCGATCAGTTTCTCGCCCGCGAGCCGTCCTATCTCCTTGAGTCGTCACCGGAGCTGGCCCTGGTGCAGCCGGACAATGTGGAGATCCTTCTGGATCACCTTCGTTGCGCCGCGTTCGAGTTACCCTTCACGGCTGCCGAATCCTTCGGGCCGATCTCCGTAGATGACACCACAGCGGCGCTGGAGTGCCTGGTGGAGGAGGGTTCACTCTCCAGGTCCATGGATCGGTATTTCTACATGGGCTCCACCTACCCGGCGGCGGAAACAGGACTGCGCAGCGTGGGCGGCGAGGCAGTGGTGGTGATGGACATGGATGGCGATGAGCCGCTGGCCCGGGTAGATCCGGTGGCGGCGCGCCTGGAGCTGCACGAGCATGCGATCTACCAGCACGAGGGGCGAACCTACCACGTGGAGCGCTTCGATCACGAGGCTGGAAGGGCGTACGTTCGTCCGGTGGAGTCTGTCTACTACACGACCCCGGTAGTTCACCATACGCTCGAAGTGGTGGAGGTAGCGAAGCGAAAGGCCCTTGCCATCGGTGAGGTCGCGAGCGGCGACGTTCGGGTGACAGACGATATTACCGGGTTCAAGAAGCTGAAGTTCAACACCCACGAGAACCTGGGATTCGGAGACGTTCGGTTGCCTCCCGCTTTATTGGAGACCGATGGGACCTGGTTTACCCTGGGTGATTCTGTGCCGCGGCCCATCCGGGATCTGGCGCAAGGGGATCTGATGGCGGGCTACGAGGGGCTGGCCCACGCGGTTCATCAGGTGGCATCCCTGAGGTTGATGTGCGATCCCCGCGATATCTCCACGGTCGTACAGGCATCGGATGCGGCCGGTGGAGAGGGGTCCGATGTTCTCTATCCGGCGATCTACCTTTACGATGCCCACTCCGGAGGCGTCGGTCTGAGCGCGAGAGCGTTCAAGGAGGCGAGGCCGACGCTCGAAGACGCCCTTCGACTGGTGACCGGATGCGTCTGCGACACGGGATGTCCTTCCTGTTGTGGCCCGACCATCGATAATGCGCCCCCCGTCAAGCAGATAGCCCGCATGATAGCCGTGGCGCTGCTCGGGCACGGAGGCGACCGATGAGCAAGATAAAGTCCAGGCTGGAGCGCCGAAAGCTATTGGGTACGACCGAGACGTCCGGCGATTCGAGATCGCAGATCATCGAGCAGCTCAAGCGTCGGATGGAGAAAATACCCCGTCCCCTTCGAGGCCCGGCTTCAGACGATGACGAACGAGATCTGCCCGGAGAAGAGATCGAGACTGCTTTCGGGCCGGTTCTGGTCAACACGGTCGAATATGCGCCGGGGCGACACCATGGCCGCGAGCCGGTTTCGGGCTTTCTGTCTGTCGGGGAAGGCCTGGCCGTGCTTGCGCGAAACGAGGCCCTCGCCGGCCTGGATCCAACGGGAGCGCTCTTTCTCGACACGGAGACCACGGGCCTGAGCGGCGGCACCGGTACCCTTGCTTTTTTGGTGGGGGTCGGTTGTCTGCGAAGAGACGGTGTGTTTCTTCTGGAGCAGGTGTTTTGCAGAAATCCCACGGAAGAGCGAGCCCAGCTGGAGATCCTGTCGTCCAGGCTCCGCGACGCAGACTACCTTGTGACCTTCAACGGACGCGCTTTCGACGTTCCGTTGCTCAACACACGCTTCGTGATGAACAGGATGGCGAACCCCCAGGCGGCCCTGCCGCATCTGGATCTCCTCCACGTGGCCAGGAGGATCTTCAAGAGGCGCCTCGACGATCGAAGTCTGACCGCTCTGGAAAGGGCGGTGCTGGGCTTTCACAGAGAGGGCGATATCCCCGGTCATGCAATCCCCGCTGCGTACGCCGACTACCTGAAGGGCGGCTCCACTCGCGACATGAAGGCTGTCCTGTCTCACAACGGCCTGGATCTGTTGGCCCTCGCGGCGCTCGGTGGTGTGCTGGAGAGAATGTACTCGAACCCCGCCGCAGTGGAGCATGCGGTGGATCACCTGGGTCTCGCGAGAGCAGCCATGGACGCTGGACGGGATGACGCGGTGGATCATCACCTGGCCCGGGCAGGCGATCTGACGATCGGTCACGAGCGCCGTGATGCATTGCACATGGCCGCCCGCCACGCGGCCAGGAATAAGCGCTTCGATCAGGCGAGGGATTTGTGGGAGCAGATAGTGGAGATCGATTCCACCGACGGCACAGCCCACCTGGGCCTGGCAAAGCACTTCGAGCATCGCGAGAAAAATTTCGACAGGGCCCTGGTGCACGCGCGCGAGACGGTGGAGATCGAGGGAGACGAGGGAAACTCCCATCGCATGGCGAGGATCGAAAGGAAGAAAAAGAAAGATGAATAAGTGGTTGGAAGCCAACGTTTTGGTGTTTTTGCTGTGCGCCGGGTGTTCGGGTACCTCTCCCGCCGGGGAAACGAACGCGGCGCCGGACGTTTCCGTTGAGATTCGGATCCCCGAGACTTCGACACCGCAAGAGGTGGTGGAGCCCGCGGCACAGGACAAATCCGAAGAGGTAGAAACTGAGAACCGGGTTCCAGAGGCGCGAACCATTCGATTCGCCTGGTGTCCGAAGAAGACCGTAGCTGATGCGTACGAGATGTCGGATCCTGCGGATCAGCATCGCATCGTGCTCACGCCCGGCGTGTTGAAGGGTGGATCGTATCCGGTGGTGGTGGGATTCCACGGTCAGCCCAGGCGCGGAAGGGATCCGCGGGACTACAACTTCCCTGCGCCGGTCAGCGATCTGGTGGTGAAGATGGTGAAAGACGGTGAGATAAGGCCGGTCATCCTGGTGTTGCCCGTGTTTCGTTTCGTGGGCGGCAACTGGCCCTGGTTCGATCCGCGCGCGTTTCGGGCGAAGGTGGAGAAGTTGCTTGCGGCGGAGGGGTTGGAGGGAACGAACTGGTTCGCTTTCGGGCACTCGGGGGCGGCGGGCTGCGGCGGCGCAGGGCTCAACCAGGCTCATCTGATGCGCCCCAGGGCGGTCGGTTTCTTCGACACATGCCTGGGGAAGGGATGGGTAAAGGAAATTGCGCAACTGGAAAAGGCGGGCATACGAACCCTAAATGTTCACTCTGTGGAGACCGCCGGATTCAGGCCCCGCCAGCGACCGGAGTATCAGTCCACCTTCGATTTCGGGCGCGCCTACGGACCCGCGGGGATGAAGCCAGTGAGTTGTCCCGTGGTCCACCCGGGTGCCGCGTTGCGAGACCAGGAGTTTCGTTGCGCGCGATCGAAAAGCGGCCTGACCGAGGGTTTCGTGGTTGACAGCGGTGAGGGAGTCGACGCCCACAGAGCGATCGTCGAACCCGCAGTGCGGTTCTTCCTGGCCGAATTTGCCGGTTTGTGATCAGTCGCTTTTCAGTGAAAACGGATTATCAATCTTTCAGCAGCCAACCCAACCACCGTAGCTATCGTGGAATTGACATATACCCCCCGGGCCGCCACAGAAGTCTGCGTAGTAGCCGCTCCAGCAACCCACTTCCATGGTCAGATCCTGGGAACAGCAGCCGTATTCGCCGCTTTGGGAGGAGAAGGACCAGCTGGCCGAATCGCAGTCACCCGGGATGGTGTCGGGGCAACAGACCATCCCCGGCTCTACCAACGCTTCCTGCTCGCAAGGCGAGAGGTCCGTGTCCGAGTCGGTATCGGTGTCGGTATCCGAGTCGGTTTCGGAATCGGTATCCGAATCTGTATCGGAATCGGTATCCGAGTCTGTATCCGAGTCTGTATCCGAGTCGGTATCGGAATCCGAATCCGAATCGGTGTCGGAATCTGTATCGGAGTCGGAGTCTGCGTCCGAATCGGCGCCGCCGTCCCCGAATAACGGTGGCGAATCGGAGCAGCTGGAGGCGAAGCAGCCGACGACGAGGAACAGCGTCATCCATATGATCGAATTAATGGTCTTCATGATTCTCTCCTTTAGATTGTTAACTGACATCATACTATACCAGTGCCATTATTTGGACGGTTTTCTTATTCTACCACAGTGGTTCTGTATAGAGAGCGTATTCCAAAGATTGTATCGCAGGTTCCCGGGGTGGTGGTGTCGACGTCGGCCTGATCCTCTACGGACAGCTATCTGGAACGGGCGTGCAAGAGTCGTCGAGGTTGCTGTGTACATCTATCGAAACGGGTCCGCTGGTGATCTGGTCCAGCACCTCACACACCTCGCAGTCGGGAAGAGTGTCGTTGTCGTCGATCAAGAACTCATCCCCCACCGAGGTTAACCCGCTCAGGCCGTCCAGGTTGGTGAGGGCGTAGTTGTCACGGATCCACAAGTCCTCCCCCACCGAGGTTAACCCGCTCAGACCATCCACGTTTGCGAGGGCGTCGTTGTCGCCGATCGTCAAGTCCTCACCCACCGGGCCCGTGATCCCGCTGAGGCCGTCTAGGTTTGTGATGGCGTCGTTGTTTGAGATCCACAAGTCCCCACTCACCGAAGTGAGCCCACTCGGCCCGTTCAGGTCGGTCAGGGCGTTGTTGTCAATGATCCACAAGTCCCCACCAATAGAGCCGGTGATCCCGCTCAGACCGCTCAGGTTGGCGAGAGCGGGGTTGCCTTCAATCCACAAGCCCCCCTCCACCGAGGTTACCCCACTCAGCCCGTTCAGGTTTGTCAGGGCTTCGTTCCAGTGAAGTAGCAAGTCTCCCACCGAGGTGAGGGCGCTCAGACCGTCCAGGTTGGTCAGGGCATCGCTTTCGTAGATTTTTAATTCCCCACCCACCGAGGTAAGGGCACTGAGGCCGTCCAGGTTCGCAAGGGTGGCGTTCTCCAGTATGTACAAGTACTCTCCCACCGAGGTGAGGGCGCTCAGGCCATCCAGGTTTGTGAGGGCGTTGTTGTCTTCAATAAAAAAGTGCTCACCCGTCGAGGTGAGAGCGCTTAGCCCGCCCAGGTTGGTCAGGGCGTTGTTATTGTAAATGTTCAGGGTCCCGCCCACCGAGGTGAGGGCGCACAAGCAGTCCAGGTTCGCCAGGGCGGGGTTGCTCCAGATTCGCATATCCTCCCCCACTGAAGTGAGAGCGCTCAGGCCGTCCAGATTCGTCAAGGCGTCGTTATTTTCGAGCAACATATCCTCACCCACGGAGGTGAGAGCGCTCAGGCCGTCCAGGTTCGTGAGGGCGTCGTTATTTTCGAGCAACATGTCCTCACCCACGGAGGTGAGAGCGCTCAGGCCGTCCAGGTTGGTCAGGGCGTCGTTATTGTCGATGTGCAAGTTCACACCCACCGAGGTGAGGCAAATCAAATCGCCCAGGTCGGTGCACAGGGGGCAGTCGATTCCCAAATCACCCG
>JAUXHN010000343.1 GCA_030621515.1 Deltaproteobacteria bacterium | reverse complement strand
GATCGATTTCGAGATCCGCAAGGAGGCCCATGACAGTGATCTTCCCCATGTCCAGCGTCGAGGGAAACGGGATGCACTCACCGTCATTGTCACAGGTGAAACCCGGTTCGCAGGCGGGGGTGCATTGCGGGTATATCTTCTCCAGCAGGATGCAATTGTCGTTCGATTCCTGCGGATGAGGCACCTCGGTGGGATTGACACTATTTTTAACGTTCCCGGATACGGCCGAGTAGATTTCGTGGTGGCTTATCTCGAAGAGACCGACCCGGTCGTCGTAGCCGCACTCGCCGTCAACCGAGAACTGGTGAGTGTCTGTATCAACTCCGTTGCTGTCGTCATCGCCGCCGTTGCAACCCTGGGCGAACAGCAGGATCGTCGCGAGCAACAACATCCATCTGACGCGGTCGATCATTTCATCAACTCCCGTTCGTTCCCCAGCCCGGGTATGGCCGGGCCTGCTTTATCCAGAGCTCGGAACCGTTCCCCTCCCAGTCGTCGTCGAATTTGAACTCCACATCCATGCCGTAGAAATGACTGGGAGATAGCGGGCCGTATAGATCGTAGAAGTAACTGTTTATCTCTGCGAGCGCCGCGCCCAGCTCCAGGATCTGCGATCGGGTGAGCACGGTCTGGCCCGGCGGCACCAGGTTGGAGTGCGACAGGTAGACGATGGGCTGGCCCGGCATCTGATAATGAAGGACGAACGAATCGCTGGTCACGCCGGGATTCGGCAGCACCACCGACTCGTCGCCGAACTGCACGTTGACGTAGAAACCGGGCTCCATGCACAGGGAGTCGAAGAGGTTTGCGGTGATGGCCACGCCGTTGGCCTCCTCGTAGGGGAACGAGTGATGCACCAGGAGCGCCATCCCCACGCTCTCGTGCTCGATTTGCCTGTACTCCCGTTCCTCGAAGGCCCGAAAGAACCAGATGCTGGACCAGACCGTCCGTACGGCGTCGCGCACCGGGTAGGCGGGATCGCCGGGATCGCCGCTCTTGGATGTGTAGAGTCCCGCCCCCGTGAACCCGTCGAGATCCTCGCAGTTGGTGCTGGACCTGAACCTCATCCGAGTACCCGGGTAGTCGGCGTTGAGCTTGTCGATGAGCATCTGCTCGAACGCGGCGTCCACGGGCGCGGCCTTCATGTCATCCCGCAGGCTCTCCAGTTGCTGCGCTCTTACCGCCGGGTCGTTCTGGAAAGCGGAATCCGCGAGCATCTGCTCGACCTGCGCGTCGAACCCGTTTTGCTCCATGAACTGCCGATAGTAATACAGGGGCACGGCGAACGCTTTTGGATACTGCAGGACCGACCCGTCCATGTACGTGAACGCTCCGTAATGGCTTGCCTTGCCGCCGAACGCCGGGATGGCCTGCGCGAGGGCTTCGCCCAGATCGTACATCACCATCTTCGGCGGAAGGACCCACTCTATGTCCCGCAGGTCCGTGACGCTGAGATCCATGACGGGCACGGTCACCTTGTCCGGGCCGTTTTCCTCCCACCACTGATCCGCCTCTTCCTTGGTGACTTCCGTTACCGAGTACTCGAACGCGCCGACCGTCAGCTTGACCCACTTGTCCTCCAGGGATCGGAACTCCACGGAGTCGAACGCGCCGCGCAGGCCCATGTTGGGAGTGCCGCGATTCTGGGAGAGCACATTGATGTGGGACAGCGGTGTCTGGAACTCCTGGGTGATGATCCCCAGGCACACCGAGATGTCGTTGGGCACCGCGTCGAGCACGACGATGTCGCGAAAGGAGAGGAAGTTGGTCTCCAGATCGCTCGCGTGGAAAAACCGCAGCAGTCCCATACTCTCGCCGAGGTTGAGGGGCTGGTAGTCTATTCCGGCGAACAACTCTTTGGTGGTGATGATGGGTATGGATTCGGGCAGATTCTGCGCCACCGCCTCCACCGCCTCGGACGTGGGATGGAAGAAGAGCTTCTTGCCGAAATAGGAGTTCTTCTTGATCTTGCGAAAAGCAGT
>JAUXHN010000041.1 GCA_030621515.1 Deltaproteobacteria bacterium | reverse complement strand
ATGAAATCACCTGGTGGGAAAACACCGCCGGCGACGGCACCGCCTGGACCAAGCACACTGTGGATGGGGCTTTCGTTGGCGCAAAATCGGTATACGCGGCGGATGTTGACGGAGACGGCGACATGGATGTTCTCGGCGCGGCATTCAGCGACGATGAAATCACCTGGTGGGAAAACACCGCCGGCGACGGCACCACCTGGACCGAGCACACTGTGGATGGGGCTTTCGATGGCGCATTTTCTGTATACACGGCGGACGTGGACGGAGACGGCGACATGGACGTGCTCGGCGCAGCATACAACGACGATGCCATCACCTGGTGGGAAAACACCGCCGGCGACGGCACCGCCTGGACCGAGCACACTGTGGATGGGGCTTTCGTTGGCGCATTTTCTGTATACACGGCGGACGTGGATGGAGACAGCGACATGGATGTGCTCGGCGCAGCTTTGTTTGACGATGCCATTACCTGGTGGGAAAACACCGCCGGCGACGGCACCGCCTGGACCGAACACACTGTGGATGGGGCTTTCAATGGCGCCTATTCGGTATACGCAGCGGATATGGATGTAGACGGCGACATCGACGTGCTCGGCGCAGCTGGTGGTGACGATGACATCACCTGGTGGGAGAACACTACGGGCGACGGAACCGTCTGGGCCGAGCACACGGTGGATGGGGCTTTCGATGGTGCCAGGTCGGTATACGCGGCGGACGTTGATGGAGACGGCGACATGGACGTACTCGGCGCAGCATACAACGACGATGACATCACCTGGTGGGAGAGCGATTGTATTCCGTGACCGGCCTCTTTAAAACTGGCTGTCATCATCACGCGGCGCCCCGGGTTCTGAAGATATATCGCATGGCTGGAAATAGTCGCGCTGCGCTGATACACTGTCGGTCCCGGTAAAGCACAAGATCTTCGTTCTGAAGGACGCGATCTCGCGACATGGACCGGCAGGAGCTTGGCCGATGAGTGATTTAGTTCTTCCCCCCGCAGCGATCAAGTTGATCGCCCGGGCCTTTACCAAGGAGATGATCGTCGGCGAGCTCGAGGAGGCCGGCATTGATGCTCCCTCGAAGGACACGGAAGTCATCACCGAATGGGTCAAACATCTTGCCCATATTTTCGACCCTTCAGACAATCCGTTCTCGCGAGATTCGCTTCTGATGGGGCTGACCTCAGGGGGTATCGGATTCCTCCAGGCCAACAACCTGCTCTCGGATTCCCTGAAACGATCCTTGCTCCTCAACGTTATGAACGTGGACGCGGACACCCTCATGCAATCTCTCCTGAGCCGTGTGCTTCGAGAGACTCAGACCGTGGCCAATGTGATAGAGAGTAACTCCATCGATGATATCGAGGAGAAGATCAACCAGGAGCACGTCAAGATCGTTTTTGTGGACGCGTACCGATTCGGTGTGCAAAACGTGGACGCCCTGGTGTCGCGCCTGTGCGAATCGCGGGACTACCTACAATTCGTGCTGTTCACCGATGTTGCCAAGCTCATGGAATCCTGCCCAAGGCTGCCCCCTGCCCTGGCCAACTGTATCACTCTGGACAAGAATCTCAGCATCAAGAATTTCAAGGGCGCGGTGCACAGTTCCATCGTGGCGGTCAGGGCGCGTTTTCCCGACCTGCTTCGAGAGTCCAGACCCGACTCCAAGGATCTGGTCGGCCGCATCGTAGGAAATCGCCTCCGGATAATCGAGGTGATCGGAAGAGGGGGCCAGGCTACCATCTACCGTGCCGATCACCTGGCGATGAACAGGCAGTGCGCCGTGAAGATTCCTTCCGACGCGGTCATGTCCGATCCGGAGCAATCCGCAAGGTTTCTGCGGGAAGCCAAACTCACCAGCGCAGTTCAACATCCAAACATCGTCTCCGTTTTCGACTTCGGCACCGACGACAACTCGAACACCTTCATGGCCATGGAACTTGTGAAAGGCAAACCCCTGGACGAGGAGCTCGAAGAACGCGGCGGAACCCTTCCCCTCGAGGAAGTCATGCAGTACGCTCGCGGCATCGCCGGTGGTCTCTCCGCCATTCATGCCATGGGCCTGGTCCATCGTGACATCAAGCCGGGAAACGTTCTGCTGCACAAGGCCTCGGACGGCAGGATCGTTCCCAAGCTCTCCGACTTCGGTTTCGCCATCGGCCCCGAGTCCATAGGCGGCCCTCGCCTGACCATGGAGGGGATCGTGGTCGGAACCATCAAGTACCTCTCACCCGAGCAGGGCCAGGCGAAGCCGGTCGACTACCGTTCCGATATCTTCAGCTTCGGGATAATGCTCTACAGGTTGCTCGCCGCTGATGTGCCCTTCGACGACGACAACATCGCCCAGTCCCTGCTTAAAAGAATTCGCGAACCGGCCCCGCCGTTGAGACATTTCAAATCGGATGTTCCGATAAGCGACGAGGCCGAGCGCATCTTGCTCACCATGCTCGAAAAGGACCCGGAGAATCGGCCCGACTCGGCAATGGCTGCGATCGCATCCATCGACAAGGCGCTGGGTTTCGGAACCAAGTATTGACAGACATGGTCAGGTACGGCTGGACGGGTAGAATTCTGGAGGTCTACCTGGGGGATCGAACTTCCAGAGTGATAGAACCCCCAGCATGGTTATACGAGAAATTCATCGGCGGTAAGGGTCTTGCCGGGCACTACCTGAGCCAGCACCTGGATATGGAATGGGACGACCCTGATATGCCCATTCTCATTTTCGCGGGCCCTCTTGTGGGCACACGCGCGCCGACTTCGGGAAGAACGACCGTCATGTCGAGATCGCCGCTCACGGGAACCGTCGGCGACACCTCTGTAGGCGGCGGCCTCGGCACGAAGATGAAACGCGCCCGGTATGACGGGATTATTCTCCGGGGCTCGAGCAATAAGTGGATCGGTGTCGAGATTGTCGATGACAGCGTCGCGTTTGTGGACGCATCTCCATTGCTCGGATTGACCAACGGCGATGCCATGGACCTCCTTGCAGGCAAGGGCTCGGTTGCCCTTATCGGACCGGCGGCACAGCGAGGCGTTCGCTTTTCGAGCCTCATGGTCGATCGGCACTTCGCCGCGGCGCGAAACGGTATCGGCCTCGGCTTTGCAAAGAAGCAGATCAAGTATCTCTCCATCGACGGCGGCGCCAGGGTACCCGTGTACGATGCCAGGGAGCTCGTCCGAGCCCGGGAGGACATCTTTCGCCTGGTGTCGGCGTCCCCAATTCTGCTCGGCGAGAGCGGAATAAGAAATATGGGAACACCGGCACTTTACGATTTAATGCACACGCGCAGGATGATGCCCACCGACAACTTCAGAACGACTTTTTTTTCCGATGCGCCGGACCTCAACGCCAACGCTGTCAAGGAACGGTATTCGCCGAGAAAAAAGGGGTGCACAGGGTGTCATATCCTTTGCAAGAAAGGCAGCCGGGACGGTGTCGTCCTGCCCGAATTCGAGACGCTCTCCCACTTCACCGCCCTCCTGTGCAACAACGATCTTCACACGGCGGTACGCGCCAACGAGCTATGCAACGAATACGGAATTGACACCATCTCTGCGGCGGTGACGCTGGCCTGTTTCTCCGAAATCGAAGGCGAGCGCCTGACACCTGACAGGATCATGGAGATCCTCGGGCAGATCGTCCGACGTGAAGACATCGGCGATCAACTGGCCGACGGCTCCGCTCTCTGGGCCGCCTCCCGCGGCAAACCCTCTTTATCCATGTCGGTCAAGGGACTCGAATTGCCGGCGTATGATCCGCGCGGCGCCTACGGAATGGCCCTTGCCTACGCCACGTCCACTCGCGGCGGCTGTCACTTGAGAGCATATCCAATAGGCCATGAGATCTTGAGAAAACCCGTGGCCACTGATCGTTTCTCTTTCGCCGGCAAGGCCAGAACAATCAAGATCGCGGAGGACACTAACGCTGTCATCGACTCCCTCACAGCATGCAAGTTTGTTTTCTTCGCGAGTTCGCTCGAGGAGTACGCGCATGCTCTGACCGCAGTTACCGGCGTCGAAACAACTGCAACCGATCTCTCCAAAACCGGTGAGCGCATCTATTACCATGAAAGAATAATGAACGCGCGATGGGGGTTCAGCTCAAAGGACGATGACTTGCCACCGCGCTTTTTCGAGGAGGCAGGCTCAAGCGGTCCGGACTTCGACGTCCCACCGTTGAATCGGGACGACTTCCTTGGGGCGAGGGGCAGATACTACAAAATTCGCGGGCTCGACGCTGATGGAGCGCCGACACGAGACAAGGCAAAGGAGCTCGATCTCAAATGGACCGGCTAGTAGCCAGGTATGTTGCCAAGATGGTTGAGCAACGCATTGCAGATGACGGTATGCCCGTTCTCGGTTGCAGGGACTCCGACATCGTGTGGAGTCGCGAGGATCCGAAGATCACCGGAATCCTCGAAGATGTCTTCGAGCATCTCAACATCAACTCACTGCTACATTGCCGGCCCGCCGAACCATACGGCTCCATGATCGAGTATCTGGCCGCTCACAGTGACGGCGCCATCTTGCCGCAGGACACGGAGACGCGAACCTTTCTACATGATCTACCTCTGGCCGCAAGCTTCACCATGGAGGAGGTTGTTCACAATCTCAAGAGACGGAAGACCGTCATCCTTCCCGGGGGGGAGATCATTTCGTTCGGCACGGTATCGCCACAGCAGGCCTTCATCGGGTTTTCGTCCGTGTGCTTCGCCTGCTTCGTCAAGTTCATGTCCGACAGGTTGCAAGATTACCGCGCGGCAAAGATGGATGACCCGGCCCGCAGGATCATGGACGATGCCCTTCAAAAATTGCAGATCTCACACACTCACGAAAAGATCTCGCACGGAGGCCCCTACATTACGCAGGACGAGGTTCACCGGGAGATGGCGAGGGTCGGCAGGCTTACCGTGATGAACGGAATGGTCGATTCCTACTTCGGCAACATCTCATACCTGATGGATGACACTCTCTATATCAGCCAGACAGGAAGCTCCCTCGACGAGCTCGAAGGCACCATCGATCCGTACCCCCTGGACGGATCCAGCTGCGCCGGGATAACTGCGTCCTCCGAGCTCACCGCCCACTTGCGGATCCTCGAGACGACGGGAAAACGCGCCATCCTTCACGGCCATCCCAAGTTCTCCGTCATAATGTCTCTCGATTGCCGCGTGGAGGACTGCGATGGCGCAGGGCGCTGCCACCTCGAATGCCCCAAAATGCGAACCATCGGCGACGTGCCGATAGTTTCGGGGGAAGTGGGCACCGGCCGATACGGCTTGTGCAACACCGTACCGGAGGCGATGGTCGGAAATCGAGGTGTCATCGTATACGGTCACGGGCTTTTCACCGTGGGACAGACAGATCTCGACGAACCGTTGAACAATCTACTTGATATAGAGCGCCTGTGCCTTGATGAATTCGTGAGACTGACGAGCTGAGCGCTTGTAGCATCGGACCTCCGCGAGTTATTAAAGCGGAGAAAGGCGTCGACGTGGACGAATCGAAAAACACGCCCCGAAGCTGCGATGTGGCGGTCATCGGCGCCGGAGTCGGTGGGTTGGTCACAGCAGCGTTGCTCGCCCGCGCCGGCCTCGAGGTTCGCGTACTCGAGGCCGAGTACAAACCTGGGGGCTACCTGGCCGGTTTCAAGCGACAGGGATTCGTCTTCGACACCGCCGTCCACTGGCTCAACCAGTGCGGGCCGGGCGGCATGGTTCGCCGACTCTTCGACAGCATCCGACATGACGCTCCGGAGACTCCGCCGATGAACCACATCCGACGGTACTGCGGAAACGGGTTCGACTATCTTCTGAACGACAACCCCAATGAACTACTCGACGCGCTTATCAGCGACTTTCCCGAAGATCGGGAAGGCCTGCTCGCTTTTTTTGCCACAGCTCGCGCCCTTGGAGAGGCCTTTGCCAGCATCAGCACCACAATGCGCTCTGGTCATACAATGACTATCGGCGAAAAGTTGCGGGGGCTCTGGCTTGCGACCATGGCGGGTCGGTCGTTTGTGCGCGTTGCAGGCGTGCCGGCCGACAAGGGTCTCCGTCGTTTTTTTCACGGACCGATTCTCGATCGCATGTGGAGGACCGAGTCCAGGCTCATCGCCTGCCTGATGCCCGTGGCCTGGGCGTATACCGGTGACTTTCAGAGACCGGCCGTGGGAGGCAGTCAGCGCATCCCCGCCTGGCTGGCCGATGTCTGTCGTGAGGCCGGCGCCGAGATCTCCTGTGGATGCCGTGCCGATCAGATAGTCCTCGAAAGTGATCGAGCCGTGGCCGTGCGTTTCAAACGATCAGCCGATCACGGAGTGGCGGACGAGATCCGATGCCGCCACGTGATCGCTGCCTGCGACGCCGAGACCGTCTACCGCCGCTTGCTCCCGGCCGGGACCATCAGTCGCCGCTACGGTCGCAAGATGGACCGGGCAGAGGTCTATGATTCGGCGGTGAGTATCTTCCTGGGCCTGTCCTCCACTGCCCCGGATCTGGGGATAGGCGAGGAACTCGTGCAAATTACCCGTGACGGTATTTCGCGACGCGATCACCACTCGAGCGATCCCGAAAAGGCCGAGATCAACCTGCTTCTGCCCTCGATCAGCGATCCCACGCTCGCGCCGCCGGGCAAGACGACGGCCATTCTCTACACTTCGGCAAGGATCGACGCCAACGATTGCTGGAAGACGGAGCCGGACCTGACGCGGGGTGATGCTTACTACGAGTTCAAGCAGCGGTACGCGGATGTTATCGTCGAGCGCGTCGAGAACACCCTCGGAGTCGACCTCCGATCGCGGATAGAGATCTGCGAAGTTGCCACGCCTGTTACCTACGGCCGCTACACAGGCAACAAGGGCGGTGCGATCATGGGCTACCGGCCGACCAGAAGCAACCTGTGGGCAAAGCTCGCCAGCCGCACTACACCCGTACGGAACGTCCTGATCGGCGGCCAGTGGGCCGAGATCGGCGGCGGACTGCCGGCAGCCGTGCGCGCCGGCGCCAACGCAGCGGCGATCGTGCTCAAGGCAGAACTGCCCGAAGCCTTTGCCGCACTCCGAGATGTCATGGACGGATTCTAATCCGTCAGCAGGGGTAGTCTTATTGAAAAGCGGCTTCCCTTCTCGGGCTGACTCTTCACGTGGACCCGCCCTCCATGAGCCTCCACGTAGTACTTTACTATGGCCAGGCCAAGCCCTGCGCCGCCATGCTCTCTGGTGGTGGATTCGTCTATCTGGGTGAACGGTTTGAATATTTGAAAGAGATCCATCTGCGCAATCCCCATGCCGAAATCCTCCACGCTTATCTCGAGCATGTCCGGCGACGCCATCAGGACAAATCCGAAACCGTCCTGTGATCCGTCTTCCTCGGTGGACTTGAATACCTGCGCAGATACCTTCACCACTCCGCCCGGATCGGAGAACTTGATGGAGTTGTCTATCAAGTGTGATATGGCCGTCTCGATCTTCTCCGCATCGAACCGCGCCTGCGGCAGGTCGCCGGGCAAATCAAATGATAGCTTGATTCCCCTCCTGTCGGCGGTCTCCCGGCTTCGCTCGACCGCGTTCCTGACCACTTCACCTACATCGACCACATTGGGCTCCACGGTGAGGTGGCCCGAATCGACCTTCGAAAAATCAAGGATCGACGAAATGAGCCTCAACAATTCGTCACCCTTCGCCTTGATGGTGTGAACAAATTGCTTTTGCTCCTCTGCCAGACTACCGGCTATTCCCTCCGTCAGCATGTCGCTGTAGCCGATAATGGAAGTGAGCGGCGTACGCAACTCGTGGCTGATCATCGCAAGGAAATTTGATTTCTTCAGATCGAATTCCTTTCGTTCGTTCGCCAGATCTTCGAGCTTGCGGTTCTTCTCGGTCAGCTCACGGTACGACTCGCTTACGGTCGCCAGGTGCATCTGACTGGTGACGTGGGCCTTGTGGGCCGATAACAAGAGCGCGTCGATTACCGCGCCAATGGTTACTTCCAGTTGCTCTACGGAACTTGAAGACACCCTCGGGACGCCGGCCATGATGTCGCGCAATCGGGTCATGTCCAGATCGGGATCGATCTCTCCGCGCTCCACAGGTGGACGCTCCAGCTCGACCGGATGGTAAGGACCGAAAACCACCTTCCCGATCAGCTCGGCCTGATAGTGAATACCGGCAATCCTGTACTTGAATCCGCAGAAGCACTCGGTGCTCTCAAGAACATCCCTGTCACGAGGGGGTGGTCCAATCTTGAGCCGGGATCGTATGACCGCACATCCGGCCCGCGCCCCCGGCAACGTGTTCAGATGGTCACAGGCCGGGTTGTCGGCAATTGACTCGGCCAGAAGGTTTCCATCCATATCGAAGAGGCGAATCGGAATGCTCGTCATCTTGCTAAAACCATGCAGCACCTTGATAAACATGTCCGCATTTATTAGTTCGCTCAGGCTCGCGTAAAGGATCGGCTCTACTGGATTCATGATGCCCTACGCCTCCCGATCCGTTATGGAAAACTGTCTGCTCAGGCTTTCAAGGAGGCGATCGCCGCTCACCTGGAACTTGCCTTCCAGATCGTGCCATGCGTCGAGCCTCTCCCAGGTAAGTCGCAGCAATCCCATGAATGTCTCTATGACTCCCTCGCCACGCGTTGCCACCGCCTTGAACACCGGTTCTCGACCCTTTGAAGTCAAGGAATCAATCTCGGCATCGGATCTTACATTGGGCAGATCCCGCTTGTTGAACTGAATAACGACGGGCATTCCCTTGATATCCAACCCGTTCTCCTTGAGGTTGTGCTTGAGATCAAGGAAGGACTCCCTGTTCGCCATAGTCTCCGATACCTGAGAGTCGGCGATGAACGCGACGGAGTCGGCGCCTTGCAGGACGAGTCGGCGTGTGGCGTTGTGCATCACCTGCCCGGGAACCGTGAACACCTTGATGGTGATGGAAAGCCCCGAGTCTGTCTCGAAATGCATGGGGAGGAGATCGAAAA
The DNA here is from genome assembly GCA_030621515.1 of Deltaproteobacteria bacterium. Classification (GTDB taxonomy): domain Bacteria; phylum Myxococcota_A; class Polyangia; order JAAYKL01; family JAAYKL01; genus JAUVAN01. Next base: position 18,707 of record JAUXHN010000041.1, on the reverse strand, counting down.
ACAGCGTTCGATCGTCCCTGGTGTCCAGAGTCATGAGGTGACCGCAAGTGGAGGGCGCGGATATCCGATGGATTGCCACCAGGTTTGTGGTCTTTCCGCTAAGGGCGGGACCGTAGTACACCACCTTCAGCTGGATCTCCCGCTTTTCGAAATCTATCTGCAATCATTCCCCCGTAGTTGGGAATACATATCACAAATTCCCATCACCCCCGAGATCTGGGATAGCGCAGGGCGGCCTGAGCGGCGGCGAGCCTGGCTATTGGAACGCGGAAGGGCGAACAGGAAACGTAGTCGAGCCCGGTCTGGTGGAAGAACTCGATGGACGAGGGTTCTCCACCGTGTTCGCCACAGATACCGATCTTCAGTTTCGGCCTGGTCGCGCGACCCTTCTCCACGCCGATGCGCACCAGCTCGCCCACCCCGTCCCTGTCGATGGCCTCGAACGGGCTTTGGGGATAGATGCCCAGATCCTTGTACTTTGGCAGGAAACTTCCCGAGTCGTCCCTGGACATGCCCAGCGCGGTCTGGGTCAGGTCGTTGGTGCCGTACGAGAAAAACTCCGCCGACTCGGCGATCCGATCCGCCGTGAGCGCGGCACGGGGGAGCTCGATCATTGTCCCGACCAGGTACTTCAACTTCATGCCCCTGGCCTTGAAAACCGCGGCGGCGGTGTCGCGCACGATGGCTTCCTGGATCTTCAGCTCGGTCACGCTGCCCACCAGAGGGATCATTATCTCCGGGCGCACCGCAATACCCTTCTTCTTTACCTGTATTGCGGCCTCGAAGATGGCCCGCGCCTGCATCCTTGTCACCTCGGGGAAGGAAATCCCGAGCCTGCAACCCCTGTGTCCGAGCATCGGGTTGAACTCGTGCAGGTCGCGGATCTTCGCCTTGATCTTGTCCGCCGAAACTCCCATGGAGCGAGCCAGCTTGTTGATATCTGCGGCCTGCTGGGGAAGGAACTCGTGCAACGGCGGGTCGAGAGTGCGGATGGTAACCGGACGCCCGTTCATGGCCTTGAAGATCCCCGCAAAATCCTTGCGCTGCAACGGCAGGAGCTTGTCGAGGGCCTTCTGCCTGGTTTTCAAGTCATCCGCCAGGATCATCTCGCGCATGGGCCCGATCTTGCCTTCGCCGAAGAACATGTGCTCCGTGCGGCAAAGCCCGATTCCCTCGGCGCCGAACGCGACCGCCGCGGAAGCCTGGTCTGGCTGGTCCGCATTTGTACGAATGCCCAGATCCCGATACCTGTCCGCGAACGACATCACCTTTGCGTAGGTCTGATAGACCGGCGACTTTTCCGCCTTGAGCTTCTTGTCGATGAGCACCCGTACCACCTCGGACGGAATGGTCGCAATGCGACCGTCGAGCACCTCTCCCGTTCCGCCGTCCAGGGACATGAAGTCTCCCTCCCTGAACACCTTGCCCCCCGCGGTGGCTGTGGCCTTCTTGTAGTCGACTACCACTCCGTCGCAACCCGCCACGCACACCTTGCCCATCTGCCTTGCCACCAGGGCAGCGTGGCTGGTCATCCCGCCGCGTGAAGTCAGGATCCCGTCCGCCGCGTCCATGCCGGCGATGTCCTCCGGAGAAGTCTCGTGTCGCACCAAGATCACCGGACCCGCACTGGACATCTCGACAGCTTTGTGGGCACTCAGAGCGATCCGTCCGGTGGCGGCGCCGGGGCCCGCCGGGAGACCCTTCTCGAGAACGCGGACGCTCTTCTTCGATTTTGGATCGAACACCGGCCGCAGCAGGTGGTTCAGGTGATCGGGTTCGATCCGAAGGAGCGCCTCGGGCGCCTTGATGAGTCGCTCGCTCACCATGTCCGCGGCCATCCGAACAGCGGCAAAACCGGTGCGCTTGCCCGTCCGCGTCTGGAGGAGCCACAGTCGTCCGTTCTCTATGGTGAACTCAAGATCCTGCATGTCCCGATAGTGTCTCTCCAGCTTCTTCATGATCTTCAGGAGCTGCGTATACGACCCGGGAAAGACTCGCTCCAGGGACTGCGCTCCGGCCGCCCTGGCGTCCAGGAGGTGCGGCGTCCGAATGCCGGCCACCACATCCTCGCCCTGGGCGTTCTGGAGCCACTCGCCGAAGAAGACATTCTCCCCCGTGGCGGGATCCCGCGTGAATGCGACACCGGTGCCGCAGTCGTTCCCCATGTTGCCGAAGACCATCGCCTGAACGTTGACCGCGGTTCCCCAGTCGGCAGGAATGTTATTGAGGGCGCGGTAGGTGACCGCCCGTTGGTTGTTCCAGGATCCGAACACGGCGCTGACCGCTCCCCAGAGCTGATCCATGGGATCCTCGGGAAATTTCTTCTTTGCGGCGGCGATGATCTTCTTGGAGCCCGCCACGATCTTCTTCAGCTCGGCAACCGGCAGCTCATGATCCTGGCTGACCTTCAGCCTGGCCTTGGACTTCTCCATGAGGGCCTCGAAGGCATGCCGGTGCACGCCCAGCACCACATCCGCGTACATCATTATGAAACGGCGATATGAATCGTAGACAAAGCGCTCGTTGCCGGACCGGGCGGCCAGGTTGGCCGCCACTTCATCGTTGATGCCCAGATTCAGAATGGTGTCCATCATCCCGGGCATGGACGCCGGCGCGCCGGATCGAACCGAAACCAGCAGCGGGTTCTTCGGGTCGCCGAATCGTTTGCCCGTCTCCGAGGCTATCTTGTTCAGCGCCTTGCCCACCTGCGCGTCGAGCCCCCCGGGGAGCTTGTCGCCGGCCTCGAAGTATATCCCGCACACTTCAGTGGTAATTGTAAAACCGGGTGGCACCGGTATCTTGATATTGACCATCTCCGCCAGGTTGGCCCCTTTTCCTCCGAGAAGCTGCTTCATGGATGCATCGCCCTCGCCGCCCTTGCTGCCGAAGGAATAGACCAGTTTTTGAACTCGCTTGACCATATGATTCACCTTTCTTGAGACTCCATAAATCTGCTTCTTGGCTTGAATGTCCTGGCAATAGCCGAAGAGATCATCTAGACAGGTAGGGCAATTGTCAACAACTTGGAGTGTTGAAATGAGCATACAACCCGAGCTGATAGAAATCCTGGCGTGCCCCAAGTGCAAGGGCAGCCTCGAACAGGTGAAAGAGCCCGAGGGGTTCGGTTGCGTCGAGTGCAATCTTCTTTTCAAGACCGAGGACGACATCCCCAACTTCCTGATCGACGAGGCCGTCACCTGGAAGGAATAGTAACTCGTCAATCGGGGAAGACGATCCTCATCCTGCTCTTTCTCGGCCTATCGACCGTCGCCACAGCGTGTCAAACCAACGCTACCGACCAGGAAATCGAAAAGATGTGCGCGCACCTCATGGAACTGCGAAGTGATATGAACATCGAAACCGACGTAAATAATTGCATCGCTGACGAAAAAAAAGAAAGGATCTCCAGTAGACAGGCCCTTTGCCGAATATCGGCCGTAAATGTAACCGAATACTGGGTCCGATGTCGCACCGGCAGTGTCAGATAACTTGTTGCGAGGCCGGTCTGGCGCCGGTGAGCGCCTTTAATATCGCAGACTTGTCAAACCCCACAAGTAACTTCCCTCCGATTTCGAAGACGGGCACTCCGGAAGTCGAGATCCCCTGGACCCGCCCTTTCCGGGCCAGCTCGGCTGCGGCGGAACTGTCCGAACCAACGTCCTTTTCCGTGTAGGGAATCTTGCTGTCCAGCAGCCATCGCCGTGCCTTGATGCAGACAGGACAGGTCCTGGTGGCGTACATGATCACAGGAGCGGTATTCGAGGAGGAGGCTTCGGCCCGTGGAGTGACGTCGACATCGGTCGTGGCTGGTCTCCGCTTGTGCTCCCACTTCGATCGCAGGATCGCCATAACCGGATAGTTGCCGTTTCCCTTCTTCTTTTCGAGGTTCGCGATGAAGACCCAGTTGGGGTTCCTCTCTTCGGGCGGTATCGACGGATCCTGAACCCTCACCTCTGCCCGCGCCACCACCGGAACATCTGCGACCGACGAGGCGACCTGCGTGCCATCCGGACCGAACCAGCTCAAGATCAGACCCATGCTCGAATCGTTGACGATCGGCGGCACCGGAGCACCGCCCTTTTCGGTGCGGTCTTCACCGGAACAGGCCGCAAGCGCCAGAACGACGAACAACGACATGGAGGGTAAAACACTCATTCTCTATCAATGCCTGTCGGTCCAAATTATTCCTACAAAAAAAATGTATCCGGCTCATTCCTGAGGTGCACTTATATTCCAGAACCTCAAAGGTAAAAACTCGACTTACGTGTCATATATGTCGATGGGAAAAACATACATATTGTCAAATACAGGGTGTTGGTGTTCCATTGGGGCGCAAGATTTAAGGAGAATCTTTTAGTTGGGTATTGCCTTCAATCGTTTTTATAGACTCAGGCCGCTTGCCTCGGCGCTCTTGTGCCTTCCGGGGATTCTCTTCTGCTTCTGGTACGCATGGGTCTCCTACTCCTCTTTCGATCGTTACCGCCGCATGATTGACAAGGACGTGGAGCTAACCCTCGAGGCGTTTCATATTCAGCTCTTCGATTCGCTAAGGAGAGATCTGCGCTGGATGGTGATGCCGTCACCGCCTTCTTCTTCCAAGATCAAAAGCTTCTCATTTCACGTGAGCACGGAAAATCTGGAGAAGCTCTACGAAGGGGTCGAGCTCGAAGCCGGACGACCGTATGTCAAGGCCGGACTGGAGGCGGGCGGAAAGATTCAGGAGATCGAGCTGCGCCTCAGGGGACAGCGCCACTGGCACAATATCGGCAGACAGAAATCGCTCAAGGCGCGTCTGCCCAAAGGCGAGCTTGTAGACGGCCACCGGGTTTTCAACCTGATAAACGATCCCGCTCCGATAGTGGTGGGCGAGCAGATCATCCTCGATCTGGCTCGCAGGAACGGTGTGCTCACACCCGGGTCTTCCTTTGCCCGGGTCCTGATCAACGGCGCCGATCTGGGGGTCTTCCGTTACGAAACCCAGCCGGACGAGAGCTTGCTGCGCTCCAATCGCCTTGTGCCCGGAAGCATCTACTCGGGAAATCTTCCCGGATCGGCGAAGACCTCCGAACTCTGGAAAGATGTCTCACGCTGGAAAAAGAGCGCCTGGCGCATCGATGAGGAAAAAGACGAATTCGACAACCTCGAAAAGTTGCTCGGCAACATCCGTTCCATGAGTATCCGCGAGTTCGCGCGTTTCGCTCAAACGGAAATGGATCTCGAAGCGTTCGCCACCTTCGACGCCCTGGACGTGGCGTTCGGAGGAGACCAGCACGACTTTCGGCAGAACCACAAGCTGCACTTCGATCCGTACCGTGGGCGCTGGGAACCCGTGGCCTGGAACTTCCGCGGCTTCAAGCACGACCCCATGTTCAACCTTGTCGAAAATCCCGTCCTGCTGAGATTGAAAATGATTCCCGGATACCTGTCGCTGCGCAATCGGATTCTGTACGACCTCCTGGTGGGCGATTGCAGCGTCCCCTCCGTGAGGGCGAGGGGCAAGAAGATCCTCAAGAAGCTCGCCCCGGAGCTGGCCGCCGATCGTTTCTTCGATGCCTACAAACTCTTGCCCAGGGTCGATCGATATCACAGGCAGATGGTCCGGCCGATGGACTTGCGCCGCACGGCCCTGGTCTTCGAATCCGAGATGACCACCTACCGAATCCGGCATGCGTTTCTCATGCGCGAGATCAAGAAGAACCCCCTATTTCTCCGAATGAATGCGGCGCAAATCGGTCAGGACGAAGAGACTGAGACTTCTTTCGACCTGGTAGTGGACGGTCGCACCGGGGTGGAGCTTTCCGGGTTCAGGGTATCCTTTGCCCCTGAATGCCAGGATACCAGCTGGCAAGTGTACAGACGCGGGTCGCCGGTAACGGAACCATCCACTTCGGATTATGCAACTCTCGTGCGGCCCATGGAGATCTTCAACGCAGTCCGCCTCATAGAGCGGGATGATGCGAACTCCAAGAGAGGCAATATTCGCACCGTGAACGTTCCCGCCGTCCATCGGTTCGTCCTCAAGTCCGCTTGCGTTCCCGGGAGCATCGAGGCGGATGGTATTCACCTTGCCATGGGCTCCAGGATCCGATCACGACCAGCGCGCGATGAGGTTCTCCAGAAGATTCCCAGTGTGGTTCTCGGCATCGACGATGTGCCGAAATACGTCGTCGGCGAAACATCGCCAGTGCAGGAGGATCTGCTATCTCCGGTTCCCGAGACCGTACAGCTCGGCCCCGGAACCGTGGAGGTCCCTGCAACCCTCGTATTCGAAGAACACCAGACGGTCGAGGTGGCGCCCGGAACCCGCTTCAACATGGGAGAGGATGCCTCGCTCATCTTCCACGGTCGTGCGATCTTCAAGGGCTCAAAAACGGAGCCCATCGTCATCGGGGGAACTGGGGGGGAATCCTGGGGGGGAATCGCCCTGCAGGGACCGAACACTGCCGGTTCGTCCCTGACCCACGTGATCGCAAGAGGCGGAACAGTGCCCCGTTATCGAATGATCCCCTACCCCGGCATGATCAACATCCACGACACAAGAGATATTGCCATAGCGCACTGCCGTTTCGGCGAGAACACCCTGTCGGACGATGTGATCCACACAGCGTACGTGAAGAAACTAAGAATAGACCACACAGAAATTGTTGACGCGTCTGCGGACGCCTTCGATCTGGAGTTCACTTCTTCATCCTTGACAAACCTGACCGTAATCAGGGCCGGGGACGACGGGTTGGATCTCATGGGCGCAAAGACATTGATCTCGGATAGTGTCTTCGTCGATTGCTCGGGAAACGGGATCTCGGCCGGGGAGGAGAGCGTGGTCCGGGTTCTCGATACGCTGGTGGCCGGATCGAAGGTGGGTGTGCTGGCCAAGAACGCGTCCGAGGTAACCCTCATGGCGAGCCTGCTTTTTAGAAACAAGACAGGCATCAGGGTTTATTCGAAGACCAACAGGTACACCGGTAATAGCCGGATCGCCTCGGACGTCATCTTCATTGTAGGAAGCAATAAGGAGGTCAAGAGGGACAAGAGCTCAAAAGGCGCCCTTGCGCTCGGACGCGTACAGAGGCGATTGCCCGCCGACGGCACTCTCGACCACCTCGCGAAAAACGTACTCGGGCTCGACAGATGGGAAGACCTCGACCGCTTCATAAAGGCAGAAATGAATGGAGGGCGGCGTTGAAGGTATCTCTCCCGAAACGACCCAGCGTCGGTTTTGTCGCCGTCTGCCTGACCTACTGCCTTGTGGCCGCCTTTTTCCTCTGGGGGTTTTCCCCCCCCGACCTGGACCGGGTTTGGACCCTGCACCACTTGCTGAGAATAGGAGAGCTGGACAGGCTCACACCGGAAGACAGGGCGATCTTTTCCAACGCCATCGTTCGCCACGAGTCCCTGGCAAGAGTCCTTCTGGACGGCGCTGAGATCGGTATCGAAAGCGCACATCTCGACGGATGGATCGCTACCCCGTGCATTACTCTATTGCGAACCGGGCAATCCGGACGTTTCCCTTCCATCTCAATGGACGTTCAAACTCCGCAGGATCTGATGCCGTTTTCAATTGTCGTAAAGGGCAACGGGTGGAAAAAGAAGCTTGAAGTAAAAAAACACGGTCGATTCGAGATAGACTTGCCGGAGCCCCAGGATGCCCCCGAGATCATCGAGATGATCCTGAAAGGCACTGATTTCGAGGCGGATCCGTCCGTGTTGGGAATCAAGATTACCTTCGAGGAGAAGAGATGATCCGCCGCTTCAACAGGTATGAGCTGAAGTACCTCATCCCCGTGGACCTTTCCAAGCGGATCATCGAGGATATCGCGGAATTCACCGAGCCGGATCCATACGGGGGACTGACCGGTTATCCGCTCGTCAGCCTGTACTACGACAGCCCGGAGCTGGACTTCTTCTGGGCAAAGATCGAGGGGATCAAGTTCCGCCGCAAGCTGCGCATCCGCATTTACCCGAAGGACCCCATCGAGACGACGAGCGAAGGCATGGTGGAGATCAAGCAGCGCATCAACCGAACCGTGCAGAAACGACGGCTGAAGCTCCCCCTCGACGAGGCCGAAAAGCTCTGCCTGCACGCGGTCGTGCGCGACGATCTGTCTCCCGAGGATCTCCAGGTCGCCTCCGAGGTGCAGTACATGGCAAACGCCATGCACCTGGAGCCGACCTGCATCACCGCCTATGACAGAAAGGCCTTTTTGGGCGGCATCCATAACCCGGGCCTTCGGATCACGTTCGACACGGATGTGCGCTACCGGGTTCACGGACTCACCGTGAACCTGGACGCCGAGAACCACCTGGTAATACCGCCTGACTGGTGCATCATGGAGATAAAGGCCAATAATGCGGTCCCCGACTGGGTGACCTCGCTCATCTCCCGCCACAACTGCCAGCTTCGAAGAATCAGTAAATACTGCGCCGGAATCGCTCATGCGAGTGAGCACCACGTGATGATGCTCGCCATCGCGCCCGCTATCGGCATGGAGGTAGGTAAAAAATGGATGAATTGATGAAAGATCTGGAGAAATTCGGAGACCTTACCGGGGTGTTCACGCTCATGGACGTCGGTATCGTCTTGTTCCTGAGTTTCGCCCTCTCGGTGTGCGTGGGCTACGTCTACCGCTACACCCACCGGGGCGTGTCCTACTCCCAGTCCTATGTGCACACCCTGGTGATCATGGGTTGCGTCATAGCGGTCATCATGCTGATCATCGGCTCCAACATCGCCCGGGCCTTTGCTCTCGTGGGCGCGCTCTCCATCGTCCGTTTCCGCAACGCAATGAAGGAAACCAGGGACATCGGATTCATTTTCATGGCGATGGCGATAGGGATGGCGGTAGGCACGCGGTTCTACATGCTCGCTATCCTGTCCGCCGCTGCGCTCTGTGCCGTTGCGGTGGTGCTCTACAAGCTCAACATGTTCGCAAAGGTGGTGCGCGAGCGTATCCTGCGCGTCCAGCTTCCCGTCGACAGAGACCACGAAGAGGCGCTGGACGAGCCGTTCCACAAATACCTCGATGAATATCGGATCATTTCAATAAAAACCGTGCGCGCCGGTGTGCTCCAGCGTGTCACCTACTCGGTGGTGCTCAAGAAAAAGGTCACCCCTCGTGTGCTGATCGAGGCGATCCGCAAGAAAAACGATAACCAGAAGGTCACGCTGATCCTCGGTCAGCAGGAGATCGACCTGTAAGGAACAAGACATAATGAATCACTTGTATTGGGTCCTTTTCTTCATCGCCACACTGCTCTTCGCACCGGTGTTTGCGGCAGCTACGGATGAAACCGTGAAGGCAGACGAAGCACAGAACGAAATACTCGAGTTCAGGGCCAGGATCCATGCGGGCTGGGAGATGGAGCACCTGGCGGACCCCGGGGTCGGCGAGAACGAATTCCATAACGAGTTTCTGGTCAAACGGGCTCGTTTCAAGGCCCTGTGGCACCCGACGGACTGGCTCACCGGAGTCATCCACATCGACGCCGCCGAGGTCCTCGTGCTCGGGGGCTCGATTCTGAAAGACGCGTATGTTCACATCTACCCGCTCAAGGAACTCCAGCTTCGGGTGGGGCAGTTCAAGAAACCGTTCTCCGGCCTCGAGCTGAGATCCCTCGGAAAGCTTCGCCTGATCAACCGAGGTCCCGGCAACGATCTGATAATTGAGGATCTCGGGTACGGAGATCGGGATCTCGGTGTGCAGCTCTCTGGCCGATTGATCAAGTCCGTAAAGCTCGATTACTTCCTCGGCGCTTTTAACGGCAGCGGTCCCAACATAACGGACCCGGGCAACTCGAAAGACATCGTCGCACGCCTGCAGATAAAGCCGGTCAAGCCGTTCACCATCGGCGCGAACGGTTCGGTCAAATTCTTTGACGACACCACCGACAACCAACCCCCGCGAGGCTGGGCAACCGGTCTGGACATGAGATTGAAACCGGGCGACTTCCATTTCTACGCGGAGGGTCTCCTGGGCGCCAACCACCTCGCATATCGTTATTCCTCCGTGGTAACGGCGGACGACCCACCCATGTTCATAAACGCGCTAGGGGTAGTATCATACAGACACGTATTCCCTGTTCACTGGCGTTTTGCGCTGGAACCGGCGTTCAAGTTCGAGTTCCTCGAGCCCGACGCCAATATAGTGGACGACGAGATCATGGTCTTCACCCCGGGCATCAACACTTACTTCGGCAAATACTTCCGGCTGATGATCGACGTCGAGATAACCCGATCCGGACGAAACACCGATCCGAACTACGCGGATTCCGAGGCACTCATTGTACTCGCCTGCCTGGACATTTAGTAAGGAGCAGAAAATGAACACACCCAAAGCAGCACCTCTCGCTATCACCATTTGCGCGCTATTGGTTGCCGGTTGCGGCGAGAACGACCCGGACGCCATCACCGGAGACTACTACCCAATGGGTGTGGGGAACTATTGGGAGTACCTCGAGACCTACACCAACGGCGATGCTCCCGAGACCCTCAGACACGAGGTGAACGGCACGGAGACCATCGACTTCGGCGGGGAGCTGGGCGAGCGGACCGTGTTTGTAGTCGACAACACTCCCGATATCACCTCGGAAAAATCGAGGACCTACTACATCGAGGATGATGGCGACAGGGTCACACGCATTCGTCAGGTTATTGTTGGCACGGACAGCAGCACCACCAAGACACAGAACTATGATCCCGGCGCGCTCAAGTTCGATCGGACCCGGATCACCAAGGGCGAAACCTGGACTGAATCACACACTCGGTACACCTACGATGCGGACGGAAACCCAACCGGTGAGCTACTGCAGCAGTACACGTTCACCATCACCGAGATCCACGAGAAGGTTATCGTCGCGGCCGGAACCTTCGACTGCATCACGATCACCAGGGAAGATCTGCTGCCGGATAACTATGAAATCAAGACATATTACTACGCTTCGGGAGTGGGGAAAGTGAAAGAGATATCCGAGCAAAGTTCATCCGGTAACAAAATGGAGGAGTTGACCACCTACTCGGTGGGAGGATTGGACTGAATCCCTCAGGCTTTGCCGACGGGGTTTTTGATTTGCACCCCCCGAATTATCTGCCCGTCGTTGAGATCCTCGGTTGCCAGGAGATCGCACGCCGCGGACTCCGCGCATACGACGATGAGGGCGTCCCAGAAGGAGATGCGATTGAGCACGGAGCAGTCCACTGCCTCTCCGATGTGCCGAGGGGTCACGGTCACTATCTCCATGTTCTCGAATGATCTCATCAGGTGCTTGGCGTCGAGGGGGTCTATACCGAGCTTCTTCGTTGCCACCACGAAGAACTCCTGGAGCACCTGGGTCGAGATTACGGCTCGGCCGCCCCGGGTGACTTCGCGGATAAGGTCGCGACACAACGCCCTCTTCTCCCGGGAGTGACCATCAACAGCATAAACGAGAACGTTGGTGTCAAAAAAGACCTTAGAGGTCGTAGAGGTCATTTCGGTCCCATTTCTTGCCGCGAGAATTGGCTTTGAGGGAGTCCATGAACGCGTAGCACTCGTCAATCCAGTGGGTGCTCGAGCGGGAAACCGTTCTGGATAACATTTCGCGGATGAGGGCGTTCAGGGAGAGACCGTGTTCTTTCGCGTAAGCCCGGCTGGCTTTCAATATCTTTTCTTCAATTGAAATGGTCACGTTGGGCATAGTACCTCCTCACATATTACACATGATAAGTGCACACGGGTCATGTGTCAAGTGGCGGACTGGGTTTTCACACGGAGGTTGCCTGTGTAAAATGAGGAATAAATGAAAAGCAAAAGCACATTTGTCATCTTTCTTCTCGCGGCAGCGATCTCCTGCTCCGGCTCCAAAGGGAACCCCGACGCCGGTACGGACGCAGGCGCCGATGCGGGTTCGGACGCGCTTCTCGACGAGTTTTTCGGCCTGGTGATCCACGATATCGAGGTGGAGTTGACTGAGGACGCGGTGGACGATCTGATCGCAGAACCCAGGATCTACACCCACGCATGCGTCACCATCGACGGCACCGTATTCGAGGATGTCGGCCTCAGACTGAAAGGCAGCGCAGGGTCCTTCGTTGCATTAGGCGGCACGTACCCGGAGATCTCCGGCGACGGCAACGGCAACCCGGGCAAGAGCGCCTTCATCGTGGACTTCAACAGGTACGTGGACGGGCAGAACTATCTTGGCTTACGGAAGCTCACCGTCAACAACCTGGTACAGGATCCGTCTTGCATCCACGAATTTCTGGGCTATTCGTTATTTCGAGCGGGCGAAATTCCCGCGTGCAGATCCGGCTGGGCAATGGTGACCATGAACGACGAGGAGAAGGGGATATACGCCATCATCGAGACCCCGGACAACAAGGAGTTTCTGGACAGGTACTTCGGACATAACGACGGCAACTTGTACGAGGGCCAGTACGGCACCGACTTCGTTGAGGACAGCATCGAGGAATTTGACCAGGACAACGGAGACGACACGAGCAAGGACGATCTTTACGAGTTGGCGCAAGCCCTGGATGCAATAGACGATGGCGATGATCCGTTGCCCGTGCTGGAGCAGCACTTCGACATCGATGATTATCTGACCTACGCGGCGACCGAACTGTACCTGGATCACTGGGACGGATACGCAAATGCCGCCAACAACTACGCCGTCTACCATAACCCGAACGACGACATGTGGACGTTCCTGCCCTGGGGCATCGATCAGGTCTTCGAGGGCGAGATAAATTCCTACATGGGCGTCATCGGCGGCCCGGGGCCTTCCTGGGACAACGGAGGCAGGATCCACAGGTTGTGCTTTCGCTCGCAGCAGTGTCTCGCGAGGCTTGGCAGCGCCTTCGAGGATCTCTTCGATCGCATTGAGGAGATCGATCTTGCGAGCCTGGCCCAGAAAGCCCGAGATCTCGTTGAAACCCAGGCGCTGGCCGAGGCGGTCGCCCACGGGGATCCGGACTTGACCGTGGAGACCCTCGACAGGATCTTCGACAGGATAGAGAACCGGGGCGACGATATGTCTGTCTGGCTGCCGTGCCTGACCGGAGGTACTGTCGACACTGACAACGACACGTACAACGGCTGCACGGATGACTGTAACGACCAGGAGCCCGGCATTCATCCGGGCGCAGAAGAGATCTGCGATTTTGTGGACCAGGATTGCAACGGCATTCTCGACGATCCTTCGTATTGCCCCAAATGCCTGGATGTGACGGGCCCCGGAGATGTGCAGTTCGCTTTTTGCATAGAGACGCTTTCCTGGTCGCAGGCGGAGGCTCACTGCGTCACGAGGGGCCAGCACCTGGCGTCGGTTCACTCGGAAGAGGAATGGGAGTTCGTCACGTGGGAACTCATCGGCCATCTCGGAATATGGGAGTCCTGGACGGGACTGAGCGACACGGCCGCCGAGGGCTCTTTCGCCTGGACCGATGGCGAGGCGCTCGACTACGAACACTGGGGCGAAGGATCTCCAAACCAGGGCTTGCCAATCGATGATTGCGTGGTCAACTCCCCCGAGGGCTGGCGCGACATCGCTTGCGATGAGCCTCGGGAATTCGTATGCAGGACACTATGAAGTAACTGGAGACCACATGAGCGAGAATGACGAAAACAAAAAAAGGTTCAAGGTTATCGACCGGCGTTTTTCCAGCCTGGACGAGTCTACGATCGGCGAGGCCACGCCGGAAAAGGAGCGGAAACCCGAGTACGTGGCGCAGCTGGAACGCGACCTTGCGGACAAGGAACGCAGGTTGCAAGAGATCGCCGCGTCCCACGAAAGCTCCGTGACCGACTTCCAGGACGCCCGCGACCGGATCAGAAGAGAGACTGTCAAGGACGTGGAGCGCGGTCGTCGATCTCTCGTAGTTGACTTTCTGGATATCATCGACAACCTGGAGAGGGCCATAGAAGCCACCGAGCAGACCGGAGACCTGAACACCCTCCTCGACGGGGTGAAGATGGTTCGCGACATGTTCATGGGAAAGCTCGGGGCCCTCGGGATTCAGCGAGTGGACGCCATGGGACAATACTTCGATCCGTCGATACACAAGGCCGTAACCACGGTCCGCGCTGACGATCCCTCACATGACGGTCAGATTGTCCAGGTGATCCAGGAGGGATACTCCATGGGCGAGGATATCATCAGACCAGCGTCCGTCGCCGTAGCCAGAACCGACCGCTGATCCGTCTTTGATTTAAGCGGGGATGGGTTCCGGGCCGGTTTCTCCGGGTTCGATTTGCGAGATTTGCCGGTCGATGGCGAATGTCTTTCCATCCCAGGTGATGGTGAACAATTTGTACTGCACGGCGCGGCGCAGGGGCGCTCCCTTGAGCTTGACCGAGATCTCCACGTCGGCGGGGGCCTTCCTGCCCAGGTCCATCATCTGCAAGCCCACGTGGTCTGCGGAGATCCTCTCCGAAACCGGAAACTCCTCGTCTTCGCGCATGGCCTTTAGATCCATCTTGACGTGCAGATCCTCCCATACCAGCACAACTATGCTCGCGGACGATCCGAACACCTGGGTTCTCTTGAGATTTCGTAAAAGGGCTTTAAGGTTGTTTTTGTCGTTGGATGCCTTGGCGTCGAGGATCATCCCGGCGAGCCTTGCCGCCGAGTGCAACCTCGCCCACCGCCTGGGATCCATGGGCCCCGGCTCACCGTCCCCCGACGCCACCTTCCTCTCGATGCGAAGCGCCTCGTCCACCTTGCCCATGCCGGCCGCCGCAGCGGCGAGCCTCAAGAGCGCCCCCGGGGCGCCCGAGAAAGTCTCCACCAGTGTCTTGTACTGCCTGTAGGCATCCGCATACCAGCCTTGCCGCAGGAACAGATCTCCCAGGCGTTGTCGCGCGCCGGGATCGTCGGAGTTGAACTCCACCAGCTCCGAACATGTACGCCGCGCCTCGGGCACCATCCCGGCCTCGGCCTGGAGATCGCACAAAACCGCGAGAACCGAGGGACCCGCCATGCCGTCCCTTCTCAAACGGGACGCCACAGCCATGGCTTCCTCGGTCTCCTGCGCCTCCACCAGCGCATAGATGAGCAAGCTCCTGCCCATGGGATCGTCGGGATGGCTCTCAAGAATCTTTCTCACCTCGGCCACACGCTTCTCGGCTGTCTTGAGCGCTGCCAACCCCCGCTGTACTTGCGCCCAGTCAACCCCTGACGGGAAATAGAGACCCATGGTGACATCCGGATCCAGCGCCCGCTTGAGTATCTTCCTCCGCAGGTACTTGTTCATCGATGGATATTTCCGAAACACCGAGAGTAGATCCCTCACCTGCTCGCCGCTTCGAGCCCTGCCCTCGATGAGGTCGAGCAGAACCTTTCGCTGCTTCCATCTGGGCAACTCGCAGCGCTCCCCCGCCTCCCTGAAGATGCGCAGATATCCCGAGGCGTCGTTGGCGCGCATTAGCCGGCCGCGCCACAGGACGCGCCTCTGGTACAGCGGACGCCTCGAAGCGTCGGAACAAGTCCCCCGACTGAACAACGGTTTCTTTTTCGACTTGGTTGTATCCGTGTACGGGTTGGTGACAGCGATGACGTTTTGCCCCTCCCCTCCGTCTGTCCAGCCGACGCCTTCGGTGCCGAGGCCTCTTCCAATCTCACGCGTCTTCTCGCCGCGCGGTCCGTATCCACCTCCGGTACCGGAACCGGACTTCTTGCCGTTGATCGGGCCGCTCAACGATCCGGCAAGCAGATCTTCCGCATCATCCATCCCACCCCTGGACTCGGCCTTTCGCTTGGAGGACTTTTTCCGGGGGGCGTAATCCTTTCCCATTTCCATGGGCTTGTCTATCGCCCGCATTTCCCCTGTTTCCTCGGCCTCCGGGGCGGCAGTGGCCGATACTGTGGGCGGGGCGGGCGCCGGCGAGCCCGAAAGACGCTCCGTCGTCTCGTCAAGCTCCATGGAGGTGATTTCTTGTTTGGCCATCGGCTCTCCCGCCGGCATGCTCATATCGGAGCAACCGAACAGGAACAATGGGAACCCGACGGCTTCCTTTGAAGCGATTTTTACACCCGTATCTGCGGAATCCAGGGCGCTCCACCGGTGGAACCTGCTCCTGCGCTTTACTCCCTGGAGCATGTACGCCTGCTCGTTCTCCAACACCAGGAACGACGTGAACGGCGTCATCAGACCGTATTTTAGGCCCAGGGTGATGATGGATCCCCTTCGCCCGTCGATCCCTTCTCCCATCATGCGCTCGAGGTAGAGCCGCGCCCATATGGAAGGGATGTAGCCGTACTCGTCCCCGTCCACGACCTCGGTCTTGTAGATCTTCTCGAACGGCTGGTCGCCCAGACGACCGGTCACCTTGATTTCATCCGGCAGGGCGTGGTGGGTTCTTGCGAGAAGGACTATCTCCTGGCCCTCCGATACCTTTCCCGCCACTGTAGAAAACAACTGATCCATACCCGAGCCGACCTCTATCTCCAGATCGGTAATGGTCGGGGTCTTGAGCATGCCGACAAACCTCAGGGCCTCTTGCACTGTTTGTTCTGCCGAATCGACGCGGAAGGAGCTGCCGCCGCCGACCCCGGCAAGGCGCTTCAACAACGACGTGTTCGCGTCAGCGCCCACGGCGATTGTAAAGAACCGCGCTTTTGAATCCCCCAGAGAACGACGGAACCTCTCGGTCAGTTTGTCCGATGATGTCTCTCCCACGGTGGCCAGGCCGTCGCCCACGTACACCACCGCCGGTTGTTGCGCCTCGTGCACCAGTTCCAGAGCAACGCCGAACATGGCTCCGAGATCGGTCGCTCCGGAAGAAGACACCTCCGAGAGGATCTCGACGGCGGCGGAGACATTTTCCTCCTTCGCAAGGGCGAGGCCTTTTGCCGGATAGAGCACTCGCGGCGTCAGATCCGCAGCAACCACCGCAAAATGATCCTCGTCGGAAAGGGCGCGCAGGATCGCCTCCACCGCGTCGGCGCGAACCTGGCGATCCGAATCGTCCCCTCCGGCGGAGGTGTCCAGAACGACTACCACATCGCCGGGGATCTCTTTTTTCTCGTTCCATTCGACCTCCGGTGAGTACCGGAGCATCACGTAGTCCGCCTCGTCCTTGCCCGACTCGAAGCGCATCACCCTCAACGGCTCCACCTCTTCTCGAGGCCGCATCTCCAGAAGGAAATCCGAGCGCGGGACAAAACCCGACCGCCGCATGGAGACCTCTGTACCATCCTTCTCGACGCGGGCATCCAGCAAGGTGGAGATGTCCATGTGCTCGCCTTCATCCCCCAGATCCACCTTCAGGGAGAACTCCTGTATGCGCACCTCGTCGCCGCCGCCCATGGGATAGACGTATCTGTACACCCCGTCCGCCAGAGGTAAAAGTTCGGTGTATGAAAGCACAACCCGCTTCTCGCCCGTTGCCGGCACCGGGTAGATCCTGGCGCGGAAGGTCCGTCCGTCGACCCACTCCAGCAACGCCGGATCGAACGTCCTCGCGCGAACGGCAGCCTCGTAGGTGGCCGCCGCTTGCTTGCGCTCGATCATCTCGCCGTCGACCAGTACGCCGTCGACCTCCCACGCAAACCTCTCAACGGACGCCCCTTGCGGAACGGTGAACCAGTACCATCCCTCGACGGGAACGCTGGACGGATTGAAGAAACGCTGGTCGACAGTGGTGTGTGCGATGCCGTCCCTGATGAAAATCCTCACACTCTGAAAGGTAATCTGGAGTTCCTGTGGAGGCGATCCCGGACGGTCCCGATCGATGCCGTATATCTGTCCGGACGCTCTGGCCCCCATCCCGGCGAGCAGCTCTCGATCGGCCATGCCTCCGGTCCAGTCCTCCCAGAAAGAGACCGGCTCCACGATGGGCTCGCCTTTCTTTTCGATGACGGCTTGCTCTCCGCTCTGGACCTCGGTCCTTCCGCCGGAGGATTCCACCACGGCCAGTCCGCGCGCGACGTAGATAGTGACTCCTTCCGGTTTCATTGCGATATCCAGACCCACATCGGACGCCGTCACGGTGATGTCGCCCACCCTGAACACGGCCATATCCTCTTCGTCTTTCGGAACATCCGCCCAGATCTCTCCGGCGCGCAGCGCAATCTCCTCGCCGCTGATATCGGCCACCGTGCCGCCTCTCAGGAAAACCCCGGTCCCGCTGCCCAGCCGTATCAGGGCGCGCGCGCCTTTTCCCAACGAGATACCCGCGTCCTGCGGCAACATGGCGCCGGTAATGAGGCGTTGACGATCCTCGCCCTTGCCGAGCCAGACGTCACCCGCAGCCAGCTCGACCCGCGAACTCAACGGCGGCGCCTTATCCGGAGGCGGTGGATTTCCACATGCGATGAACACAAAGGCCACGACCACGCACGCACATAACATCCTATTCATGATCTATTCCTCTCTTCTTCTACGACGTTTAACCCCATCCCGGCCTTCCCCTGCGAGGGGAAGGGGAAGATGATGGCGGCCAGCTTTAAAAAGCCATTATACACAGCTGACGTATAAATGCCCGCCGCGTTCAGCCGTGAATCGATTCAGTTTTGACGTGTGGTATAAGATTGAGATCTAATGGTATTCGAGATGGAAGGACCGCACATGAAAACCACCAGGAAAAACAAACGTGTTTTTTCAGTCAAGGAAGTTGCCGGGGCGTGCCGTGTTAACCCTGAGACCATCAAGCGCTGGATCCGAAAATTCGGATTGAACGCCTACAACGTCACCGACAGGTTTGCGATAAAGATCATGGAATCGGACCTGAGGG
>JAUXHN010000087.1 GCA_030621515.1 Deltaproteobacteria bacterium | reverse complement strand
GGTGTCAGTCTTTTCACAACCTCGATGTTGTGGGCAAAGACATCGGGAGCAGCTTCCAGCACCGTCTCGAGATCATCACCGATATAGTCGGGTGTGAGCACCTCCACCGGCACGGGGGGATCAAGGCTCTTGACGGCCCGAATTGTCGCCGCGAAGACTGAAGCGCCCCCATCATCGAGATCGTCTCTCGTGACCGAGGTTATCACCGCGTATTCCAGTCCCATCCGCACGACGGCTTCAGCGACCCTCCGGGGCTCCTCCTGGTCGACAGAACCGCCCTGATTGCCCCGCGACACCGCACAGAAGCGACAGCCGCGGGTGCACAGATCTCCGAGGATCATGAAGGTAGCTGTCCCCGCGTCCCAGCACTCACCCACGTTCGGACAGCGCGCCTCCGCGCAGACCGTATGGAGACCGCCGCAATCGACAGCTTGCTTGACCCTCTTATACCGTTCCCCCGATGGGAGAGGCACCTTGAGCCAATCGGGTTTTCGCACGGTATTCACGGGCAACACATCCTCCGCACCGACACCTCACGAGCACCGGCACCAGACAATAATAGTTTGTAAAAAGAATGTAAACACCCAGATTCATTAACCTTTGCACAGATCTCGATCCGGACACAGGCGTCATTACCTCAAAGAGCCTATCTCGGTAGGCTCTGAAGCGGGAAACCAAAGCGCGGCGAGGCAGTTATGACAAAAAAAGTAAAAGAAAAGAAACGCGATGAGAACTCGGTGAACATGGCGCTGAACGATCTGATGTGCCTGGAGGACGATCGACATTGGAACGAGAAGGAGACGCGGCGCGTGGCCGAGGCCGATGAGCGCGAGAAACGCGATGAGGAAAAACGACGTAATAGAGAGGAGGAGGAAGCCGCAAGAAGGGAAGAAGAACTCGCGAAACAGGCCGCAGAGGAGGCACGACGCCTGGAAGAGGAAAAGCAGGAACGCGAGAAAAAAGAACGGGCTTTCCGCATTCAGGCGCAAGCCGAGGCGAAGGCACGGGCCGCGGAACAGACACGAATGATGGAGTTCGAACTGGAAATGAAGCGAATCTCGGCCGGCAAGAACAGAACACCGGTGTGGATATGGCCCACCGCAGCAATTGTCGTCCTCGGACTGGTCGGCGCCGGGGTGGCGTTCTACAACAACATCCAATCCGACGCGGAATTCAGAATATCTCGAGTGGAAATAGAAAGCACAGAAACTATCAACAATATCCGGCATGAACTTTCCAACGCTCAAGCGACGATGCAATCCGCGAAGGATCAGCTCGAACAGGCGAAGCAAAAGGAATCCGACCTCAACAAGAAGATGACAGATCTGCGTGGCCAACTGGAAACAGCGCGAAGCTCCAAACCCGAACGCAACACCCGGCGAGGCGGCGGACCAAAAAGCCAGGGAAATCCGAAACCCAAAGGAGATCTGGACACCCTGGACCTGGAGAACCCCATCGGAGACGTGGATATCCCCAACTAGCCTTTTCGCCGACAGCCCGGCCGATCGTCGCCGGCAATGACGATGTTTACATGTGCTTCTATTGTAAAATGACTCTTGAATGACATGACGTCCTGTGGTACGACGCCCCCGCAATATGGGTATAATGTACAGGTGGATCCCTTATAGCGGACCCGCCTTTTTTTTATTTTTTTGAGGCATGTCCAAAATTGAGAAAATCAAGGAATTGGCGGGTCCTTTACTGGACAGGCACGGTTGCGACCTGGTGCAGGCAACCCTGCGCCAGGAACCACAGGGCCGCGTGCTCCGCCTCATGGTCGAAAAGAAGGGATCGGATCCATTGAAAGGCTCCGGTGTGAATCACGCCCTTTGCGCATCCATCAGTCGCGACATGGAAACTGCGCTCGAAGCGGAGGATTTTATAGGCGATTCCTTTGTGCTAGAGGTATCTTCCCCGGGAATAGAACGACCCCTGACAGGCCTTGTGGATTTCGAACGCTTCAAAGGCCGCAAGGCATCGATAAAGACCAGGCAGAACATCGATCACTCCAAGCTTTTTACCGGTGTGATCAGAGATGTCGATCAGGACTGCGTTTGTGTCGAGTTCACGAACGGTACGAAAACCGAGATACCGTTTGAGTTGATAACAAAAGCAAATCTCGTATTCGATTCCAGCGCATTCGAAGTGAAAACAGGAGAACAGTGATGTCGGACGCTATTTTACCCTTGAACATGATCCTGGACCAGGTCGGTCGGGACAAGGGCATTGACAAGACCGTGCTGGTCGAAGCCATCGAAGCGGCCATCCTCACGGCCGCAAAACGCACATTCGGACAAGGTCGGGAGTTGGAGGCTCGATTCAACGAAGAAACCGAGGTCGTCGACTTGTACTTGTACATGACCGTGGTCGAAGAGGTCGAGTTCCCCGAACGCGAGATACTTGCAAAGGACGTGAAGAAACACAAACTCGACGCCGACATCGGTGAGGAACTGGGGTTCCAGATCTTTTACCGCGAAGAGGACGACAAGAAAGCCAAGAAGCAGGACAAGGAGTTCGCCAAGTTACTGGACCTCAAGACCCACGGTCACGGCTTCGGCAGAATCGCCGCCCAGACCGCAAAGCAGGTCATCATTCAACGGGTGCGCGACGCCGAGCGGGAAAACATCTTCAACGAATACAAGGACCGCAAGGATGAAGTAATTGCGGGAGTGGTCCGACGATTCGAGCGCAACAACAGCATCATCATCGATCTGGGCCGAACAGAGGCGATCATACCCGCATGGGAGCAAACGCCCCGCGAATCCTACCGTCCCGGCGATCGGGTGATGGCCTACGTCAAGGAGATAGACCGAGAAGCCCGTGGGCCGCAGATAGTTCTCTCCAGGACACACGAAGGACTCCTCTTGAGGCTCTTCGAGATGGAGGTCCCGGAGATCTACGAGGGGATAGTGCGCATCGTCGCGGTTGCTCGGGAACCGGGCGCGCGCTCCAAGATCGCCGTCACCTCGCGGGACGCGGACGTGGATCCCGTGGGCGCATGTGTGGGCATGAGAGGCTCCCGCGTACAGGCCGTCGTGCAGGAACTTCACGGCGAGAAGATCGACATCGTACCCTGGGACAGGGACATGGCCCGATTTGTATGTAACGCCATCCAGCCGGCGGAAGTCACGAGGGTCATCATAGACGAGGCCAACGGTTCCATGGAGTTAGTGGTCCCGGACGACAAGCTCTCGCTGGCCATCGGTCGCCGAGGGCAAAACGTCCGCCTCGCCTCCCGGCTGACCGAATGGCGCCTGGACGTCATCAGCGAGACCAATTTCAACGAACGCGAGCGGGAGGCCATCGAAACTCTGGCGATGATCAATGGAATCGACGACAACCTGGCCCGCACCATGTACAAGCTGGGCTTCAGGACCGTCGAGGAGGTGGCCGAGGCGGATCCGGCGGAGCTGGCCGCCATCCCGGGATTTGGAGACGCAGACACGGTTGGAAAGATCCAGAAGTCGGCCGATGTGACCATGGAAGAACTCCGGCAGGCGCGGATCAGAGCCCTCGCAGACCGCGCGGAACCGTTGAAGGAACACGAGAGGCTTTTGTTCATACGCGGGGTAGGAGAACGCACCATTGAACTGCTCTCTCAGGCAGGCTATCGCACCGTGGACGACCTGGCCGCCGAGGACGACCTGGATCGCCTGGCGCTCAGCACCGGGCTCGGCCTGCGAAAGGCCCGCGTGATCCTGGACGGGATCAAGCAATACCTGGAAAGCGAAATGCAGGTCCTGGCAGATCTGCAGGAACAGGCCCGCGAGAAGGCTCGGAAGCAAGCGGAATCCGAAGCCGCTGAGGCTGCTGAGACCGCTGAGACCGCTGAGGCCGCTGAGGCTGGCGAAGAAGAGGCAATATCCACGTCCAAACCAGTTGATTCCGACGAGCCGGAGACCGACAGCGAAGCCGAGAAGACGAAAGACGAAAAAGACGAAGAATCCGTGAACATGGATACCGTGGACGAAGATTGGTAAACGATGATTGGAGCGATCGAAAACAGGGCTTCGGCCTCTAGGGGCCGGTCAATCGCGCAGAGAACTTGCGCCGCATGTCGTCAGAAGGCCCCCTCCAGGGATCTCCTGCGCCTGGCCCAGACGCCCGACGGCGGTGTGGTCGCCGACTTACGACGAAACTTGGGCGGCAGGGGCGCACACGTCTGCCCCACCCGTAAGTGCATCGTCAACGCATTGAAGAAGCAGTCCCTTGACAGGGCATTCAACGCACAGGTTCGGTACCCGAGCGCCGACGATCTCCTGGACGCGATAAGATCCTCTCTGCTTCGAAATATCACTACCTTGCTTGCCTCGGGAAGCGCATCGCGCTTCCTTTGCGTCGGAACCGATGCCTCGCGCAAGTGCCTGAACGAGGGAAAAGCCGCATGCATGTTGCTCGCCCTGGACGCCACCGGGAGAGAACGATTTGAGGCACAAGCGAAAGAGAGAAGCGTCCCGACGAGGGCGCTGCCGAGCAAGGACTTGCTCGGCACATTGACCGGTAGACGGCCAACGGGTGTAGTCGCGATCAAGGATCGCGGTCTCGCCGACGCTCTCATGGCCGTCGCGGATCGGCTGGAGGCGCTGTACTGACAGCCGCCATGCTGAAAAGATAATGACGGAGGGGCCGCCGTCACAACAAAACAACCGGCCCGGAGGAAAGATAGTGCAAAAAGTACGGATTTTCAATCTGGCCGATGAATTCGACGTCGAGAACGACGTGATGGTCGCCAAGGTCCAGAACCTGGGGTTCGCCGTGCGAAACTACATGAGCGCCATTGATGTCGAAGACGCCCAACGTGTGCGTCGACTTCTCGAGAGGGAACGGACGGAAAATATGGTCGAGGAGCAGATTCGCCCCACCGTCGTTCGACGCCGCACCAAGAAAAGCGCGCCGCCCAAACCGGCTCGAACCCGCCCGCCCGTGGAAGCCGAGGCCGTCATGGATGAGACAGCTCCCGTCTCGGAGAAGGTGGAGCCTGTCGTACAGGAAGCTCCGGAGCTGGTATCCCCTGCGAAACCATCCGCGCTGCCACAGGAACCGCAACCCGACGTACCGTCAGAGGAAGTCAAGCCGCAGGTGCCCGATATCGGACCGGAGCTGTTCATTGAGGGCGCCTTCCAGAACGGCGAGACCCCTGCCGTCGATAACAGGACTCCTGCTCCCGCCGAACCGGAAAAGGCCGACATTTACCTGAGACCCGCAGCCGAAGCGCCGATCATCCGTCGCAGGATACAGCGTCCTGCCCCGGATTTCAGCACCGCTGATCAGGCACGCGGCAAGGGGCCGCGCCGTCGCCAGGTGGAGAGCCGTGAGATAACGCCCGCCAGGCATGTGCCCGGGGTCCAGTCGTCCAAGTTCGGACCTCCCCGCGGCCGCAAGCGCCGTATGACGCCCGGAAAGAAGGGCAAGAAGACCGAGATCACGGTTCCAAAAGCAATCAAGCGCGTGATCCGCGTGGAGGGCTCGATAACTCTTCAGGATCTGGCCAAACGGATGAGCGTGAAGTCCACCGAGCTACTCATGACGCTCATGGGGATGGGCGTTGCCAGCATCAATATCAATTCCACTCTGGATATCGAGAGCGCCAAGATCGTCGCCGAGGAGTTTGAATACGAGGTCGAGGACGTGGCCATTGTGGAAGATGACCTGTTGTCTCATACACGCGCCGAAGAAACCGATGAGGAGCGTGCACATCGCGAGACAAGGGCTCCCATCGTCACCATGATGGGACACGTGGACCACGGAAAGACTTCCCTGCTCGACGCCATCCGCAACGCAGACGTCGTTTCGGGGGAGGCCGGTGGGATTACACAACACATCGGCGCCTACCGGGCCAAAATCGGCGACTCGGAGATCGCGTTCATCGACACTCCGGGCCACGCGGCTTTCACCGCCATGCGCGCGCGTGGAGCCAAGGTCACCGACATCGCCGTTCTCGTGGCCGCAGCCGACGACGGCGTGATGCCTCAGACGGTTGAGGCTATCGACCATGCGCGGGCGGCGGGTTGTCCGATAATCGTGGCCGTCAACAAGTGCGATCTGCCGGGCGCGGATCCGGAACGTACTCGCCGCATGCTGATGGAGCACAATCTTCTTCCCGAGGAACTAGGAGGAGACACTATCATCGTCGACGTTTCGGCCAAGACGGGAGACGGCCTGGACAAACTCCTGGAAATGATAAATCTGCAGGCGGAAATGATGGAACTGGACGCCAACCCGACACGTCCGGCAACGGGCGTCGTGCTCGAGGCCTACCTCGACAGAGGACGCGGCCCGGTGGCCAACCTGCTGATAAAGGACGGCACGGTAAAGACAGGCGATATCATCGTGGCCGGATCAGCCTTTGGCAAGATCAGGGCCATGACCGACGAGCACGGCAATAAGATCACCGAGGCCGGCCCTTCCACACCGGTGGAAGCGCTGGGTATGGGATCCGTCCCCGACGCCGGAGAGACCTTCGACGTGGCGACGAACATGAAGACCGCCGAGAAGGTGGGTCAGTCCCGAGCCGACAAGAGCCGTTCAACTGCTTTCACCTCCGCGCGACCGGCGACCCTGGAAGATCTGTACGAGCAGATGCAGGGAAGCGAGCAGGTGGAGCTGAACCTCGTTATCAAATCGGACGTGAAGGGCACGACGGAGGCCCTGCGGGATTCGCTCACCAAGCTCACCGGAGAAAAGGTCAAGGTCACGGTGATTCATGCTTCAACGGGCGGCATCACGGAATCGGACGTGCTCCTGGCGTCCACATCGGGCTCGATCATCATCGGCTTCAACGTCCGACCGGCGGGCAAGGCGCGCCGCCTGGCCGAGGAGCAGGGCGTGGAGGTCAAGATATTCTCCATCATCTACGAGGTGATCGACGCCGTGAAAGCAGCCATGCTCGGCTTGCTGTCTCCAACGGTGACGGAAGAGACCCTCGGAACGGCGGAAGTTCGCGATACCTTCACCATCCCCAAGATAGGGACCATCGCGGGATCATACGTGACCGACGGCAAGGTGATGCGCAACTCCCGCGCGCGCCTCATCCGGGATTCAGTGCAGCTCTGGGAGGGCAAGCTCAGCTCATTGCGCCGCTTCAAGGAGGACGTGAAGGAAGTTCAGTCCGGGTTCGAATGCGGTATCTGCCTCGATGGGTACAATGATATCAAGAATGGCGACATCATAGAATTGTACATGGAAAAGGAAGTAGCGGCGACCCTCACCTGAGGAGACCGGGGGTTCTTGGGCAATGTTCGTTGGTGTACTTCGTCTTTCCCTGCATCTTCACGGTAACGGATCCCTCAAAGGCAAGAGGTCCATGGTCCGGCGAATCGTGGAAAGAACACGCGCAAAGTTCAACGCATCCGTCGCCGAGGTAGCGGATAACGATGTGCTCCAGCGGGCCGTAATAGGCATCACTGTGGTCGGTAACAGCACCTCTCACGTGGACTCGATGATCGGCCGGATCGGTGGGTTCGTGGAGGGGCTAGGTGTCGCCCCGGTCACATCAATCCAGACCGAGGTCATCCCGCTGGGAGACGATATCGGAGAACGGGAATGGTAGGAAACCGAAAAACCCAGACCAGGCGTCAGCAGCGGGTGGGCGAGAGCGTCCGGGCGGAGATCTCGCGGCTTCTCAACACGGTGGCTTCCGATAAACAGCTCGCCTGGGTCACCATCACCGACGTGGTAATGTCCCCGGATCTGCGGCACGCCAGGGTCTTCTTCGTGTCCACAAAGGGTGGAGATCCGAGTATCCTTCATGACAACCTCAAGAGATCTGCGTCCTTCCTTCAGAGAGAAATGGGACAATCCCTCGAACTGCGCTTCACACCCGTATTGGCTTTTCAGTTCGACGAAAGTCTCGATCGGGGCTACAAGATCGACGAGTTGATCTCGCAGACATCGAGCGAAACAGCAATGAAGTCAAAAAAAGAAACACCGGAAGAGAGCCTGGCCAGGTTCGTGACGCAATCGGATAAAATCCTGCTTTGCGCACATGCCAATCCGGATGGCGACGCCATCGGATCGTTGCTGGGCCTCGGAAGGATCTTTCACCTGTTGGGAAAGGAACCGGTGTTGTACTGTCCCGACGGAATCCCCGGCACCCTGCTGTTTCTCCCGGGCTCAAAGAATGTTGTGAGCGAATTGAATGTGGACGATGAATTCGATCTCACCGTTCTCCTGGATACAGCCGACGAAAGTCTCCTGCCCAGGGGGTTTCCCTCCCCGCAAAAACGGGGGACCCTTGCAGTGATCGATCATCACATGACCCACGGCGAAATGGGGGACATCGTCATTCGCCGGGAGGTCTCCGCAGTGGGTGAGCTCCTTTTCCACCTGACGAAAGAGCTGGTCTGGCCTATCGATGGCGAGGCCGCTCAGTGCTTCTACACTTCCATCGTCTCGGACACCGGGTCTTTTCGCTACACGAGCACGACACCTGCAACCCATCACACAGCCGCGGAGCTCATAACCATCGGAGCCGACCCCTGGAAATCGGCGACCGCGCTCTACGAGTCGTACCCGGCCCGGCGCCAGCACCTCCTCGCGGCGGTGGCCGGAACCCTCCGATTAAGCGACGACGGCCGCTACGCGTATCTGTACTGCACGCCCAAGATGCTCGAACAAACCGGCGCCGCAAAGGCCGATCTGGACGGCATGATAAACCTGGGAAGATCCGTGGGCGGTGTCGAGATCTCGGCCATGTTCCGCCTGGAACCGGAGGGGCACATCAAGGTCAGCTTCAGGTCCAAGGGACAAGTCGACGTGGCGGACCTGGCCGCACAATTCGGCGGAGGGGGCCACAGAAACGCCTCCGGCGCCACCCTCCACGAAGTATCAATGGAGGAGGCCATGAATGTGGTTCGCGATGCTGCACGGGATTTTCTCGATCGATCATCCGCATTCGATTCGAACGACTCCAACTGAGTGCCCGGTTCCATGAACGGAATCCTCCTCGTCGACAAACCCACCGGGCCAACGTCGTTCGACGTTGTGAAGACAGTCCGACGGACGATGGGCCTGCGGAAAGTCGGACATGCGGGAACCCTCGATCCGCTCGCTTCCGGATTACTGGTTGTCTGCGTCGGTCAGGGCACAAGACTGGTCCCGTACCTGATGGACTCAAAGAAGAGATACCTGGCCACCGTGGCCCTGGGAACGCGGACCGATACGGACGACTCGACGGGGAGAGAGATCGCCGAGGCACCCGTCCCTGCTTTCGACAAGGAATCGCTCACGACCGTACTCAAGGGCTTCACCGGAGTCATCAGCCAGGTGCCCCCTCGTTTCAGTGCGCTGAAAAAAGGTGGGGAGGCAATGTACAAGAAGGCCCGCCGGGGTGAGGATATCGCGCCGGAGCCCCGGAACGTGACAATCCACTCCATCTCGATCACCCGCATATCTCGAACGGAGATAGACCTGGACATTCGCTGCGGAAAGGGCACCTACATTCGATCTCTGGCCAGGGATCTCGCAAAGGCGCTGGGGACCGAGGGGCACCTTTCCTCTCTGCGCAGGACCTTCACCTCCGGGTTTGACGTCGTGGACGCCGTCCACATGGACCACCTCGATAAGCTGGCCAGGCAAGGCGAGCTGGGATCGAAGCTTATCTCACCGGCGGACGCGCTCCACACCTATCCCCGAGTGGAGATCCTGCCCGAAGATAAGTCATTCGTCTCGGACGGTCGGCCCATCGACGCGGGGAACTACGAAGTGACGAGGGATATCGAGAACAACGGAATCGTCTGCCTCACACGGGAAGACGGCCATCTGCTTGCCATAGCGCGACTCGACGAGGGGCGACTCAAAATGGAGCGGGTTTTCAAATAGTGGTACACTGAGAAAAACCCGACACAAAGGAATGAACCATGAAACGCTCGACAATCCTGCTCATGGCTGCGCTGCTCGGCCCTGGACTGTACAGTTGCGGCGATGACGGCAACAGTACTCAGGACGCAGGTGGTGACACCGATACCGACACGGACACCGATACCGATACCGACACGGACACCGATACCGACACGGACACCGATACCGATACCGACACTGACACCGATACCGACACTGACACTGACACCGATACCGATGCCGACGCGGGCATGGATGGAAGCACGGATACGGACACCGATACCGACACGGACACCGATACCGACACCGATACCGACACGGACACCGATGCCGACGCGGGACCGGATGGAAGCATCGATCCCTACATCGACATAGTGGTCTACTCATTCGATGACGGCGTGGGAAGCTTCACACCGGCCCCGACCTACCTGGCGACTGGAGTCGCATCCACGGACATGGATACTGCGGACGGCTCGTACACCGACTTCATGGGTAACCCGGGACGCGCGATCTCGGACAACGGATGGGCGGATACCACCTCTCCCAACTATTATTACTTCATCGTCACGCCTCCCTCCGGTGGGTCCATCACGCTCGACGAGTTTCAGTTCGACGACCGCCGTTCCGGCACCGGCCCCACCGACTGGGGGCTCGCAATGGACGACGGATCGGGTCTTGTTTTTCCGGGAACCGGAACAACGCACACCGCCTTCAGCGCTTCACCCATGAATTCCGTGGACCTGAGCACGCTGGCGGGGCCCTACACCTCCGCTGTCACTTTCTTTTTGGGGGCGACCGGAGCCTCCACCCCCGGCGGAACCTGGAGAGTCGATAACATCGTCGTTAGAGGTCTGGTAACGCCGTAAGGTTGATTCGCCAATTTGACGTTCTTCAGAATTACCATCGAATTGCTATCCATTGTAGGTCTCCATGGGGTATTATTGAAACAAAGGGGGCCGCAATGCGCTTCGTTTTGATTGTTACAGCTTCGTTGCTTATTGCCACGGCGTGCAATCTGAACTTCTCGTTGAACGATCCCGATGGCGGCGCGGATACCGATACTGACGCCGATACGGACACCGATACCGACACGGATACAGATACAGATACCGATACCGACACGGATACAGATACCGACACTGACACCAATACCAATACCGACACTGACACCAATACCGACACCGATACGGACACCGATACCGACAACATAGTGGTTTACTCATTCGATGATGGCTTGGGTGGCTTCACACCGGCCCCGACCGACCTGGCGGTTGGAGTCGCGTCCACGGACATGGATGCTGCGGACGGCACGTACACAAGTTTATCCGGCAATCCGGGACAAGCGATCCTGGACAACGGATGGACGGATACCACCACTCCCCACTATTTCCACTTTACCGTCACTCCTCCGAGCGGTGGGTCCATCACGCTCGACCAGTTTCGGTTCGACGAACGCCGTTCCGGCACCGGCCCCACCGATTGGGCGATCGTACTTGACGACGGAACAAGTCCTGTTTCTATTGCGGCCGGAACAACGCACGGCGGCTTCGGTGCTTCACCCATGAACTCCGTGGATCTCAGCACGGCGGCGGGGCCTTACACTTCCGCTTTGACTTTCCATTTGGAAGCGACCGGAGCCTCCTCTGGCACTGGTTCCTGGAGAATCGACAACGTCGCCGTTCGAGGCCTGGTGGCGCCGTAGGGGCCAACGGCATCCTGTTCAACTGGATGACACATTCACGTCGTCAATACCCCAGCCGAAATCGGTGTCATTCTCGTCGGCGCCGAAAAGAAACCGAACCCTGAACGAGGCGACCCGATAAGTGCTTCCGATATCGACCGTCACCTGCTGCCACGTCCCGCCCGGGATATCACCGGACCATGCCTGATGACCGGCCACATCGGGAGTGGGAGTACAACCGGAATAGGATCCCTGCATGACGCCCTGATAAGCGGGTGTCGGGGAGACATCGCTCCAGCTTGTGCCGCCGTCGCTGGAGAACTGCACCAGACCTCCGTCCCACCACTTGCCACCCGAGTAGTCTTCAAACAAGTAGTAGTGCCAGAAGGTCAGCTCCACTGTCATGGTCGAGCCGTCGCAAGCCGACAGATCGATGATCGGAGTCAGGAGTTCCGCCATCTCGCAGTCGTCGTAATCGGCGTTCAGATCCGTGCACCAACAGTTCGTCCCGGAGTTACAACTACCGATGCTCGGATCTCCGAGTTCCCATGGATCGTCACCGGCGATGCCACTTGTGGGGTTATGGGTAAAACCCTGTGGGCCGGACTCGAAATCGTAGCTGAAAGATACGGCGGCGCATGGATCTGAGTCAGTATCAGTATCAGTGCCCGTATCCGTGTCAGTATCAGTATCTGTGTCAGAATCGGTATCAGAATCGGTGCCAGAATCGGTATCGGAGTCCGTATCAGAATCTGTGTCGGAGTCTGTGTCGGTATCCGGCCCGTTGTCGTCGCTGGGGGGCGTCACCTGTCCGGAAGCGCATGAAGACAACGCGAGGAACATCAATAATTGAAGACGGAAAAAGAACATCAGCGAAGCTCCTTGAGAATGGGTCAGCATTTCAAGGTTACTACAACTTGATGTATGGGTTTCGGGATATTTTGACTACCTACCCGCGATGACTTTCTGCGCCCTCGGCTTGAGGGATCCCTTCTTCTCTGAAATGGAGAATTTCTCACCATCCCACACGATGGAAACCAGGGAGAACGGAACCGCCCGACGCAGCGGGGTGGAAGCGATCTCAACAGTCAGATCTACATCCTTCGGGGGCTTTCGCCCGAGATCGATCATCACGAGCCCGGTCTCTCGGGACTCGACCAGATCCGAAACGGTGTAGTCCTCCTTGCCGCGCCGAGCGACGAGCTTCAGATCGGCATCGAAGTCCTCCCACACCAGCAGAACCAGGGTCATGGGATCCGAAAAATTCCGGGTGCGCTTGAGGCTTCGCTCAAGAGCCTTCCCCTGATCGCCGCCGGTCGACCCTTTGGCCGCCATCATCATCCTGGCCAGCTTGATCGCCGAGTGCAGCCTGGCCCATCTCCTGGGATCCCTGGGCCCGGTCTCGCCCTCCCCCGCCGCGACCCTGCGCTCGATGCGCAGCGCCTCGTCCACCTTGCCCATGCCCGCGGCCGCCATGGCCAGCCTGAGCAAGGCCTCCGGGCTGTCTTCGAGCATTGCCACCAGTGTCCTGTACTGCCTGTACGCCGCCTCGTACCACCCGTGGCGCAGGAACAGGTCCCCCAACCGCGCCCTGGCCGACGGATCGGTTTCGTTGAACTCCACCAGCTCGGAACAGGTTCTGCGCGCCTCGTCCTCCATCCCCACCTCGGATTGAAGCTCGCACAGGGTTCCCAGCACCAGCGGTCCGGCCTGCTCGTCCCTGCGCAGCCTGGACGCGACCGCCCGCGCCTCCTCCACCTCGTCCAGGTCGAGCAACAGCTCGATGAGCAACGCCCTCCCGGCGGGATCCTCCGGGCTGTGCTCGAGGATCTTGCGCAACTTGACCAGGCGCTTTTTGGGCGACTCCATGGCCGCCAGGCCGCGCCTCACCGAGTACCAGTCGATGGTGGACGGCTCGTAAAGATGCATGGTCATGTCCGGATCCAGGGTCCGACGAATGATCCGTTTGCGCAGATATTTCTGCAGCTTGGGATAGCTGTCGAACAGAGCGAGAAGACCGTAGACGTCGGTCGGAGTCTGCACGCGCCGCTCGATCATGGCGAGCAACTCTCTTTGATGCTTCCACCGGGGCAGCTCGCACTGGCTTCCCGCGTCGAAGAACACCGCAGCCAGACGCTGGGTCGAATCGGCCCTCGCCAGCCGCAGCTGCCACAAGAGCCTGCGCTGGGACAACGGCCTTCGCGAAGCGTCCGAGCACACTCCCCTGGTGAACAGTTTCTTCACCGCTGGTCTCGGCGCCGGCCTCGCCGCTATCGCCTTCTCCAGGATCTCTTCCACTATCTTTTCCCTGGACCTGGCCGCTTTCCGGGCACCTCTCTTGCCCTTGCCGGTTCCCAATTGGGCCAGAACTTCACCGGCGGTCTCGATGCTGGGTGTTGTGTGGCGGATTCTGCTCCACCTGATATCTGAGTCATCGGCCTGATCTTGCAGCGGGCGGTTCGCCGTCAGGCGATCCAGCGATCTTTTCCCACTGATCGAGCCTGTGCTAAGGCTTTTTTCTCTCTTGGCTTTCTTCTTGAATCGCCTTTCACCCTCTCCTCTTCCTCTCATTCCACCGTACCCGCTGGAACTACTCGCGTCGGCGGTCGTCACCGGCGAGGGTGCGGCCTTCGGCGCGGGGGGCGGCGCCGGCTCTGCAGCGGCCTCGGACATGGCAACATCCCGGCTCTTTTCTTGTCGATAGTATCCGGCCTCATCCTTCCAGTACTCCCCATCGGCCTCCTCCATCACAACGTCCTCGTCGTAGGATTGCTCACTGCCCCCGGCCCCGGGCTGCGAAACCTGCGCCATCCTCATGCCCGTATCCACAGTGTCGAATCCGGTCCACGTGTGATGGCGATGCCTGCGCGCTATCCCGGCCTCGTAGTAAGCTTGGTCGCTCTCCAGAACCAGGAAGGACGTGTACGGAGTCATCAAAGCGTAGCTCAGGCCCAGCGAGATGATTGTGCCTCGGTTTTCCACGCGACCCTCGCCCATCAGCCGCTCCAGGTACATCCGTGCCCAGAGGGACGGGACGTATCCGTGCTCCTCCCCCTTGACCACCTCCGTCTCGTACTCGCGCTCGAACGACTCGCCGGCGAGCCGCCCGCTGATCTTGATTTTTTCCGGCAGCTTGTGGTGGGTCCGGGCCAGAAGGACAATCTCCTTGCCCTCGGAAACCTTGCCCGCCACCGTGGCGAACGACTGGTCCAGCCCCGCACCCGCGTCGATCTCCAGATCCGTGATGGTCGGAGTCTTTACCAGGCCGACAAAACGGATAGCCTCCTGCACGGTCTGCTCGGGGGTATCTATGCGAAACGAGCGACCGCCACCCATCCTGGAGAGCCGCTCCAGCAGGGAGTGATTCGCCTCGGCGCCCACCGCGATGGTGAACAGGCGCGCCCTCGAATCCCCCAGGGATCGACGCAGCCGCTCGGCCAGCTCCATGGACGTGGTCTCTCCCACGGTGGGACGCCCGTCACCCACATACACTACCGCCGGTTGCTCCGCCTCGTGGACCAGCCCGAGAGCCACGCTGAACATCTCGCCCAGATCCGTCGCGCCCGCCGAACTGACCTCGGACAGCTTCTCGACGGCCGAAGAGACGTTCTCCTCGGTGGCGTTGGTGAGGCCCGTATCGGGGAATACCACCCTGGGGGTGAGGTCGGAAGCGACCAACGCGAACCGATCTCCGTCGGACAGCGCTCGCAATATCGCCTCCGCCGCATCCGACCGGATCTGGCGCTCTGTCTGGCCACCACCTGCGGAGGTATCCAGAACCACCACCACATCCCCGGGAACTTCCTTCACGGCGGCCCAGTCCACATCCGGAGCGTAACGGAGCATCACGAAATCCGCTTCGTTGCGCCCGCTGGAATAACGAACCACGCGCAGGGGATCTACTTTTTCCACGGGCCTCAGCTCGAGCAGGAAATCGGAGCGAGGCACGAATCCGGAGCGCCGCATGGAGATCATGGAGGAGTCGTCCTCGACCCGGGCGTCCTGCAACGTGGCGATCTCGTAGTTCTCTCCCTCGTCGCCCAGGATCACCTGAAGAGAAAACTCCTGGATGCGCTTCTCGCCCTCGCCGCCCATGGGATACACGTAGCGATAGATCCCGTCCGCCAGCGGGAGGAACTGGGTATACGACAGGACGACCCGCCGCTCGCCGGACGCGGGAATGGGATAGATGCGCGCTCTGAACGTACGTCCCTCCACCCATTCGAGCAGCGCCGGATCGAAGTCCTTCTGGATGGCTTCCTCATAAGCCTCGGCGGCCTGGTTTCGCTCGGTCATCTCTCCTTCCACCAGGTACCCGTTCACCTCCAGGGCGAACCTCTCCACGGAAGCCCCCTCGGGAACGGTGAACCAGTACCACCCTTCCACGTCGGAGCTCGATGGGTTGAAGAAACGCTGGTCCACGGTGGTGTGGGCGATGCCGTCGCGAATTATGGCCCGGACCTCCTGGGTGAGGATGTGAAGCTCCTGGGGAGCGGAGCCGGGGTTGGCGCGATCGATTCCGTAAATCCGCCCAGAACCCTTTCCACCTCTTCCCACCAAGAGCTCCCGATCGGCCATCCCGCCGGTCCAGTCCTCCCAGAACCCCACGGGTTCGACCACGGGAGCCCCTTCGCCGAGGCCCACGGTCGCACGCTCGCCGTTCTGGACCTCTTCCCTTCCGTGGGGAGACGCGACCACCGCCAGCCCACGAGCCACGTAGACCTGCACTCCCTTGTCGTCTAGAGCCAAGTCGAAACCCGCGCCGGACGCGGTTATCGTGGTATTCGAAACTATAAACCGGCGGAGATTCTCCTCGTCGACCGGCACGTCCGCCCATAGCTCACCGCTTTTCAGGGTTACCGAATCGTCCTTGATCAGGATCTCCGTGCCGCCGCGCATGAACACGCCGGTGCCGTCGCCGAGGCGAACCAGGGCGCGCGCGCCGTCCCCGCGGCTTATTGCCGCTTCTTCGGGCAACATCGCCCCGGTGATCAACCTCTTTTTTTCAGAGTCCGTGGCCAGCCAGACGTCCCCGGCGGCCAGCTCCATCCTCGAGCCGAGAGGCGGCACCAGCTTGGGAGCAGGTGGTGGTGTTCCCCCGCATGCCGTGAAAAAAAGCGTAGCAAATAAAGCTAATGATATGAACCTTGGGACGTGACTATGCATCGGATTCCTCCGTCAATTGTTGTCGAAGGGCGCATTATACACGTCAACCGAGGCGAAACATATCAAATGCCTCGGGGTCCACCCTTCGGATAATGAGTCTACGTTTCGGGAGGCCCGTGGATCTTTTTTAATCCGTCTTCACCGAACGGTGGGCAGGATTCCGATGGGTTCGGGCTTGGTTCGATTCCACGCCCTGACGAACGGCATGCCGTCCACCCGGTCACGGCGAACGGCGATCACTTTCCGGGTATCGAGCGCCGGCGTTTCCTCCGCCACGATGGTGATGTAGTTGAGCCCCTTTTTGATCTCCACCTCCGCAACGAACGAGAGCTCCCGCGGGTTGTCGGGATCGGTGTTGGGCTTGAAGAAGACCTTGGAATCTCCAACGTAGATATAGATATCGCGAACCCTGCTCTCGTCGGTCGCGCGGCCGGTGATTCTGATGGTGGATCTTCGCACCACGAACTCGATCTCGTCGAGCACAAGGGCCGGGGGCGCGTTGATCGCCAGCGTGGGCCGGCAAGCTTCGGGGGGTTCGCCTGAAGGATCGGCGAACGATCTTGCGGCCACCCACCCGGGCCGTCCTTCATCGATCTCGATTCTGTAGAAATCACCTGCCTTCGCCGAGATCTCGACTGCGCCCTTCCCCTCCAGGACCGCGACAATACGCGCATCCCCCGCCGGCGCCTCGCGAACCTCCACGGAATCTTCTCTCGCCACAAGAGTTCGCGGATCGATCTTGAGCACCTGAATCGGAGGTTTGATCTCAAACGAGATTTTCTCCATTGAGTACACTTTGAGATCCAGATCCATCACCGCCAACTCGAACCTGGCCACATTCCTCTTGAACGTGGGCTTGACCTCGAACTCGAACACCACTTGCTTTTGCTCACCCACTGACATCTCACCCGGTTTCCCC
>JAUXHN010000100.1 GCA_030621515.1 Deltaproteobacteria bacterium | reverse complement strand
TCCACGGGAGAGGTATCGCTATCCGTGTCGGTGTCGGTGTCCGTGTCGGTGTCGCTGTCCGTGTCGACGTCGGTGTCCGTGTCGGTGCTGGTTCCCGAGTCCGTCTTGCCCAA
This sequence comes from Deltaproteobacteria bacterium, assembly GCA_030621515.1. GTDB lineage: Bacteria > Myxococcota_A > Polyangia > JAAYKL01 > JAAYKL01 > JAUVAN01. The sequence continues at coordinate 15,563 of JAUXHN010000100.1, read as the reverse complement.
TCCCTGCTCAGGTTCTATCTCCGCGCAGGACGCGTATAGCAGCACCAGAACCAACAATAAAACGCGCTTCATGGATACCTCCCGAAGTCTTACAAATGCCCTCAATGTAGTTGTCGCAATAAAAGTATACCAAAACTGGAAATTAAATTGGAAAAAAACAATGCAAAACAACGTGAAACTGATTTACTAACTACTAGTCAGGCGGCCGGCAGGCCCGAACCGGACGAGCCGGGTGCGTCCAGCCAAATTGGAGAGGACCAGGCCACGTGCCCGTCCTCCTGGATGACCCTCACGTAGTAATAGGCCCATCGGCCCTCCGGCGGCACGGGGAGAGTTCCCCTGGCCTCCACGAAGCAGGTACCCGCCTCGAGGGGAATCTCGCGACCGAGGTTCGTGACCAGGCTCAACTCATTGATATCACAGGTGGCTTGCACCGTTACAGTAAACGAGACCGACTCGGTGACGGGGATCTCCTCCCCCATGGGCATCCCGGCGATCTCGAACCACAGGCCGATCTTGGCGCCCGAGGTTGCGTAACACCTCCTGTCCTTGAGGGCCTTGAATACCGCATCCCGGGTAGCTTCCTGCGCAAGCACTGCGGTCAATCCGGATCTGTGCGAGTCCTTCATTCTGCAGACGCCGTGGTGCCAGTTGAGACCGTGCCCGTCCGATCCCCCCACGAAACCGAATCGCAACCCCGCGTCGAGGGCATGGGCCACGAACTGCCCTTCCTTGTCGTCGCCCCTCGTGCCGATGGGACCGACGCCCGGTCGTTCGTACGCCCCGTGACAGGAAACGATCTCCCAGCAAGTCTGAACCGAGGGATCGTGAGCTTGCATGTCCGCTCCGGTCCAGCCCACATGGTGCGGGAACATGAGCGTCCCCACGCGTCGGCAGGCCTCCATCAGGCCGGCGGTGTCCTCGGTCGCCCGATCGTCCCTGGAAAACACCGGTCCTCCACGGGGCGGGAGATAACCGACCTTGTGACCGGGGCCGGGGTGCATGGCGCCGGTCCACTCGAATGCGTGAAGGGTGACAAAAGCCCCCGGTTCGTAAGCTTCGTCGGCGATCTTGTTCAATCGCGACCATTCCCCCGGCGGGGTTCTCTTGCCGAGGAAGCTCTCGTGATCGGCAACGGCGCAGATATCGTCGCCGTACCGATATCTTGCCCGCAGGTATGTTTCCTGCGGAGTTCCGGTTCCGTCCGACATCATGGTGTGCTGGTGGATGTCCCCGAACAGCACCCTGTGGCCGCCCACCGTGCATCTGTCGATTGTCTCTATTTTACTTAGACCCCGGCTCCGGGTTGAAACATCGCAAAGCGCCCCGAGTTCCGGCGCGCCCACGTGAGAGGAATCTCCGTGAGAGATCAACCTGACCACGATCCCCTCCGTCTCGCGTCCCGCCACGAAGATCCCGTCCCGGGCAACGCAGGTATCGTAGCGGGAACCCCGGCATTCCCAACCTTCGTTGCCGATCCTCAACCGCTCGCTCCAGCCGCTACTGCCCAGGTCCTGCCTGTGCAGGCTCTGCGATCCGCGGCCGATGACCACCAACCTGCCGTCCGGACCGACGGTCAATTGCGGGGATTCAAAGCCCTGATCCTCGCCGCGCCCGTTTCTGCTTATCCCGGTCATCGAGGCGGCAGGAAACCTGAGGCGATCGTCCCTGTCGAGATGAGCCACCTGGATCCATCTCACCAGGCCCGGTCCCTCCTCGGGGTCGAGATCCGATTGCCACGCCACCCACAACCCGCCTCGCGCCGAGCCGATAATATGCGGCATCGCGGCGATACCCCCGGTCGAAGAGCCCTCGACCAGTCGTGAGACCTCCACTTTGGGTCCGTCCAGTCTTCCGGCGATGATCCGGCTCTCGCCGGAGATTATCGATTGCCACGCCACCCATCCCTCGTCATCCACCACTGCAACCGCCGGGTTGACGTGCGTGCCGGGCCCCTGAGAGATTGTTTTGGAAATAGTAGAAGCGCAGGGATCCGGACCGCTGAACCCCTCGAGGTTGCGCCCTGCGGGAGCGCTGACGGTCCAGGCCATAATGTACTTTCCGGGCGCGGAAGCCATGGCCAGATCCGAGGGAGATCTGCGTGCCGACACAACCAGGCGCACGGGACCGCATTTCCCCGAGTTGTCGATCTCTCGGATCTTCAGTCCGTTGATTTCACCGTCGCCCCCGTCTATCCATGAAACGATCACGCCGCGTCCCCAGGGCGCGACGGCGACTCCGGTCACCATGGGTTCCACCGGTGAGCAGGCGAAAGAAGGCGCCCAGGTTCCATTTGCCTCGAGCCTGCACGCGCGAACGCACTCTCCTTTTTTTGTCCAGGATATCCAGACGACCCAGGGTCGCCCTTCTCCATCCGCGCACACCCTCGGGGAGCGCCCGTAGCCGGGCTCGTCCATTACCCACTGATCGCCAGGTTGCATCATTGCAGCATTTGCCTATCTTCTTTCATGGGTCGCACAATTGGACCGAACTATCGTATTCTACCCCAAACGATCGAAATATTCTTCTAACAAAGCCCAACGTTGGGGTGTAACCTTCCATACATGCAACCGGTAATCATCGGCACGGCGGGGCATATAGATCACGGCAAGACAGCGCTGGTAAAAGCTCTTACCGGAACCAACACGGATCGGCTCAAGGAAGAACAAGAGCGAGGCATCACAATCGAGCTGGGCTACGCGTTTCTCAGCGATCGCATAGCCATCATAGACGTTCCCGGCCACGAGCGGTTCATCAAGAACATGGTGGCCGGAGTGGCCACCGTCGATTTCGCGCTTCTTGTAGTGGCGGCTGATGACGGGGTAATGCCGCAAACCAGAGAGCATTTCGATATCCTCAGACTGCTGAATGTCGAAGACGGTATCATCGCAATAACCAAGTGCGCTCTTGCCGAGGAGGATTGGATCGATCTTGTGGCGGAGGATATCGCCGAAATGACGGCCGGCTCCTTCCTGGATGGAAAACCGATCATCCGCGTGGACTCCCTTAATGGCAGGGGGATAGAAAAAACTCGCGAGGCGCTTTTCGATCTCGCCGGGCGAAAGAAGGACAAGGCGCCGGGTTCGATCTTCAGGCTTCCGATCGATCGAGTTTTCTCCATCAAGGGCTTTGGCACGGTTGTCACCGGTCCAGCCCTGTCAGGCTCTGTGAGTGTGGAGGACAAACTGGAAATACTTCCCCGGGGCGATCCGGTTCGCGTTCGCACAATAGAAAGCCAGGGAACCAGCGCCAGGACCGCAACGGCGGGGATGCGTGTGGCGATCAACATTCCCCAGATCTCCGTGGATGGTGTTTTTCGCGGAGACGTGCTCGCCACTCCGGGACGTCTCAAACCTACCTTCATGCTCGATGTGGAGTGCCGCATCATGGAGGGTAGCCCCATCCCCCTCGAACAGCGCCAGCGCGTTCGCGTCCATATCGGAACAAAGGAGGTAATGGCCCGCGCGGTGATCCTGGACATGGACCGCATCGAGCCGGGGAGTGAGGGACTGGTTCAACTCCGTCTCGAGGAGCGCACCTCGGCTCAGCGCCTGGACAGGTATGTCATTCGACGCTACTCCCCGGCGCTCACAATCGGCGGAGGCCGCATTCTCGACGCCAACCCGGCCAAGCACCGCAAACGTCACACGGACAAGATCGTGGGCACCCTCAAGGCACTCGGAGACACCAGAGAGGAGCAGGTGGTTCTTCGAATCCTCACCAAGGCGCGGGTGGTCACATTCGACGATCTCGTTACCGGAACCAGTCTGTCTTCCGAGAGGGTAGAGGATCTATTGGGCGGGCTGAACATCGAAGGCCAGGTAATCGAGCTCGAGGCGAGAGGAGCCAGACATCTTTGCGCAACAAGCCTCTACGACGGTTTCATTGCCGATCTGACCGGCGCCCTCGGGAAATACCATTCCAGGAATCCATTGCGTGGAGGGGCCAAGAGGGGAGAGATCCTGTCCCGATGGAAAAAGGAGCTGCCTGACTTTATCACCAGGCACTTCGTCGATCTCGCTCTGTCCGAACTCAGGATAGGCGCTCCGAGCGGCGATCTCCTCGCCCTCCACGATTTCGAGGTGAACCTGACAAAAAAACAGCGCGCCGCCCTCGCAGGTATGGAGCAGGAGTTGGTTGACGGTCGCTTTGCGCCGGCGGACATCGGTGCGCTGGCGTCGGACGTTTCTCTGGACGAGAAGTCGGCCAGGCAGTTGCTGCAGGTTCTCGTGGATCAGGGCAGGGCGATCAATCTGGAAGGGAAGATCTATTTTCATTCGAGTATTGTGGAAGAGGGATTGGAGCTCCTCAAAAAGAAGTTTGAAACCTCCCGCGAGATAACCATGTCCGAGTTCAGGACCCTGCTGGACACCACCAGGAAGTACGCCCTTCCGCTGCTCAACTACTGCGACAGCCAGGGCTACACCACCCGTCGCGGAGACGTCCGCGTCCCCGGCCCGAGACTCGACGAGGAAGTTTAGACAAGGACCCCACCCCCTCGGTCCCCCTCCCCATTGCAGGGAGGGGGAAGTTCGGATCCAGAATAGGGTCTGACTCTGCGTCCGCGGAAGTAAATCCCGCGGCCAGAAATGAAGAACAAAAAAAAAGGCCTTTGGCCTCAAGAAAAGATACTTCGGAAACAGCCCGCAGGGCTTGCGCGGGGCGCATCGTTGCCGTGGCGTTTACGCCGCGGGATGAGGGGCCAGAGGTCCAGGAGGGGCACCCCCTCACATTGCTTTTATGAATTTCGCCAGTCCCTCGGAGAGCCGGTCTCCTGCCTGAATCCAGCTCAATCTCACGGTGCCCGGCGCCTCGAAACACCCTCCGGGAATAACGAGAACTCCGTGGTCTTCGTGGAGCCTCTTTGTGAGTTCGAGATCGTCGATTTTGGCAGGGAGTTGTATGCACGCGAAGCCTGCGGCATCCGGCTCGTGCCATGAAAGGGAGGGTGTGTTTGCGATCATCTCCCTCACTTCTTTAAACCCGCTTGTGGACAGTTCGATCGCCCGGTCACGGAACCTGTCGATGTCTTTCATGAAGGCAAGTCCGGCCAGGGCTGCGGGCGCGGACGGTATCCCCATATTCCAGTGGGCCGTTCTGAAGCGGGCGCCAAGCTCCTTGCTGGAAGAGAGCCATCCGACCCTGGCCCAGTAGGCCCCCGCCAGCTTGGAGAGGCTGGAAACGACAACTACGTTTTTCTCCAGACTGTGACAGGAAGGGACATCGCAAAATTGTCCGTACACCTCGTTTATGAGCAGAACAGTTCCGTGCGCGGCGGCAATCCGGGCCAGTTCTTCGATATCATCCCGCGGTGAAAGGACACTGCTCGGGTTGTGTGGTTCGGTGATCATCACCACTGAAGTTTTGTCGTCGATCAGTCGCCGGGCGTCTTCGAGAGGGAGTCTCCAGTGATCCTCGAAACGTCGTTCGATGCGTCTGACCTCGCCGAGGGCCGCTGCCTGCCTGAGCATCGGCTCGTAGATCGGCTTCTCCACGACGATGTTGCCACCCGGTTCCGTGAGGGTAAGCAGCGCAAGTAGTGTGCCCCCTGTTGCGCCCGGAGTGAAGACGATCTCCTCAGGTTTGATGCCCAACCAGGCGGCCAATGCGTGCTCCAGGCGGGTGGGCGTTTCGAATGGGTTCCCCACCATATCGTCAATGTCCAGTTCGGACGGGAGAACCATCGGGACTCCGCTGGAGTGCAGGTTAATTGCATTATCGCCGGCCATGGCGCGGGGGATGTACCAGGACAGGTAATCGTTGGTGTCGAATTTCAGGGTCAATAGTAACTGAACTCTGTGTTGGTCAGGTACGCCCGGAGCGTTCCGGTGCTGGGGCTGGCCGGCAAGATGTCGGTCATGTCCTGATGTTTCTCTAACGACACGTTGCCGACGGTGGAAAAGGCGTAGAAATCGTAGAGCGAGGAGAAGTAAGAACCCGTATTCCTGTCCACGGCGACCAGCAGGTTATCGGTTCCGTTGTAAACAAATGGCGTGTCCAGGGTGACCGTGTACCACCCGGGCGTCGCAGCCAACACGAACGTGCCGGAGTATACCGACGTGAGAGACGACCACGCCACCCAGTCCGTGGTGCTCGAGAAGGTGCTCTTGGTGGTGTGGCCCATGGCGATCACGATGGTCTCGGTCGATGCGCCCGCGCCGTTGTACTCCCAGGATATTTCGATGATCGTGCCGCCCCCGCACATGTCGGCGGGGTAGTAGATGGACTGGCTGTAGGAGTAGTCCCAGTACAGATCCATGGGAATGCTGGCGGCGGTGTATGTTCCGCCGTCGAGAGTGCATGTGTTCTCGATGCTGATGTAGTCGGTCTTTACCGTCGAGGCGCTGCCGTTGATGTTGGTCGCCGCGAGGGTGACCGTGTACAGTCCCGTGGCGTCCATTGATATGGCCACGTTTTGATCGGTGTTGACCGTACCCTCCTCGAAGGTGACAGTGCCCGGCCCGGTGATCGTCCAGAGCCAGCTGACAGGCAGGTTCTCCGTCAAGTCGTACAGATGGAGAACGTTCCCCGGAAGGGTGATGTAGATATCTGCATAGAAATCCACAAGTGGAAGCGGGGGCTCGCGAATATCGATATCGTCGATGGCCATGTCGCCTGTATAACCGTCTCCCCGGGAGGAGATGAATCGAATGTTGATGGTATCGCCCGCATAGGCCGATAGATCGACGATGGTCTGTGTCCAGAGCTGGTCCGCAGAGGTATGCTGTTGCCCGGTGATGGTGAACACGTTGGTATAGCCGCTGCCGTCGTCCACTTCCACCTCCAGCGTACCCACCACGGATCCGAACATGTGGTACCAGAAGGACAGCTCCGGCGCAGTGGTGCCGGTGAGGTTGATGGCAGTAGTCTCCATGGTTGTCGTGTCGTTCAGAACACCGGCGCTGGCCTCCGCATAGATGTATGTGCCCACGCCGGAAGTGTGATCGCCGTCGGGTCCGGTCACGGGAGAAGGCGTTCCTCCGACATTGGCCAGCCACGTGTAAGATCCGCTGGCGGTTGCCGTCCAGCCGTTCTGCCCGTCCGGATCGCCCGAGATGAATGTATCGAATGTTTCGTGGAAATAACTGCTTTCAATCGTGATGTCGATGTCGATGGGTGACGCTACCGGGTTGTCGCACACGTCGGAAATTCCGGTCCCCACGGTGATGGTGTACTCGTCACCATCCGACATGCCGGAAAAAGCGATGGTGTAGGTGGTGGCGTTGACAGCCGTGACTGAATCGAGGGTGCCCGAGCCGCTCACCGCAGTCCATGAGATCGTCGACATGCCCACATCAAACACGTCTTCATTGAAAGTCAACGTGTAAGTCTGAGCGGATGTGCCCGTGGGGAAAGAGACTACTACATCCGATGTCACGACCGGCGCGCCCGGAACCGGATCCACGCAGGCGTCGGCGCCGCCGTCCGAATCGGTGTCAGTGTCGGAATCGGTGTCAGTGTCGGAATCGGAATCGGTATCGGTGTCGGTATCGCTATCGGTATCCGAGTCCGAGTCCGAATCCGTGTCCGTATCGGTTCCGCCGTCGGACTTGTCGTCATCGTCGTCTCCGCAACCCGAGAAAGCCGTGGCTGCCAGCAGGCAAGCCAAAAGCGAACCAACCAGCCAACTGTTTCTTTTTTTCATCTCTTCGACCGTCCTTTCCTTTTACAGGTAACTGAACACGGTGTTGGGCATGTAGATGGAGAGCGATCCGGGTAACGTGCACGTTGCGGGATTCTGGTTCGCCGTGGCGTTGTACTGCCATATGGAGCGATTCCCGCTCACCGAGTATGAGTAGAACTCCGAGCTCGTGCCGGTTGGACCGGAGCCCATGTTGCGGTCCACTGCGATGAGCAGGTTGTCGGTGCCGTTGTATACGAACGGGGTGTCCAGAGTGATGTTGATGTATCCTGCAGTCGTTGTCATCGTGATATTTCCGTCGTACACCTCGGTCAGGCTCCCCGACAGGACCCAGTCCGTAGTGTTCGCGAAGGTCGTCTTGGTGGTGTGACCCATGTAAATCACGATGGGCTCGGCGGAGGAGGCAATCAGACTTGAGCCGTTGTACTCCCAGGCGATATCCGTGATGGTTCCGGCGCCGCACATTTCTGACGAATAGTAGATGGATTCGCTGAACGAGTACCCGTAGTAAGGCTCCATGGGCAGGTGTGTGTTGACGCTCGTCCCTCCGCCCAGCAGGCAGATGTCCTGCACATCGATGTAGTCGGTCTTGATCTCGCTGGCCGTGCCGATGGCGTTTGTTGCCTGGAGTTCCACCGTATAGAGACCGATCGTGCTGAAAGAAACATCGACATTTTGATCCGTGCTGGTGGTCCCGTTCTCCCAGGTAACCGCGCCGGGGCCGGTAATGATCCAGAGCCAGCTCGTCGGGGTTTCAAGGGAAGTATCGGTGAGGGTGACGATCTGGGTCAGCCCCACGAGGGTCTCGCTGGCGTAGAAATCGGGCAACGGCGGTGACGGCTCGAGAACCATGACGTCGTCGATGCTCATATCGCCGTAATAACTGGTGCCCCTGGTTCCCACCCAGCGGATGTTGATCGTGTCGTCGACGTACGCCGCCAGATCTACGGTCGATTCTTCCCACGGCGCGGCGGAGGTGGTTTGTTGCTGTCCGGTGATGGTCAGCTCATTTGTCCATCCGGAGCCGTTGTTCACCTCCACCGACAGGTTGTCGATGGTGGACCCGTACATGTGATACCAGAAGGTGAGTATCGGCGCGGTCGTGGCGGTCAGGTTGATGGGCTCGGTCTCCAGTAACGTGATCGCTCCCGCTACACCGCTCGACGCCTCGGTGTACACGTACATGCCTGTGCCTGTAGTGTGATCGCCGGTGGGTCCCGTGTTGGTAGATGAAGTGCTTCCGGATTTGACCTGCCAGGAGTAGCCGGTTACGGGTGAGCTGGTCCAGCCGTTCTGACCGTTCGGGTACATCCCCGTGAAGGTTTCGAAATCCTCCTCGAAATATATGTTCAATACCTCGATGTAGTTGGTCTTGGTCAGGCTGCTGTTACCCACCGCATTGGTGGCCTCGAGGGTGATCGAGTACAGGCCGAGCGAGTCAAACGATATGATAGGGTTCTGATCCGTGCTGGTGGTTCCCGACTCCCACGTGACCGGGCCGGGCCCCGTGATCGTCCACAGCCAGCTCGTGGGTCCGTTGGCGCTCATGTCATACAGTGACACCATCTGCCCCGTGCACGGGTCGATCATGCTCGCCGAGAACTCCACGTCGGGAGGCATGGGCTCTCTGACCTGAATGTCGTCCAGCCCCATGTCGCCGGTGAAAGCGTCCGCCCGCGTCGACATGAATCGAACGGTGATCGTCGATCCGGCGAAGGAAGAGATGTCCGCCATACCCTGATCCCACGGTTCATCCGAGGATAGCTGCTGCTGACCGGAGATGCTCCAGACGTTCACGTACCCGGAGCCGTCATCGATATCCACATCGAGGGTGCCCATTACCGAGCCGTACATGTGGTACCAGAAGGAAACCTCCGGCGCGGCGGCGCCGGACAGGTTGATGCTGGGCGATTCCATCACGGCGGTGTCCCCCAGGTTCCCCCCGTTCGCCTCCGTGTAGAGATATGTTCCCACTCCGATAGTATGATCTCCGTTTGGACCCGTGGATGGAGACGGAGTGCCCCCCGTGTTGGCGAGCCATTCGAACGGCATTGTGGGCGTGGCAGACCAGCCGTTTTGGCCGTCCGGATCACCGCTTATAAAGGTTTCAAATGTCTCTTCGAAAAACACCGGACCCGCATCGGCATCCGTGTCCGTGTCGGTGTCCGTGTCCGTGTCGGTGTCGGTGTCCGTGTCGGTATCCGTGTCGGTGTCCGTGTCCGAATCCGTGTCGGTGTCCGTGTCCGAATCCGAATCCGTGTCGGTGTCCGAGTCCGAATCCGAATCCGTGTCGGTGTCCGTATCGGTACCGGTATCGCTGTCATCATCGTCACTGCACCCCATGACAAACAAGCCGGCAAACAGCCACGCGAACACCAAAATGATTTTCCAACCGCCTTTAATGTGCATAATATGTTCTCCTTATTGCATCGGATATTCTATCGCTCAAAGCAACTCGCGTCCACGATTGTATTGAAGAAAACTAGGGGCGCGTTTTGATCGTGTGGTCCACGACCACCTTGATGTGGGGTTCGATCTCACCGTGGGCCACGACAAACGTGTTGATGCCTCGCGATTTCAGAAGCCCGGACAACACTCTGCGACAGTCGGGTCGGACGAGTATTGTGAGCCCGGCGTGGGAGGAGAGCGCTTCACGGCAGGCGTCCGCGATCGACTCCATCATCTCAGGGGGCAGCGCCAGTCGGGGACCGCGGGACGAGGTTGTGAGTCCGGTGCACAGGACAGCCTCGACCTCATCGTCGAGAACTGCGACCTCGATCTCGTCACCGCCGCCGAGCACCTGCCGGGTGATGAGCGAAGTCATCCGTTTCCTCGCTCTCTCCATCAACTCCCACGCATCCACGCCTTGCGGCTCCCTGACCACGGCCTCCAGCAGATCCGGAAGATCGTCTCGGGACAGGCCGTCCTCCACCATCGCGCACAACATGTCCGTGAGCACCGGCAGGGAAACGATCTTCGGGACGCACTCACGCACGAGAACCGGGTGTGACCGGGCCAGCTCATCGATGAGCCCCTGGACTTCGTCCAGCCCCATGCTCGTCGACCCACCGATCGAATCCGGAGCGTCGCTCGAAGGCTTTCGTCCGACCACTGCCCGCCGCTCGCGAACCAGAGCGAACACACCTCCGCCGGCGAGCGCGGCGCCCAGAATCGCAAACGGCCAGGCGGGCAGTCCAGGGATGACGGCAAGAACGATCATCAGCGCCGCCGCCGCGATCAATGCGCGCGGTTCGTCCGTGAGCTGACGGCCGATCTGCTCACCCAGACGCCCCTGTCCATCTCCCGTACTCACTCTTGTCACCAGAAGGCCTGCCGCTGTTGAAATGAGGAGCGCGGGGATCATGGTCACCAGCCCGTCACCGATTGTAAGCCTGCCGTAGGTGTCGAGCGCTTCGGTTATCCCCATCCCGTGCCGGAGCGTTCCGACGGCAACCCCGCCGACTATGTTCACTCCCACTATGGCCAGAGCCGCGATGGCGTCCCCGCGAACGAACTTCATCGCGCCGTCCAGGGATCCGTAGTAGTGGCTCTTGTTCTCGAGTTCGGTTCGCCTGCGCGTGAGTTCCCTCGCGGACATCGCGCCGGCCTTGAGATCGGTTTCGATGGCCAGCTGCATCCCGGGAAGCGCGTCGAGGGTGAACCTGGCCGCGACCTCGGCCACCCGCTCGGCCCCTTTTGTTATCACGAGAAAAAGCACCATCGCCAGGATCCCGAAAATAACCGCGCCCACGAGTATGTCACCTCCCACCACGTACCCGCCGAACGCTCCGATGATCCTTCCCGCATCGGCCTCGGTGAGGATCAACCTGGTGGAGGCCACGTTCAGGGCCAGGCGGTAAAGGGTTGCGACGAGCAAGACGGTGGGGAAGGCGCTGAAGTTGAGCGGCCGGCGGAGAAAGAGCGCCAGGGTCACGACCATCAACGACAGGCAGATGTTGACGCCGATGAGGAGATCCAGAAGCCACTGGGTCAGCGGCACGATCATCATCACCACCACCGCGATCACCATCAGCCCCAGCAACAACTCGCCCACATGCGCTCGCAGTTTCGACCCGGGCGCCGCGCCGTCTTGTTTTTCTTCCGTCATGTTAAATGATCGCCCCTTTTTTCGGGAAGGGGGAGTTAAAGTAGGCCTCCATCATCTTCCCCTTCCCCTCCCTCGCAGGGGAAGGCCGGGATGGGGTTACCACGGCGCGAGGTTGATGGAAAGCTCGTCCTGCTACGGAGATTCCCCGCGCAGGATCTGCGCGGGCTGGAGAATAGCCCTTCGAAATTTGAAAGATCGCGCCGTAGTCTGCGGAGGCGGACAAATATCCCACAAAAATGATATGCTCATCTCGATAGATGGAGGTGGAACAAGATGAACGGCATCAAATATCTTCTACCGGGTCTGGTATTGCTGGCCGCCGCCGGGTGTTCGGACGACTGGTCGGGCAGCTTCGACAGTGGGGTGACCGACACCGACGAGTGCACTGCGCCAGAAGGCATCACCGGGTGGGGCGGCCCCTGCGATTCCACCGCCGACTGTCCGACCTCCACAGAGTGCATCATTATAGCCGGCATAGATGATACGCAGGGTTACTGCGCTCCCGAGTGTTGCAACTTCGAGACAGCGGACGTCGCTTACTGCACCGATGTGGCCGTCGGCGAGGAGGCCTGTAATCACGGACAGAGTTCGGACGGGGTTAACTTCGAGCCCCCGTTTTACTGCATGGTTCTCTGCGCCAATCCGGCTGACTGCCCTACCGGAGCCGACTGTGTGGATTCAGGCACCGGCGGCGGCATCTGCTACGGCTATCTTTACTAGAACCCCTCGCGGGACTGAGTCCTCCTAAAATGATATGATCATCTCCATGGATGGAAGTGGGGCAAGATGATCGGCACTAAAAATCTTTTACCGGGTCTGGTGCTGCTGGCCGTCGCCGGGTGTTCCCAAAACTTGCCGACCGTTCCCGGTGATGGGACTACCGATTCCGACACCGACTCCGATTCTGACGGGGACACCGACACCGACTCCGATTCCGACGGGGACGTTGATACCGACGACACCGGGCCGGGAGAATACTGTCCGGAGGGAACACCGGACCTCTTCAACAACGCCCACAGCCCTTACTACGGCGGGGAAGAAGACGTATGGCTCGAGGTGGTCAATATCACCTACTTCAGGTGTCCTCACTGTGCGTATTTTTCCAAACTGGCCGATCAGATCTGGAACGACCGGGACGACTTCACGGCGCACGTGCGCTTTTACTACCACCACTTCCCGTTCAGCAACGAATCCGCATGGGAACTCCACGCCGCCACGGTCGCCGCCGGACAGCAGGGGATGGAGAACTTCTGGGCGCTCCACGATTACTTGTACGCCGGCATCAACGACAACGACCCGTCCGTGTACTACAGCATCGAAGAGGTACTGGCTTTCTGCGACAACGTCCTCAACCTGGACATGGAGCAACTCGAGGAGGACCGTCTGGACGAGCAGACCCAGGCCTTCCTGGAGTGGGATAAGGGACAGGCGCTGGCGCAGGGTGTCGGGGGAACCCCAACAGTCTTCGTCTGCGGCGAGAAGCGGAACTACAACAACATCGAGGCGGTTGTGGACGGCTTTCTATATCCCTCTGGCAAAGAGGGAGGTGGACCAAAATGATCGACATTAAAAATCTTTTACTGAGCCTGGTGCTGGTCATGGCAGCCGCGATTTTCGCGGGTTGCTGGACCATGCAAGAGATCATCACAGGGGACGATACCGGCGCCGACTCTGATTCCGATTCCGATACCGACGGGGACGTTGATACCGACGCTGACGGCGATAGCGACACGGATATCGACGCAGACACGGACACTGATAACGACACCGATACGGACACCGGCTCCTGGCCGTCCGCCTGCGACTCCATCATGCAGGAGAATTGGTACTGTTATTCCGTTATTCAGGACACTGCGAACAACAAGCACGTGGGGCTTGTCGGAGTTGTCTCGGGAGACTTGTGCAATATCGCTCAGGTTCCCTACGTCGATTTCACCTCCACCAACGGAATAGCGATTGTCGGCGACGATGCCTATTTCTGTGACAATAACATGGTCTACCGGGTTTCCCTTTTGGATGGATCTACGGAGGAGTTTTATTTTGGGTCGACCTATGGAGTTTCTTGTGATTCCATTGCTGCCTGGGATGGCGATCTGGTTATCATGCCGGGTGCGAGCGATCCTTTTTACATGTACAAGCTGCTCGTTTACTCGTCCTTCATCGATATTGTCGCGCAAAATCCGGTCTATCTGAATTTCTTGACGGAGGCCACCAGGTTAACGATCAATGACCAGACCATGTACACCGCCTGGCACTCCACCGATGAGGTCGACGTCTACCCGTTGCCTTCCGGCGCTCCGCATACCGTTGTTCCCCTGCAGTACTACGATACCTGGATCTGGGGGATGTCGGTGACGGACGACGATCTCCTCGTCATCACGGGAAACTCCGGCAACCTGCACGTTTTTCACGCCGGCACGGGGCTCGAGCAGTGGTTGACCACCACCGCCGCGATGCGTTTGAGCGGTCTCTACTGCGTCACGACGTATATTTAGGGTGGGGCAATATGATCGATATCAAATACCTTCTGCTGTGCCTGGTGTTGCTGGCGGTGATGACGCAGGGCTGCAGAAAACCGGAGGGAGCGTGGACACCGCCGGACGCCTGGGTGTTCGACGGATCCGTCGATGACGACGCCGGGCCGGGAGAATTCTGTCCGGAGGGTACGCCGGACCTCTTCAACAACGCCTACAGCCCCTACTACGGTGGAGAAGAAGACGTCTGGCTCGAAGTGGTCAATATCTCCTACTTGAGGTGCTCTTGGTGCGCGTATTTTTCCAAATTGGCCGATCAGATCTGGAACGACCGGGACGACTTCACGGCGCACGTGCGCTATTATTATCACCACTACCCGTTCAGCATCGAATCCGCCTGGGATCTCCACGCCATCTCGGTCGCAGCCGGACGGCAGGGGATGGAGAACTTCTGGGCCGTACACGACTACTTATATGGTGGCATCAACGACAACGATCCGTCCGTGCACTACAGCATCGAAGAGGTACTGGCTTTCTGCGACGAAGTCCTTTACCTCGACATGGAGCAACTCGAGGAGGACCGTCTGGACGAGCAGACCCACGCCTTCCTGCAGTGGGACAAGGGACAGGCGATGGCGCAGCCGGATTTCCAGGGAACCCCGGCCGTCTACGTCTGCGGCGAGAAGCGAAGCTACAGCAACATCGAGGCAGTTGTGGACGGCTTTCTATATCCCTCTGACAAGGGTGGAGGTGGGTCGAGATGATCGATATTAAAAACCTTATACTGAGCCTGGTGCTGCTGGCGGCTGCCGGGTGTTCGGAAGACTTGCCGACCGTTCCCGATGATGGGACTACCGATTCCGACACCGACACCGATTCTGACGGGGACACCGATTCAGACTGGGAAGTTGATGCAGACGACGCCGGGCCGGGGATATACTGTCCGGAGGGCTCACCGGACCTCTTCAACAACGCCCACAGCCCCTACTACGGAGGTGAAGAAGAGGTCTGGCTCGAGGTGGTCCTTGTCGCCTACTTCAGGTGTCCTCACAGCGCGTATTTATCCAAATTGGCAGATCAGATCTGGAACGACCGGGACGACTTCACGGCGCACGTGCGCTTTTACTACCACCACTACCCGTTCAACAACGAATCCTCCTGGGAACTCCACGCCGCCACGGTCGCCGCCGGACAACAGGGAATGGAGAACTTCTGGGCCGTACACGACTACCTGTACGGCGGCATCAACGATAACGATCCGGCCGTGCACTACAGCATCGCAGAGGTTCTGTCTTTCTGCGACAACGTCCTCAACCTGGACATGGAGCAACTCGAGGAG
>JAUXHN010000141.1 GCA_030621515.1 Deltaproteobacteria bacterium | reverse complement strand
CCGCGCTCCCTCTCCTCGGGGGCGTTGTCGATCTCGTCGAACGCGACAAACGTCGCCCCGCCTTCCTGCGCCAGCTTCTTGGTGATCGCTGCCGTCAACGTCGTCTTGCCGTGATCGATATGACCGATCGTTCCGATGTTCACGTGCGGCTTGTTCCTGATAAATTTTTCCTTGGCCATTCCTAAACTCCTTTGGCCGCGCGGCCTTGCTCATCGACCTCTTGACGCTATCCGATGATCGTTTTTGCGATCTGCTCGGGGACGGCATCAAAATGCGAAAACTGCATGGTGTACGTCGAGCGCCCCTGCGTTACCGTTCTCAAGTCCGTTGTATATCCAAACATCCGACGCAGAGGAACACTCGCATCCAATACCTGTGTTGTGCCTCGGGCGTCCATTCCATTTATCTTTCCGTGCCGGCGATTCAGATCGCCGACAACCTCTCCCATGAATTCTTCCGGAACAATTACTTGTACAGCCATCATCGGCTCCAGAAGAGCGGGCTCCGACTGTCTCAATGCCTCTCTTAGGGCAATCGAGGCGGCGATTTTATACGCTAGATCAGTACTGTCAACCTCATGCTTGATATCTTTTAATAATGTCACCACCAGATCCACGACGGGATATCCGGCGAGAACTCCGGCATCGAGTGAACCCCGGACGCTCTCCTCGATGTATTTCAAGCATTCCGCTGGAATATCAGGAGGTTGAACTTCGCTTCCAAATATCACCCCCACACCGCGATCCCCGGGAGCTACCCGTAACGTCACCGTGGCCTTGTGAGTCTTGGTACCCATCTGTTTATCAAATTCACCCACGGCCTGCGCCTCAATCGTGGCGGTTTCCCTGTATGCCACGCGCGGATCACCGACATTCGCCTCGACATTGAACTCTCTCCTCAGGCGATCGACGATGACCTCGAGGTGCAACTCTCCCATGCCGCTGATAAGTGTCTGACCGGTCTCCTCGTCGACCTTTACCACGAACGTGGGATCCTCAATGGTGACGCGCTCAAGAGCCTGGCTCAACTTCTCCTGATCCGCCATCGTCTTTGGCTCGATGGCAATGGAGATCACAGGTTGCGGCGCCTCGATTCTCTCGAGGAGAAGAGGATTCTTGATGTCGCAGAGAGTATCACCGGTGGTGGTAAACCGGAGGCCCACTGCGGCAGCGATGTCCCCTGCGCGAACCTCGTCGAGCTCCTCGCGCTTGTTGGCATGCATCTGAAGCAGGCGGTTCATCCGCTCCTTCTTGCTCTTGGCGGCGTTCTGAACCGTCTTCCCAGCCTTGAGCATGCCGGAATAAACTCTGAAATAAGTGAGCTGGCCCGCGTAGGCATCGTTTTGAATCTTGAAAGCGAGCGCACAAAACGGGGCATCGTCCGAGGGCTCCCTGGCTGTCTTCTTGCCATTGCCCGGTTCCTCACCCACCACCGGCGGGAGATCCGACGGCGAGGGGAGATAGTCCACGACCGCATCGAGCACCGGCTGGACCCCCTTGTTCTTGAAGGCCGACCCACAGTAGACAGGCACTACCTTGCCCGCGAGGGTTCCGGTTCTTATGGCTCCTCGGATCTTGTCTTTGTCGACACTCTCTCCTTCGAGGTAGCGCTCCATGATCTCCTCATCGAAATCTGCGGCGACCTCGATGAGCTGATCTCTCGCAACGGCGCATTCGTCCTTGAGGTCTGCGGGAATGTCTTCGTAATTGAATGTTGTGCCCAGGGCTTCTTCGTCCCACACGCAGGCACGATTCTCGATGAGATCCACAATGCCGACAAAGGTGTCCTCGCACCCGACGGGGATCTGCATCCTGACCGGACGGGAGCCAAGCCTGTCCGCGATCATTTCGATGCACCTGTCGAAGTTGGCACCCACACGGTCCATCTTGTTCACGAAAACGAGCCGAGGAACATTGTAACGATCGGCCTGGCGCCATACGGTCTCAGACTGGGGCTCAACCCCTGCGACACCGTCGAACACTGCAATAGCGCCGTCGAGCACTCGTAACGAACGCTCGACCTCGATGGTGAAATCCACATGTCCCGGGGTGTCGAGAATGTTGATGCGGCAATCCCGCCAGAAACAGGTGGTGGCGGCGCTCGTGATGGTTATCCCCCGCTCCTGTTCCTGGGGCATCCAATCCATCTGTGCGGTTCCGTCGTGGACCTCTCCGATCTTGTGCGAGACACCTGTGTAGTACAACACCCTCTCGGTAAGAGTTGTCTTGCCGGCATCTATATGAGCCATGATCCCGATATTACGGGTCAGGCCGATCGGGGCCCGCTTCACCACTTAAACATCTCCCAACCGCCTGGTCTGTTTAAAACGCCAGACAGCGAGGGCCTTCGACGCGGCATCGTTCGGCGTGTGTTACACCCGCCGGCGAAGACCCGGGACTATTTCAATTTACCAACGATAATGTGCGAACGCCTTGTTGGCCTCCGCCATCTTGTGTGTATCTTCACGCTTCTTGATCGATGCGCCGCGGTTCTGCGATGCATCGACGAGCTCAGCCGCGAGCCTCTCTCTCATGGTCTGCTCGCCGCGCGAACGGGAGAAGCCGATGATCCAGCGCATCGCCAGTGCGAGTCGGCGACCTGCGCGAACCTCGACCGGCACCTGGTACGTGGCGCCACCCACCCGACGAGATTTTACCTCGAGCTTGGGCTTCACGTTCTCGAGGGCTTTCTTGAAAACATCGAGAGGATCCTGCTTGTAGCGTTGCTCGATAATGTCGAACGCCCCGTACATCGCTTGCTCAGAAGTGCTCTTGGCCCCATCGAGCATCATCTTGTTGATGAACTTGGAAACCATCCGATTTCTGAACTTGGGGTCGGGGTTTATCTTTCTTTTGGGAACTTCTCTACGCCTCGGCATACCCTCACCTTTAGTTCTTCGGGCGCTTGGCGCCGTACTTGCTGCGACCTCTACGTCTTTCCTCCACTCCGGAGGCGTCCATGGTTCCGCGAATGACATGATACCGCACGCCGGGAAGATCCTTCACGCGACCACCGCGAATGAGCACGACTGAGTGCTCCTGGAGGTTATGGCCTTCACCGGGAATATAGGTTGTGACCTCCATGCCGTTGGTCAGCCTGACCCTCGCCACCTTTCGCAGCGCGGAGTTCGGCTTCTTGGGAGTGGAGGTGTACACCCTCACACAAACCCCCCTCTTCTGAGGACAGGATTTGAGCGCAGGCGTGGTAGTTTTCTTGATCTGAGGCTCGCGCCCTTTTCGGACGAGCTGGTTAATCGTCGGCATACTTTTCACTTCCCATCTTGGGCCCGGCTATCGGACCGAAGGCGCACGTAACTAAAGGAACTTTTCAAAATTGTCAAGCCGAAGTAACTCCGGTGGCATCGTCAAACTCGGATTCGTCGGGTATGTCTTCCACCATATCCCGGCTGCCATCCATCACATCGATGGTCAGACCCTGGTAGAGCGGAACTCCGGTTCCCGCCGGAATCAACCTGCCCATGATCACGTTCTCCTTGGGACCGGTCAGATCATCAATTTTTCCGGCGACCGCTGCTTCCGTGAGCACTTTCGTGGTCTCCTGGAACGAAGAAGCGGAGATAAAGCTGTCCGTGCTCAGCGCCGCCTTCGTTATCCCCAACAACAGGCTCTCTGCGGTCGCGGGCTGCCCTCCCTTGCTCATGACTCGCTCGTTCTCCAGCTTGAACACTGCCTTGTCGATCTTGTCTTCGACCAGGAAATTGGTGGAACCCGAATCTCTTATGGTCACACGCCTCAACATCTGGCGAACAATCGTTTCGATGTGCTTGTCGTTGATGGTCACACCCTGCAGGCGGTAAACCTCCTGCACCTCGTCCACGAGGTACTTGGCCAGGGCTTTCTCGCCCATCACCTTGAGGATGTCGTGCGGGTTTGCAGCACCGTCCATGAGCGGCTCCCCTGCGCGAATAAAGTCGCCTTCCTTCATGGCGATGTGCTTGCCCTTGGCGATCAGATACTCCTTCGGCTCACCGATCTCCGGGGTGATGACGACCTTGCGCTTGCACTTGGTGTCTTTTCCGAAGGAGATGACACCGTCGATCTCCGAGATCACAGCGTGATCCTTTGGCTTGCGAGCCTCGAACAGCTCTGCCACTCGAGGCAGACCACCGGTGATGTCCTTGGTCTTGGTGGTCTCACGCGGGATCTTGGCGATCACCTCGCCCGCATCCACTACATCACCCTCGTTGACCGTGATGTTGGCCCCCACCGGGAGCAGGTAACGCGCGGCTCCCGCGCCGGCTTCCTTGGTGGTTCCTTTACTATCCTTGATTGAGATCCTCGGACGAAGCTCGGGATCTCTGGACTCAACGATCACCTTGCGCGACAGGCCGGTCACTTCGTCGAGCATCTCCGACATGGACACGCCCTCGATCACGTCCCCGTATTTCACGCCCCCCTTCGTTTCCGCGACGATGGGAATGGAGTAGGGATCCCATTCGGCCAGCAGGTCGCCGATCTTGACCTTCTGCCCTTCCTTGACCATCAGACTCGCACCGTAAACGACCGAATAAGTGTACTCACGGCCGGCCTCGTCGATAACATAGATCTCGCCGTGTCTCGCCATGACGATGGTGGTCCCATCCGATTTCACCGCCACCGGGAGCTTCTTTAAACTGATCTTTCCTTTTTGGTTTGTCTCGAGCTTCGACTGCTCGATCTTGCCGCGCTTCGCCGCGCCACCGATGTGGAAAGTACGCATCGTGAGCTGGGTGCCCGGCTCGCCGATGGACTGGGCCGCGATTATTCCCACCGCCTCACCGATGTTCACCTGGTATCCCCGAGCGAGATCGCGACCGTAGCATTTGACACAAATACCGCGCTGGGTCTGACAGGTGAGCACCGAACGAATGGTCACCTTGTTGACTCCGGCGGCTTCGATCTTCGACATCTTTTCTTCATCAATGATGTCATTGGACTCTACCAGGATCTCGCCGGTGTAAGGATCAGTCACATCGTCGAGAGCCGAACGTCCCAGAACACGCTCACCGAGCTTCTGGATGACCTCTCCACCTTCTTCGAGAGGCGTTACCTCGATACCGTCGAGGGTTCCGCAATCAAACTCGGTGATGGTGGCGTCCTGGGCGACATCCACCAGGCGACGCGTCAGGTAACCGGAGTTGGCGGTCTTGAGCGCCGTGTCCGCCAGACCCTTACGGGCGCCGTGAGTGGAGATGAAATACTGCAGCACTGATAACCCCTCACGGAAATTCGCCGTGATGGGTGTCTCGATAATTTCCCCGGACGGCTTGGCCATCAATCCGCGCATTCCGGCCAGCTGTCGCAACTGAGCGTTGGAGCCTCGCGCTCCGGAGTCGGCCATGATGAAGATCGGGTTGAAGCTGGCCACGCTCTTGGTCTTGTTGGACAGCGGATCGTGCGCCTCCGTGGAACGAATTTGCTTTACCATCTCCTCCGCGACCTGATCGGAAACGGCGGCCCAGATATCAACCATCTTGTTGTACCGCTCGCCGTCGGTAATGAGGCCTTCCTGGTACTGGGTAATGACTCGCTCAACCTCTGCCTGGGCGCCGTTGATGAGCTTTTCTTTGGCTTTCGGGATCTCCATGTCGTCCATACAGATGCTGATACCCGCGCGGGTGGCGTACTCGAACCCGATGTTGCGAAGCCGATCCGCCAGGATGACGGTGGCCTTGTTTCCGCAGATTCGGTAGGCGACGTCGATCAGGACAGACAACGCTTTCTTGTCCATCACCTTGTTGACCAGTTCGAAGGGCAACCCCTCGGGAAGGATGTCCCTCAGCAGGACGCGCCCTACAGAAGTGGGCACGAGCTTGCCGTCGATTCGCACCCTGACCTCCGCGTGAAGATCGATGGCGCCGCTGTCGAAGGCCATCCGAACCTCATCGACCGAGGAGTAGATTCCGGCCAGACGATCTTTCCCCTTGGCGCCCTCTTTATACTCACCACGGCTGAACGGCCGCTTGCTCGTCATGTAATAGAGCCCGAGCACAATGTCCTGCGTGGGATTGATGATCGGCTTGCCGTGGGCCGGGCTCAAAATATTGTTGGTCGACATCATGAGCACACGAGCTTCCATCTGTGCCTCGATGGAGAGCGGAACGTGCACCGCCATCTGGTCTCCGTCGAAGTCCGCATTGAAAGCCGTGCACACCAGGGGATGTAGACGAATGGCCTTGCCCTCGATGAGAACCGGCTCGAACGCCTGAATACCCAGACGGTGGAGGGTGGGCGCCCGGTTCAACAAGACCGGATGCTCGCTGATTACCTCGTCGAGAATATCCCAGACTTCCGGCTTCGCCTTCTCCACCATCTTCTTGGCGCTCTTGATTGTGGTGACAAAGCCGCGCTCTTCGAGCTTGTTGTAGATGAACGGCTTGAACAACTCGAGAGCCATCTGCTTGGGGATGCCGCACTGATGCAGCTTGAGGGTCGGACCGACGACGATGACCGAACGGCCGGAGTAGTCCACGCGCTTGCCAAGCAGGTTCTGACGGAACCGGCCCTGCTTGCCCTTCAGCATGTCCGACAATGATTTCAGGGGGCGCTTGTTGGGCCCGGTGATCGTTTTTCCCCGACGTCCGTTATCAAAGAGCGCGTCGACAGCCTCCTGCAACATCCTGCGCTCGTTGCGAATAATGATATCGGGAGCGTTGAGTTCCATGAGCCTCTTCAGACGATTATTGCGGTTGATCACCCTGCGGTAGAGGTCGTTCAGGTCGCTGGTCGCGAACCTTCCCCCATCGAGGGGCACCAGCGGTCGAAGATCGGGCGGAAGGACCGGGATTGCCGACAGCATCATCCACTCCGGCTTGTTCTCCGACTCCTTCAATGCTTCGGTCACCTTGAGCCGCTTGGTGAACTTCTTGCGCTTTGCTTCGCTGGTAGTGTTCTTGAGATCGTTTCTCAACTCCTCGGCGAGACCGACGATGTCAATATCCTGCAACAGCGAGAGCACGGCCTCCCCGCCCATTCCAGCCTCGAAGCTTTCAAATCCGAACTCATCGATGGCCTGCTGGTACTTCTCCTCGGGAAGAATCTCTCCGCGCTCAAGGGACGTCTCACCCGGATCGAGGCAGACGTAGCTCTCGCAATAAAGAATCCGCTCCAGATCCTTGAGCGTGATATCGAGCAGCGCGCCTATCCGGGACGGGAGGCTCTTGAGGAACCAGATATGGGCCACGGGCGTTGCGAGGGAGATATGGCCGAGGCGCTCACGGCGCACCTTGGACTGGATCACCTCCACACCGCACTTCTCGCACACGATACCGCGGTGCTTCATGCGCTTGTATTTTCCGCAATTGCACTCGTAGTCCTTTACCGGCCCGAAGATCTTGGCGCAAAAAAGCCCATCCCGCTCCGGCTTGAACGTCCTGTAGTTGATAGTCTCCGGCTTCTTCACTTCGCCGTGGGACCACTCCAGGATCAATTCGGGACTGGCCAGGGAAATCCGAATCGCTGAGAAGCTCAATGGATCCTTCGGTTTCTCAAAGAAGCTGAAGATATCCTTCATCACTTACCTCCCGGCCCTAGGCCTTTAGCTCTTCCTCACCAATGGTTTCCTCGACAGCTCGCCCCTCGATTAACTCGATATTGAGGCACAAGCTCTGAAGCTCCTTGATAAGGACATTAAAAGACTCTGGAAGTCCCGCATCCAACGACTGCTCGCCCTTTACGATGGACTCATACATTCTCGTGCGACCCATCACGTCGTCGCTCTTGACCGTGAGGAATTCCTGCAACGCGTAGGCCGCGCCGTAAGCTTCCATGGCCCAGACCTCCATCTCCCCTAGTCGCTGCCCACCGAACTGCGCCTTGCCGCCCAGGGGCTGCTGGGTGACCAGAGAATAGGGACCGATGGAACGCGCGTGGATCTTGTCGTCAACCAGATGATGCAACTTGAGCACGTACATCACACCCACGGTGACGTCCTGGTCAAAAGCCTCCCCGGTTCGCCCATCGAAGAGCACGGTCTGACCGGACACAGGCAACCCTGCTGTCTCGAGAACCTTCTGGATCTCCTTCTCCGTAGCTCCGTCGAACACCGGTGTGGCGTAGAGGACGCCCTCCTTCTGTTCCGCGGCGAGCTTGATGATTTCCTTGTCGGACATCTCCTCCACAATCTGCTTGCCCGTGTCGCTGGAGAAGATATTCTTCAACTGGTCGCGCAGGTTGTCAGGTGTATAGCCACCCTCCTTGACCATCCAGTCCAGTTGCTGCCCCAGCACGCGGGCACCCCATCCCAGATGCGTCTCCAGGATCTGACCGACGTTCATTCTCGAGGGCACACCAAGAGGGTTCAGCACTATGTCCACGGGCGTTCCATCTTGAAGGAAGGGCATATCCTCCTCCGGAAGGATCCTCGAGATCACGCCCTTGTTCCCGTGTCGCCCGGCCATCTTGTCACCCACGGAGATATGCCGCTTGATGGCCACAAAGAGCTTGACCATCTTGATGACGCCCGGAGGCAACTCATCACCCTTTGAAAGACGATCGATTTTCTCGTTGAAAACTTCCTCGATCATGTTCTGCTGATCCTTCAACAGGTCGAGGATATCGGTCACTCTATCCTGTCCGGATTCGGTCGGAATCCGCCCCCAGTACTTGCGAGGGATCCCGTCTATAATACTTGCATCGATCTTCTTGCCCTTGCCGACCAGCGTGTTGCCCTTGGCATCCACGAGCTTGCCGTTGGTGGTCTTGCCTACCAGGACCTTGCGGATCCTTCCGTAGGCAGACTCCCTGATGATCTTGATCTCGACCGCCATGTCCTTCTCGAACCTGGCTCGCTCGACCTCCTCGATCTGCCTGGCGCGCTCGTCCCGATCTGCGCCGCGCCTGCTGAACACGCGCGCGTCGATCACAATGCCCGAAACACCCGGCGGCACTCTCAGAGAGGAGTCCCTGACATCGCCGGCCTTCTCACCGAAGATGGCCCGAAGTAGTTTTTCCTCGGGGCTTAGCTGGGTTTCGCCCTTGGGGGTAATCTTGCCGACGAGGATATCACCCTGACCGATCTCGGCGCCTATCCTCACGATTCCGCTCTCGTCGAGATCTCCGAGGGCTTCCTCTCCGACATTGGGAATATCCCTGGTTATCTCTTCCTTTCCGAGTTTGGTGTCCCGCGCCACGCATTCGAATTCTTCTATGTGAATGGATGTGTACGCGTCTTCCTTCGCCAGACTCTCCGAAAGAAGAATCGAGTCCTCGAAGTTGTAACCACCCCATGGCATGAAGGCCACGAGAACATTCTGCCCCAGCGCGAGCTCGCCGTCGGCGGTCGCCGGGCCGTCGGCCAGGACGGCGCCTGCTTTCACCTTCTGACCACGCTCCACAATGGGTTTCTGGTTGATACAGGTGTTCTGATTTGATCTGCGAAACTTCACCAGGTTGTAGATATCCGGGTAGTCGCCGCTCCGCCCCTCGGCGCGAACCACGATCCTCGTGGCCTCAACCGACTCCACGACACCGTCCCTGTTGGCGACAACCGTGACACCCGAGTCCGCCGCGACCTTGCCCTCGATGCCGGTCCCCACCAGAGGGGCCCGGGTCTTGAGCAGGGGCACGGCCTGGCGCTGCATATTGGACCCCATCAATGCCCGGTTCGCGTCATCGTGCTCGAGGAACGGGATCAGCGATGACGCCACCGAGACGAGCTGGTTGGGCGATACGTCCATGAGATCCACCTGATCGGGGGTCACAATGACCAACTCACCCTCGAACCGGCCGGCGATCAGAGTGTTGGTGAACTTGCCCTTTTTATTGACGGGTTCGTTGGCCTGTACGATGTAGTGCCGTTCTTCCTCGAGTGCGCTGTAAAAACGAACATCGTTTGTGATCTTGCCGTTCTTCACCGCGCGGTAGGGTGTCTCGACAAAACCGTACTCATTCACCCTGGCGAACGTAGACAATGAAGCGATCAGCCCGATGTTGGGACCTTCCGGCGTCTCGATGGGGCAGATGCGACCGTAGTGAGTGGCGTGCACGTCCCTCACCTCGAAGCCGGCGCGTTCTCTTGTCAGACCGCCGGGGCCGAGGGCAGAGAGGCGACGCTTGTGGGTCACCTCGGACAGGGGATTGGTCTGGTCCATGAACTGGGACAACTGACTCGACCCGAAGTACTCCTTGACCACGGCACTCACGGGCTTGGCGTTGATCAGATCGTGGGGCATGAGCGTGTCCAGATCCTGGCTCATGCTCATGCGCTCCTTGATGGCCCGCTCCATCCTGATGAGCCCGATACGGTACTGGCTCTCCATGAGTTCGCCCACGGCGCGCACGCGACGATTTCCCAGGTGGTCGATGTCATCGACGGTCCCGCGCCCGTTCTTGAGATCTATCAGGTGGCGCACTGTCTCCATGATATCGTGAGGAGTCAGAGTGGCCAGATCGAGCGGCTCATCAACCTTGAATTTGTAATTGAGCTTGAGCCTACCCACGCGAGACAGGTCGTAGCGCTCCGCGTTGAAGAAGAGATTCTGGAAAAGCGTGTTCGCCGTATCGACCGTGGGTGGATCACCCGGTCGCAGGCGTCGGTAAATCTCCAGAATTGCCTCTTCCCGAGACGTGATCTTGTCGGCTATCAACGTATCGCGCAGATACGAACCCACATTGAGGTTATCGATGAACAGAACACTGAACTTCTTGATCTTCGCTTCCCTCAAGCGCTCGATCTTGGTCTCGGTGACCTCCTCGTTGCACTCGAGTAGAATCTCGCCGGTGCTCTCGTCGACCACGTCCTGCGCCGAGATCTTGCCGATTACGTCTGCGATGTCGATGGGCAGCGTGCTCAACTTGGCATCACGCATCTTGCGAATGGCGACCCGCGTGAACTTGCGGTTCTTCTTGACGATAACGCTTCCGCCGACCTTGATGTCCCCTGTGGCGCGCTGCCCCTCGATGAAGTTGTATTCGATGCTCTTCTTGAACCGCTTGTTCGTATCGAAGAATATTGTCTCTGTGTCGTAGAAATAGTTCAACAGCTCCTGAGTATTGTACCCGAGGGCGCGCAGAAGCACCGTCGCGGGCATCTTGCGGCGCCGGTCGATTCGCACATGGATAATGTTCTTGTGATCGAACTCGAAATCAAGCCAGGAACCCCGATAGGGAATAACTCGCGCTGAGTAAAGGAGCTTACCCGACGAATGAGTCTTTCCCTTGTCGTGATCGAAGAACACGCCCGGAGAGCGATGGAGCTGGCTCACCACCACACGCTCCGTGCCGTTGATGATGAAGGTACCGCTGACGGTCATCAGCGGGATCTCCCCGAAGAAGACCTCCTGCTCCTTGATATCGCGAACGATGGGCTCCTTGCCCTCCTCTGCGGCGGCGTCGTAGATAATGAGCTGGATCGTCACCTTGA
>JAUXHN010000283.1 GCA_030621515.1 Deltaproteobacteria bacterium | reverse complement strand
GCCGTCTCCGGAGATCAGGTTCCCATCGTCGCATACCTCGTCGCCCTCGGTGACGTTGTTCCCGCATTCCGCCGGATCCGACTCGCTGTCGGTGTCGTCGGAATCCGACTCGCTATCGGTGCCGCTGTCGTTGCTTCCGAGCTCGGGTGATGTCGTCTTGCAACTCGACAGCGCGGCCATCATCATAAATGCAAACGCTAACACCATCACGGCCGACTTTGATTTGTGAATTCGCTTCATGGTCACTTTATGTCCTTCCAAATAACTTAGTTTGAAATGCCCCTGACAATGACGATTCCATGTGAAAATACAGCTATATATAAAAAACTACACCAAATTATCTGAAATCCCTGCTCCCCGTCGATTCCGGGTGAAGATCGAGCTGGGGGCGCCACATGTTTTTTACTATCAGGTGCGTGACCCCATCCTGGATCTGAAGCTCGCCGGTGACCCCCAGGAAGGGAGATGTTTTGGCCATTACCTCGTGGCGGGCGAACACGTCCTTCCAGCACACCAGGTTGACGAATCCGGTCTCGTCCTCGAGGGTCATGAAGACCACGCCGCTGGCGGTGGATGGGCGCTGGCGGCAGATCACCATCCCCGCGTAGCGCACATTTGCCTTGTGTTTCATGTATGAGAGCCGGCGGGCGTCGGGCAGGTTCATACTGTTCAGTTGATCTCGAAGGGGTGCGAGGGGATGTCCGGAGGTGCTGTGGCGCGCTGCGCGGTAATCCCAGGCTATTGTGTCGAACTGCCCCAGCACTTCGAACGAGGGAACGGGGACGTTGCGTTCCATTTGAAGGGTGTCGTTTCGTTCTCGAGCGAGGCCTCTGGATTCCCACAGGGCCGCTCGGCGCGAGATGTCGAAGGCGCGAAAGGCGCCGGCCTCCGAGAGGCGGGACATGGCGTCGGAGTTCATCCCGGTGCGCCGCGCGAAGTCGGCCAGGGATTCGAAGGGTCGTTCTTTACTTGCGAGCAGGATCTTCTCGCCCGCGTCCCGGGACAGGCCCTTCACGTACCTCAACCCCATCCGCAGGGGAATAGGTCTGATAGGTCGTATGGATCCTATTTCAGAAGGCTCCAGTGTGCAGTTCCACTCGCTGTGGGTCACGTCGACGGGCCGCACCTCCACCCCCATTCGCTTCGCGTCCTCAACTATGGTGGACGGCATGTAGAACCCCATGGGCTGGGCGTTGAGAAGCCCGCACGTGAACTCCGCCGGATAGTGACATCGAATATAGGCGGTGGCGTAGCTGATGAGCGCGAAGCTGGCAGCGTGGCTCTCGGGAAAACCGTACTCGCCAAAACCACGTATTTGCTCGAAGACCCGAATCGCGAACTCGGGTTCTATTCCCTTTGCCGTCATGCGCGAGACGAGCCGCTCCCGGTGGTTCTCTATTCTCCCGGAGCTTCGCCAGGCCCCCATATCGCGTCGTAACTGGTCCGCCTCCCCGGGGGTGTAGTCGGCCGCAACCATGGCGAGCTTCATCACCTGCTCCTGAAAGAGGGGTATGCCCAGGGTTTTTTCGAGCACCGGCTCCAGGGACGGATGGGGATAGGTGATCGGCTCTTGACCCTTGCGACGCCGGAGGTACGGGTGGACCATCCCGCCGGTGATCGGCCCGGGGCGCACGATGCTCACCTCCACCACCAGATCGTAGAAATGCCGGGGACGCAGCCGTGGGAGCATGGCCATCTGGGCGCGGCTCTCTATCTGGAACACGCCCACGGTCTCCCCCCTGCAGATCATGTCGAAGGTGTCCGGATCGTCGGCGGGGATTGTTGCCATGCTCAGGCGGAAACCCCGATGTCTTTCGATCAGGTCGAAGCATATTTTGAGGTGGGTGAGGGCCCCCAATCCGAGCAGGTCGACCTTGAACAGGCCGAGGGCCTCCACGTCGTCCTTGTCCCACTGGATTACCGTGCGGTCGGGCATGGTGGCGTTCTCTATGGGGACGAGATCGTGTACCGGTGTGCGGCCCAGGAGGAAGCCCCCGGGGTGGATCGACAGGTGACGCGGGAAGTCGAGGATCTCGCCGGCGAGATCGAGCAACAGCGCGTGGGCGGAGACACTCGGGTGCAACCCGGCCTGCTCCATCTTCTCCTTTGGAACGTGGCTGAAACGTGAGAGCAGCCGGGCCAGTCGGTCCAGGGAAGTTTCCGGGATACCCAGCACTTTGCCCACGTCGCGCACCGCCGATTTGGGGCGATAACGGATCACCACGGCCACCATCGCGGCGTGATCGCGTCCGTATTTCCGGTAGACGTGCTGGATCACCTCTTCTCTGCGTTCGTGCTCGATGTCCAGGTCGATATCCGGGGGCTCCGCGCGTTCCCGAGAGATGAAGCGCTCGAACAGGAGGTTCATCCTCACGGGATCCACGGCGGTTATCCCGAGGCAGAAGCACACCGCAGAGTTGGCCGCGGATCCCCTGCCCTGACACAGGATCCCCCGCTCGCGGCAGAACGAGACGATCTCGTGCATGGTGAGGAAATAGCCGGGGTAGTCGAGCTCGTCGATGAGGGCCAGCTCGCGCTCGATCTGGGCGCGCACGTTTATGGAAATGTTGCCCCCATATCGCTTTGAAGCGCCCGCAAAAGTGAGCGTGCGAAGTCGCTCGAAGGAGGAGGTTCCGTCCGGCCCGATCTCGGAAGGGTAGCGGTATTGA
Organism: Deltaproteobacteria bacterium; assembly: GCA_030621515.1. GTDB lineage: Bacteria > Myxococcota_A > Polyangia > JAAYKL01 > JAAYKL01 > JAUVAN01. Next base: position 2,045 of record JAUXHN010000283.1, on the reverse strand, counting down.
ATTTGATCAAGGGAGAAGTCGCAGCGTTTCGAGATTTCGAGGGTGCGCGCCACGGCGGTCGGGATGTCGGCGAACAGGGAGGCGAAGGAGCGCGATGACCTCAGGTGGTGCTCGGCGTTTGGCATGGTCAGGCGCCCGGCGGTGGCAAGAGTAACCCGGTGCCGGATGCAGGTGGGCACGTCCTGCAGGGGGCGGCGCGACGGGCTGTGATAAAGGATCTCGGCGGCGGCGGCCAGTTGGATGCGGTGGCGTTCGGCGCGTTTTCGAACCCTCGGCTCCTCGCGGGTTTCCTCGGCGCGTCGATGGCGAGCGACCATGGCGTAGAGGCGATCTCCAAAGGCGGAGATGAGATCGTGGGTTATGTCGTCCGGGTCGGGGCCGTCCATCGCGAGCAGGCTCCGGGCGCCGCCCCACAGGGCCATGAGTCCCTTCGCGTGAAGGCAGATATTTTGCCAGGAGACCCGGGAGCGCCCCTTGGGAGAGTTGAGCCTCCCTTTTGAGATGAGGCGACAGAGGCTGGTGTATCCCTCCTTGTTGGAGGCGAGCAGGACGATGGTGGTTCCGTCGTTCACGGTGATCTCGGATCCTGTTATCAGCTTGATCCCCAGTTCCCGGGCCTTCAGGTGCGCACGGACAATGCCGTAGACGCCGTCCCGATCGGTCAGCGCCATGGATTTGTGGCCCAGGCGATGCGCCTCGTCGACCAGTTCGTCGGGATGGCTCGCGCCTTCGAGGAACGAAAAATTGCTCTTGCACCACAGCGGGGCGTACGAAGTGAAACCATACATATGTACAGTATAGTATGCGCCGAGAAAATGTCTCCCCGATTTTTCGAGGAATAGGAACCCTTCTGGGTAGTTGTGCTCCTCAAAAGGGGTGTACTTGATGAATGCACATGCGTACGTAAAAGTAGTTGTCTGGTCGGCGGTGATGTCGATGGCTTTCATGCTCTCGAACGTTTCGTTCGCCGCTTCGCCAACAGCCGATCAAATCAAAGATAAAGTGCTGGAGTGGATAGATACCGAGGACGAGCGTGATGTGAAATACACGTACCGCCGCATCGCCCACGTTGAAAAACTAAACAGTGACGGAGAAGTCGAAGAGAAAGAAAACCGCGTCTACAAGTCAATCCTCATCGACGGACGCAATTACGAGCGATTGGTCATGAAAAACGGTGCGCCATTATCCGGCGATGATCTCGAAGAAGAACAGGAAAAGGAGAAGGAGTTTCGTGCCCGGCCTGAAGGAAAAAAGGGCGAGGGTGAAATCGTTTTGGACAGGGAGTTGGCCGGCCGCTACAAATTCAGGTTGAAAGGAAAAGAGAAAGTGGGTGGTCGTAGCTCATATGTACTGAGCTTCGCTCCCGACAGGAGCAAGAAACTCCCCAACAAAAAGAAAGAAGACGCGATACTCAACGCCCTGGCCGGAAAAATATGGGTTGATGAACAGGAATATGCCATCGCCAGGATCGATGCCCGGTTGACCCGCACGGTTCGCATCGGCCTGGGACTGATCGCGTTCATCAAGAAGGCGCGTTTGCGCTTCGAAACCCGCAAAACCGGCGACGGCGAATGGTTGCCTCATTCCATGAAGTCCTTCTTCTGGGGACGAACATTTCTGTTCAAACCGATCCGACGTCGTGAAACCAGCCGGTTTGTCGATTTCAGGGCTGAATGACCCCCTTCGAGGGGTGCCCTTTTGAGGTGTGACGACAAACCCTCATGCGTCCTTCCGACTGTTTTACGCACTTCCATGGGAGCTTTCTGGTATCATTGAGTGGCTTGCCCACCGTCACCCTTTTAGCATGGCGGATGAGCGATGATCGGGGAATAGAAATGAAGACAATATTGAAACCGGTCTTGGTCGTGGTTGTCGTGTGGCTCGCCGCCTGTGGCGACATCGACAAGAAGCTGGCATCCGACGCAGGGACCGACACGGATACCGATACGGACGCTGATACGGACACCGACACGGACGCTGATACTGACACCGATACGGACGCTGATACTGACACGGATACTGATACGGATACTGATACCGACACG
>JAUXHN010000054.1 GCA_030621515.1 Deltaproteobacteria bacterium | reverse complement strand
CCTGGCGCTGAACGATGGGATCGAATACTCCCTGATGAACTCCCGGGCCTCGGCTTCCGATTCAACGAGGCCCGGCTTCGAGGCGCCGCTGGACTGGAGCTGCAACTCCTTGCCCGCGGCGATGTAGTGCTCCAGCCGATCCGCTCCCCCGTATATACGCGAATCCTCCTCACCCCTCGCGACGGTCTCCCGCCCGAAAAAAACCGCGCCCATGGCCGCGAAATACTGGGCGTCCGGCGGAACGTAGATCAGTTCCTCCACAGGTCGTTTTTTGGGGACCCATCGGTGGATCTTCCAGATCTCCGGCACCAGCCGTCTCCACACTTCTTCGAACACCGGAAGATACGTGTGCGGTCCTCCGAGCAACAGCACGTCGTCCGGAAGAACGTTCCCGTGGAGCAGCACCTCTATGTTCTGCTTCACGATGGCGGTGCACAACGACACGACTATCTCCTGCTCATCCACGCCGGCCTTCATCAGCCCCACCACGTCGGTCTCCGCGAAGACGCCGCACTTGGCGGCGATGTGATGGACGGTCTTTCCCCGCCCCGTGATCCCTCCGAGCCTGTCCGGGGCCAGGCCCATCTTGGCGAAGATTTTGTCCAGGGTGGCGCCCGTGCCACCCGCGCACTTGTCGTTCATGAAGGAAATGGCCGACTTCCCGCCCTCGGAGCCCCGTTTCCAGACGATCACCTTGGCATCCTGTCCGCCGAGCTCCACGACCGACCCCGCCTCCGGGTGGATCCGCTCCACCGCGCAGGTAACCCCGTTCACTTCCTGCACATGGTATCCGTCGATGTGAGGAGCCAGAGACCTGCCGCCATTACCGGTGGTGAAGACCCGGAAATCCTCGCCGGGAAAGGCGCTCTCTATCTCGCGGAGAAACTCCAGCACCAGATCCGGCTGCCGCGCGTTGTGGCGCCGGTAGTCCTTCCACAGGACGCTATCCCGGTCGTCGAGGACGACTGCCTTCACCGTCGTGGAACCGACGTCCAGCCCCACGTATTTGCAATGATGTGACATGCTATGTCTAACTACCATTGTTTCTTATAAAGGCACGTAATGAAAACGTGGTGTCATTATCCGAAATTTCGACTCCTCCCAGGGTTGGTGGGACGAGATCCTCGTGGGGAATTGAATGTAGAGGGTTTGGGTCCCTAGAACTCAACTACACCGTTCAGGTGTATATCGAAGTCGAGGGTACCGGCATCGGTGTACGCAGTGGCGTGACAGGACGAGCACCCGGTCTCGTCAGTGTGGGGCGCGAGGGGCGGGATCCCGTGGCAATCCCCACAGAGGATCCCCTCGTCCTTCTCACCCTGCCAGGCGGGCTCCGTATACGAGCCGCCGGTCAGGCCTGCGCCGTGACAGTAAACGTTGGTACAACGCATCCCGTCCCACTCAGGCTCCAGATCTCCGGTTCGCGCGAGGCTACCCTCCGCGAAGACCACGTCCACAGTCGAGTTGAAATGATCCCCCTCGAACAAGCTGAGGGGCACCTGATGGCAATCTTCGCATGCCACCGGTTGCCCCCACAGCTCGGCCCAGAGATGCTTCTCGTGCGCCTGGCTATCGCCGTGCGCCCCGTGGCAGTCGGTACAGGTGCCGTAATCATCACCAGTGTGGTGACAGGCGAGGCAACCCTCACCGGCGTCCTGATCCTGGTGGTCCGAGTCGTTCGGAACATCCAGACAGGCCGCAGATAACAACCCGACTGCCAACGAAAGCACAATAGAAAAAACCGGAAAGCGCATGAGCATTTTTTTAAAACCTCTCCTAGCTGGCTTCGACGGGCTTGTCGGTAACGGCGGTGCAATCGAGGATGGTCGTTATTCCGATTACGTCGGTGTCGGAGGTCCATCCCATCATGCTGTAGGCCATGGCTTGGGCCTCGTATCCCAGCAGGTTGAGGATCATGGCCGTCTGCGACGCGGTGTGGCCGGTGTAACACTGGGTGATAATCGTCTTGTCATTGGGAATCATCTCGAGGATGGTCTTGTCGTTCCACGTGCCGTAAGGAATGTTGATCGCGTCCACGATGTGGTCATCGAAGTGCTCTGCCTTGCGCACATCAACCAGGAAGTAATCAGTGCTGCCGCCCACCACTACATCATCGTAGTAAACAACGGGCTTCATAACCGGAGAGTTGGTTCCCAGGGCAGACATGTATCCGTCGAAGAGGTCTATCATGAGGTCGTCACCGGTGAGGACACTCATGATCTCGGGGATATCATTGTCCGTTGCGGGTGTTACAGCGTCGGTCACCGTCGGCCAATCACCGGGCATGCCGCCACCCTCGCAGTAGGTCGCCGTGAGGCCGATCACTGCAAGGTCTGTGGTCCAGGCCATCATTCCGTACGCCATCGCATAGGCATCATAATCCATCAGGCGAAGGTAGGCGGTGATCATGGAGGCCTTGTGACCCGTGTGGCAAATCACGATGATCTTCTTTGAGTCATCGACCTGATCCAGGAATGTGTCGGTCGCCCAGTCGGCGCCGAAGGGGAGATTGAGTGTGCCGGCCACGTGGCCGACGTCGTAATGTTCGGTCGGCCTCACGTCGATGAGCTGGTAGTCGGTGTCTGCAGGTATGACTATATTGTCAAGAACGTCCTGTGCGCTGATTACCGGTTTGGTGGTTTCGTCGTCCACGTATCCATCCAGTGCATCAAAAATCTCATCAATACGATCCGCTTCTGCATCGGTGTCGGTATCAGTGTCGGTATCTGTGTCAGTGTCAGTGTCAGTATCTGTGTCGGTGTCAGTGTCAGTGTCAGTTCCGGCATCGGTTTCGACATCGTCGTCGTCGCTACATGCGAACGCGCCGAAGACCAGGAACGCCGATAGTGCAAGAATTAAAAGTTTAGTCTTTTCCATTTTTAGAATCCTCCGTGTGCCACAAGGGCACGTTAGAAACACCCGACGTATTTTACACAGGTGTTTATGTATCGTTGTGTGAGTTCCTTCATCAACCCCCGTCCGGACCGCCGTCCGGCAGCGTCTGCGGTATATCGGTGACGACGACCAATGCGTTTGCCGCCACCTCGGCGGGATCCAGGTCCCCGGAGCCGAGGAACAACTCCTCGTGCCCGTGACATGAATTGCAGCTCCTCGCCTGAGGTGGAGAGTCGGCCTCGTCGTCTCCTGGCAATTTGATCTGCCTGATCACGTTGTGGGGAGTAGCATATTTCCACGTGGGCACCGCATCGAAATTGGAGAGAATGTCATCCCCGTAGTAGGCGAAGGTATCCGGATCCACCGGGATATGGCGGACCACTACGTAATCGTACGGTCGCTTCGCGCTCTTGAGATAATTCTTCCCAATCTTGAACTGGAACCAGCTTTTTGCGCAGTCAAATGTTTTTTGTTCATCCTCGTTGATGAAAACATGGCAGCTTCTGCAATTGTTGTACGGCTGCGAATGACAGACATGGCACTGGAGCAACGGGTTGTCTCCCGCCGGGTTCGCGTGGGTCGCGTGCATCGCGTTGGCCGAGTCCGTGTTGACGCCCGGATGACAACCTTCGCACGTGGGTCCATCGGTGACATCGTAGCGATGGTAAACACCGGATTGATCTCCATGCCCCAAGTGACACGCGTCGCATGTCATGGCGTTTGGGTTCCAGTGAACGTCGGCTACTACAAAGACATCGTTGCCCTCAATGTCCTCGCCGCCCTTTGCCAGCATCTCTTTTTCCACGCGCGCGCCGTGGCAACCGGTGCAATTTTTTGTTGCCTTGGGCGTCTTGAAAAAGACATGCCCGGCGACGAAACCCTTCTTGTTGAGGTGGGGCCGCGATATGTGGCAATCGCCGCAGGCCTTGACGTGGCAACCGGTGCAGTGATTGGTCATTCCCTCTTCCAGCTCCGCCAGCATCTCCGGGTTCGCGCGCTGCGCCACCTGCCCGTGTTGAATATCGTAAAGACCCCGGTTCTCGAAATGAAGCGATGTGTGGTAGTCATCGACTTGCTGGCCGTGACAATTGGTGCAGAGTTGACCGTCGGGATACGAGGGCGCCGCTACCAGATCGATGTGCGCCTCAGCACGCGTGGGGGCCGGCTCCACGCCGCCATGACATGCCTTGCAGTCGGAGTTGAAAAACTCCACAAAATGTCGATCGGCGAGGAACTCTTCAGCTATCTTTACTTTCTCCCAGTCCTCCAACGGAGGAAGCTCCCCCGCTCACCCCTCCCCCTCGGATTCCGGCGGATCTTCGGGTTCGGGCAGAGGATCCGCCTCCAGGTCGGCAAGCAGCAGGTCCTTGTCAATGTGACACTCAAGACACGTGAAGCCGTCGGCGGGTCCGGAATCGTCGTCGGATGCATCCACCGAGGCGTCTTCACCAGCGTCCGGGTCTTTCTCCGCATCGTCGCATGCGTTGATAATCATGAGCGATGCCGCGAACAAAAGAATCATCAGAAATAGAGTTGTAATTTTTTTCATTGGCCTGTTTCCGTATTAAATTTCTCTATTCTTTTTAACAAATCCATCGGAGAGAGAAAGTTATATACCTTCATGAAGTACCAGAATCAAACAAAATGAAAGAAAAAAAACATCGGAAGTCCTTACCTGTAAAACCAGCTGACCGCAAGGACCGACAATAATACAATTATGCGTGTTTTATCGTTGGGGACACTTTGAAAAACCGATTGCGCTCCGGGTCGTTGTACATCTGATAATCGATCTTCCAGGGGGAGACCTTCACGTCCCCGTCCTTGACCATCATGGTAAGGGCCATGGGCGTCACCTTCCGGTATCCCGAATTGGCGGGGAGATCCCCGTTGTTCTCGCCACCAGCGGAGAAGAGAGTCATCAACAGCAAGTTGTCATCGTCATATGTGCGAACGAACCCCGAGTTTACCTTCTCGTGACCACGAACCAGAGTGTGACAACCGATACGCTGCAGGAACGCCGCCGCCTGCAAACGTCCGAAGGGGAATCTGGACGACTGCTCCTGGAGCTCCACGGGTATCACGTCGGCGGTGCTCGGATCGCTCCACATCATCTGAAATCGAATATCCGGATCGTTCAGGCTGGACAGATCCTTGTAGCGCTCCTTGAGCAGCAGGTCCCTCGGGATCCCTCCATGTACGAACAGCGTTTCGCCGAAGAGCAGTATGTTGGGCATGTCCTCGAAGAACCTGATGTAATGCCTGAAAATGTCTTCGGACACGAAAGGCTTGAGGGTGTTGATCGCCTCTGCCGGCCTCACACCTCCGAACACCTGCCCATTGTACTCGATGTAGTATTCGTGATTTCCCCTCAGAAGGTAGACGTGGCCGGGGGCCGTGGTGGCAATCTGCATGACCGAACGCAACACACCGTTGAGGCTGAACATGCCCCTGTCGATGTAGTCGCCGAGAAAGATCAGCTTGGGTTCGGGGTTATTTTCCGGATCTTCCTTGAACGCGTTGACCTTCTCGAAGAAATGCGACTGCATGACCACCGACTTGAGGCAACTGTAGCAACCGTGAAGATCTCCAACCACGGTCAGATCGTAGGTACGTCCCGGCCTGGGCGGCACAACGTAAACATGTCCGTCGAGGAACGGCTCCCGCCCCGCCAGATCGCCCACCTTCTGCACGCCGTTCAGCTTGCCGGTACCTTTGACCCTCTGGTCGGCGAACATGCTCATCGTCTTTTCCAGAAGCCCGACATCGGCCTCTATCTGCTTTTGAAGTGTTTCCAGATTGCCGGAGTAATGATGCTCGAATTGATCGAAGAACGGATGCGTGGCTTGCACGGGCACCCGATCGACTGCCTCCGTCACGCTGACGGGAGGTTTCTCGCCCTCGTCCACCAGCACAACCGCCAGATCGGATTCGAGCAGCGCCGACAACTCGGCCCTGAATTTCACCTCCGCCGGGTGGGCGATGCCGTCGGCCATCAGTAGCTCGTCGACAATCTCCATGAGAGATTCCTGCCCGCTCTTGTCGAAACTCTGGAAGATCTCGAAGCAGCGCAGCTTGAGCCTCGATTCGACAAAGGAGTTCTGATCCTCATCTCTTGAAACCGCCTCGGTGAACAGCTCCTTGATGCGCTGATCGATACGCTCGAACTCTTCGTGAAAATGCCTGGTGAACTTTTCTATGAGCTCGGCCCGCAGCTTCTCGTCCGCATCGGGCATCCCGACGTCCACCCGGTGAATGACCAGCTTTCGGATGTAGTCGGACACGAATACGCGCTCCGATTCGTCGAAGTCACCGTCGATGTATCCGAAGGTTGTGAGGTAAAAAATTACCGCCTGCATCTGCTGCTCGGCGACCTGTGGATTTTTGCTGAAGGTTAGCATGAAGGAATGTTAGTCCAACAAGCCGCACCCGTCCACCTCGCAGACAATATGACTCGCGAGTTCCCCGTCGACGAGCGGGATTTCGAGGCAGATCCTGCTCATTGCAACTCGACGAAAAACCCTCATCGAGGTACTGTCGCGATGCGAATCATTCAACTTGCGAGATAGCGAAGCAACTTGGCGCCGCAATGTACTTCCGTGTAACACTGGAGCCAAATGAGCGAGATGCCCCACAGTGAAACAGTGCTGAAACCCGGCGACCTGGTGGACCACTTCAAGGTGGTGCGGATGGTCGGTCGCGGGGGGATGGGCGAGGTGTACCTGGCACGTGACACAAAGCTGGGACGCAAGGTGGCGCTCAAGGTGATCAGGCCAGAGATGTTGGGCGACAAAGATGCGGTGGAGCGATTCTTGTTCGAGGCCAGGGTCACCGCGCGATTTTCCCATCCTCATATTGTGACAATCCACGCGGTGGGTGAGCAGAAGGGCTGTCCGTATGTGGCGCTCGAGTATCTGGAAGGACAGACCCTGCGCGAGCGGATAGCGGATCAGCAACCTGGTGTGAAGGAGACCTTGCGCATAGCATTGGCCATCACAGAAGCTCTCGGGGAGGCCCACGGTCACCAGATTCTGCACCGCGATTTGAAACCGGAAAATGTTCTCATTCCTCGCGACGGTCGTGTGAGAGTAGTTGATTTCGGCCTGGCCAAGGCGGTGTTCAGTCCCGAGGCCGAGATCGCCGAAACAATACAGCACGGGATGAGCCTGGGCAGCCGGGCGGCCTTTGCCCAGCAGTTTCAGACCAGCGGCGAGGGGATCGCCGGCACGCCCTTGTACATGGCGCCCGAACAGTGGCTCGAGCAGGAGTGCACCCCGGCCACGGACGTGTGGGCGCTTGGGGTAATTCTGTACGAGTTGCTCAGTGGCAAGCGGCCCCACGAAGGACCGACTGTGTTCGCATTGTGCGGGGTGGTCTGCGACAAGGATTCGAAGGCGCCGCCGCTGGAGGCCGAGGGGGTGCCGTCTGATCTTGTCGATCTGGTGTCCCGCTGCCTGGAGAAGGACCCGCCAAGGCGCCCACCCACCAGCGAGGTGCTCGAGACGTTGTACAGTATGGTGCACCGGGACCGAGGCAGGCCCGAGGGGGAGGTGAGCCCCTTCAGAGGTCTTTTACCGTTCACCGAGCGTCACGCGGATATGTTCTTTGGCCGGGACAGTGAGATAGATGCGTTCATTGAGCGAATGCGTGATGAGCCGGTGCTGCCGGTTGTCGGTCCGTCCGGAGCGGGAAAGAGCTCGTTTGTGCAGGCGGGGGTGATACCGCGATTGCGCGAACAGGGTCGCTTGACCGTTTTGACTCTGCGGCCCGGGGCCAAACCTTTCGAGGCACTGGTGTCTCGTTTGATAAAGGGCGAGAGCACGGGCACACGCACCAGCACGTCTACCAAATCGCAGATGAGCGGTCAGTTTTCGGATTTTGACGGCAAGGAGCTCAGGGAAGAGGATCTGCTTGGCAGGCTGATGGAGTCGCCGGCGCGACTATCTTTGTTTTTGCAGCAGATAGCCCAGAAAAACGAGTCGAGGGTACTGCTGCTGGTGGACCAACTAGAAGAGCTTTACACGCTGGTAGACGACGAAACCAAGCGCTTGTCGTTCATGGAGGCTGTGTGCGGAGCAGCGGATGACCCCGATGGGCCTGTGCGAGTGGTGTTTACCGCGCGGGACGACTTTTTGGGCAAGTTGGCCGAGAGTGAAGCGGCGCGTGAAGCACTAAGTCGAGTGACTGTTATACGCGCGCCCGGCGCCGAGGCGATGCGCGAGATTCTGTCGCAGCCGCTCGAGCGTGTTGGTTACCGCTACCATGATGAGAAGCTGGTAAACGAGATGATCGAGGCGGTGTACGGCGAGTCGGCCGGTCTGCCATTGCTTCAGTTTGCGTGCGCGCAGATGTGGGAGCGTCGCGACAAGGACAGGAAGCTTCTTACCCGCGCGGCTTACAAATCCATTGGCGGAGTAGAGGGCGCGCTGGCCCACCACGCCGACGGAGTGCTGGAGGGTTTGTCCGCGGCTGATGTGTGGTTGGCGAGAGAGATCTTTTTACGTCTGGTAACAAGCGAAGGCACACGCCGGACCGTGACCAGAGGTGATTTGCTGCAGGGTCTGAGCGATGGCGCTTCCGACCTCCTGGATCGTCTCATTCAAACCCGCACCATCACGCTGCGCAAGTCGCGCAAGGGAGACACCGACGACGCCGAGCTGGAACTGGCCCACGAGTCACTCATCCGAACCTGGGGCCGGTTGCGCCGCTGGATCGAAGAGTCCTACGAAGATCTGGCGTTCCTGGACGAGGTCGGCAAGGCCGCCGAATTGTGGCAAAAGCGCGGTCGGCGCAGTGACGAAGTCTGGACTGGTGACGCCCTCAACGACGCACTCAGAAAAGCCGCGCGAGTCGAGAACGTTCCACAACTGATCGAACAGTTTCTGGCGTCCGGGCAGGAGCTTGCCGGGCGCCGTTCCCGTCGCAAGCGTATCATTGTGACTATTGTCATCATTGTGCTGTCAGTGATTGCGGTTGTCCTGGCGTGGCAGAACCAGGAGGCCAAGCGACAGAAAAAATATGCAGATGATCAGAGAATTCTGGTGGAAAAACGAGAGAAAGAGGTCAGGACAAAGCACGCCCAATCCTTGAGAGAGAGCGGGGAATACGCTCTGACCAACAGCAACACACTCGAAGCGAGGGCGAAGTTGCGCTCGACTATCGAACTTGGGGACAGCACGCTCGGGCGTGCACTCTGGTCGAGACTCACAAAGGAACCATTGGTGTGGGAAACACAAACTCCCCCTGCGTTCTCCGTCGTCGGGTCGCCACAAGAAAATTGGCTGGTCGTCGCTACCGGCGCTTCAAAAAATAGCATCTACGTTGTGGATGTGAGAGATGGATCCGTGATCAGACAAATGGATTGCTCTTATGCCAGCGGGTGCTGGTGGGTCCACAAACACCCCCATCCGGACCGTGTTTTGGTGTCCGGAACTGAACACATGGTCGTGCTCGAGGTCAGCACCGGCAAGGTGCTTGCCACAACGCCCTTCGGAGAAGGGTCAATGGACAAGATAGGGAAAAGTGTTGACGGTAACTTCTTTGCTGTTTCACTCAATGGCGCTGGTTTTTCAGTTTGGGATATCTCCAGGCAGAAGGAGTTGATTTACATCCCATTGAACGTTCGTTCCAGGTCTATTGTTCTGAACCGGGAGAAGTTGGTGGTCGCAGGAGCTGACGATTTGATAAGGATCTGGGATCTGCCCCATGGAAAGTTGATCAAAGAGATCTCGCTGTTCGAAAAACCCAAGAGAATCCAACTTGACGTTGAGGGCAAACTGCTGGCGGTGAGCTGTGAATCTGGAGGGACAAGTATCCTCGATTTGCGTACGGGCAAAGTCATTACGAAGCTACAGGCCCATGAGGGCACAGCGACAGCAATGAGATTTTCGCCGAAGGGGCCTGTGCTTGCAACAGCCGGCAATGATCGCAAGGTGAGAACATGGGATATCTCGACGTCCAGGATGCTGGCGGAGATCGAGACAGATTCCACACCGACCGACATGGTATTTTCACCAAACGGAAACTTCCTGACCATCACTCAATATGGCGGAAAGGTCACTCACTGGGATCTGTCGGCCTGGCAGCGAAGAGAAGAGGACCGGGGACAACCGGGGCTTGTTGGCGCAATAGCAATTACCAGGGATGGTGGGATAATCGCTTCGGGGTCAGTTTTTACGGAGGGTCCGGTATTTCTCTGGGATCCAAAGACCGGGCAAACAGTTGGTCAGTTGAGCGGCCACAAGGGATCTGTGCATGATCTCGACTTTGACCGAACCGGAAACTATCTGGCTGCGGGCGATTCGTCGGGCCGGGCTGTCATATGGCGGGTGGACTCCGGGCAAATATATCGAACATTTCTCGGACATGCGAATTCTATCTATGGAGTTTCGCTCAGTGAGACCGGTCGATTCCTCGTTACGGCAAGTGGCGACGGCACTGCGCGTATTTGGGATGTAAAATCGAGTGAGATCAAGGTTGTGCTGGAGGGACATGAAGGCAGCGTCATGGATGTGAAGATCAGCCCGGACGAGAAGACGGCGGCGACTGCTTCTTCAGACAAGACAGTGAGAATCTGGTCGTTGAGGGATGGCAAACTGGAAAAGATCTTGAGCGGTCACAAGGGTGGGGTGAACAGTGTTGCATTTAGTCCTGATGGATCTTTGATCGCCTCGGGCGACAGTGACAAGATAATCAGGCTTTGGAAAAAGAATGGCCAGACCTCCAATGTATTCAAAACTCTGGAACCCGAGTGGGCAACAGGTGGTGATTTTCTGAACTCCCTTGTGTTCAGTCCCGATGGCAAAATCTTGGGAGCAGCAACCGAGTCCGGCATGTTCAGAACATGGGATGTTCAGACCGGCGAGGAGGAGTCTGTCATGTATGCTGATGGATGGGCTTCCCTCGGCTTTGATTTCAGCGGAGATGGAAAGTACGCGGTCACCAACTTCGGATTCTCTCCCGGAATATGGGAGGTAAACTCCGGCAAGTGGATATGGCGAACCGCCCTGACCATGAAAGACAAGGCAATTGCCTATACCCACAAAGGATGGATCGATCTTCACACCGGCTTGTCTATCTCCGGACCGCCGAAATCGAAATGGCGAGATGCAGTGGAATCCCATGCCCGTTCCGGTTCATCTTCTACTGCCGGCAGCCACGTATGCCTGGTCACACAAAATGGAGAGGTCGAGTTATGGAACACGGAGACGGATTCCAGGATCGTTACCGTTCCGGCAGCTGCTAACTCGTTGTTCGTCGGTCTTCGTACTCTGCCAACAGGCTGCATCTTTGAGGAGCACTTGGATAATAAGGCCATAATTCGATTTGCTCGGAAGGACGGTAGTACGAAAGTGCTCTCTGACTCCGCCAACGGTTTCGCCACCGGAAAGGAGCACATCTTCGTTTTCAAGGACAAAGAACTCATCGAGTTTGACCACGAGGCCAACATGGTCGCAAAGCACGTGTTTGACCGTGATGTAGAGAACGCTACAAGGGTACGAGAAGGCCTGGTAGTTTTCTTCTCGGATCAGAAGATGGCGCTTTTTGAGGAAACTGACCGGGGGCCCAAATTCTTGAGGGCCTTCGACGGTGTGCCAAGCGGCCTGGGGTGGCTTGAACTTGTAGCGGGTCCCGGAAAAATTCTCCTCGGAAATCACCCGAGTGGCTTTGTCGGAGTCTGGGATGTCGAGACGGGCAAGGGAGCCGAGCATTTCAAGATATCCGGTCGGCCGCAAGACTGGTTCTTCGATGGCGATATATACATTGTCACAACAACGACCGGTGACAGCATAGCTATTGACCTCTCGGTCTACACCCGCCCCTACTGCGACCTCATGCGCGAGGTCTGGGACGAAGTTCCAATAATCTGGGAAAACGGCAAGACCGTCCTCGCCGAGCCGCCGGAAGATCATCCCTGCAACGCCGCAAGCCAGTGACCGAGGATCACCGAAAATAACGCCAACCCAAAGGGGGCAGATCCTGCTCAGTAACTGGGACGCGCCCCGTACTCGGCCTTGTCTCGAATTTCCTGGGCGGTGGCCTTGAGGTCGAGGATCTCCTGGGGGTCGATAAAGGTCCAGCACTTGCCGAGCACCATCTGGTAGAACGACTGCACCACGTCAGCAAGCACTTCGGGTTTGTCGTCGTAGATCATTGCCCCCTGATTCCATCCGGTGAGTTTCCTGCCGGTCACCTCTCCGAAAAATCCGTAGGTAGGGGTGTACTCGGGCGCGGCCTCCCAGTGCTCCACGCCCCGCAGTGTCACCGGGGTGAGTTCGAACTTCTTGATCCACATCTTCTCCCGCGAGAGCGGTTCCATCATCACCAGCGTCAGGTAGCCCTCGACCTTCATCTCGAAGTCGCGGCTCATGCGGTGTTCGTACTGGCCCGCTTGATTGACTCCGCTGATCTTTGTGGCCGGACCGAAGTAGTTGACGGCTATCTGCATCTCGAGCTTGGGGGCCAGCATCAGCGATGCAGTCTTCTTGTCTCCGTACACCACCTCGTCATAGGTCTCGTACGGTCCCAGGACGGTTATACCCTTGGCGATCACGATCTTCTGCAGATCGACCCCCATCGAGCGCGCCAATCCGTCTCCGAGCGCCCGGTAGCTCTCCTCGCGGAACACATCAGTCTTCCAGAACTCGGTCTCGACCACAATGATCGCCACGTCCACCGACTTCGGCGGCGCCGGCGGCGGCGTCTCGAAGTTGAAAGCGTAGTTCTGTCCCCAGCGGGACACAGGGAAGGTCGGCTCCGCCGACATGGTCTTTACCCCACAAGAAGCGAGCACCAACAAAACGACGGCGGCGAGACCGACCGCTGTGTAACACAGGATTTGTTGTTTTTTCATATTTAGAAGATAGTACATTTTGAAAGGAAATCCAAAAGGGGTCAGACCCAAATTTGGCTCGAAGATAATGCCGCAAATAGACCACTACTCAAAATGCAGCGAGACCGCGAGGAACGCGTCGATCGAGCAGTTCGGCGAGCGCTGGTCCGGCCACTACTTGCTGGTGATCATCCCCGGCGGGAACAGCGACGACTGGGACATGGACTTCGAAACCTCCGTGATATCGATCGACAAGCTGAGGGCCGGCATGCGGAACGCGGCGCCTCCCGAGGACGACTCGGATGAGGAGACCGCGCCTCCCGGCACGTACTTGTACGAGGTCAAGAAGCACGCCGAAAACAGTTGGCTGGAGTGGATAGCGATCGGTCGCGCCCGGAACAACGACCTGGTCTTGCGACATCAGTCGGTTTCCAAACTCCACGCGCGCATTCATTCCGACAAGGGGAATGCCGCTGATGGGAACATCGATTCCACGTACTGGCTGACAGATATGAAATCAACGGCCGGAACAACGGTCAACGGCATACCGATTCTCCCGTCGGAACCGCACCAACTCAGCCCGGACAACAGGATCAGGCTCGGTCAGGTGGACTGCGTCTTCTTCGACTCGGTCGGCCTTTACAACCATCTGCGCACGCTCTGAAGGGGATTGACCTCCTGCTCCCCGGATTTTCGATTACTCGATGATGATCGGGTTGATGGACCGAACGCCGACACCGCCGAGGTAGCCGTAGGAGTTGGCGAAGTCCTCTCCCACCACCGAGAGTCCGAACGGCTCCTCCGACTCGATCCGGTGAGCGCCGTCCACGCAGCCGATCACCCCTGTCGGGTTGTCGATATCCACCCTGGCGACCTCCCAGTCGGATGACCCCACCTGCTGGAACTCCGCGTCGGCAATCACACCGAGGCAGTCCAGATCCACCGCGACCCCCGCCGGCCTCACGATGATGATGCCGTCGTAACTGAAATCGTACTGGTTGTCGGTGTTGAAGACATAGCGATCCAGGTACTGGCCCGCGGGTGGGGACAGAAGCATCATGGGATCTCCCCACTGGTATGCCGAACCGCCCACGTACCATCTTCCGGTCATGATCTGAATAGCGAAGAAGGGCGCCTCCGGCTCGCTCGGATCCGGCGGATTGTCGAGGATCGCAGTGGCGAAGTGGTCGATGGGGCTCAGAAACTGGAGCATCTCTCCCTGGGTCACGAAGCTGTATGAAGCCCCTACCCCGTCGACCGGTGGATCGAAGGTAATGGTCATGTCGTCCGCTCCGGCGATGATCCGCCAGAGGGCCTGGTCCACATCAGCCGTCACCCCGTCCCGCACCTCGTGGCGCGCAAGGACAGTCTCCGAGCCCCACGCGACCAGGGGAAGGAGCTGCTCCTCTACGTGGTCGCAGGCGTAATAAGTGGGATCGGGCACCATCGCACAGGAGTGGCCGCCGAACACCGCGATGGGCTTTGTGGCCCTGATATAGGTGCCCGTCAGCATCTGGTCCATCAAGGCCGGTAGAATCTGGGCCACGTCGAATCGGTTGATTGCCACCGGGGCTGACTCGACGCCCGCCGCCATCGCCGGAATCCCTGTGCCGGCTGCGGTGGCCACCGTCGGGGTAAAGAAAACCTGAGTGCCGTCCTCGAGGCCCACCACCGTCAACTGGGCCCTCTCCGTGGTGCTGGGGGGGCCGTTGTTCCACGCGGCGCCGATGTATTCCTCCGCCAGGCTCGTGGCCGGTATCAGCAACGAGGCGTCGGTGGTCGCCATGCCGTCTCCGTAGGGGTTCCACTGGTAGGCGAGCACCGGAACATCCGACGTGATTCGAAACGCGGATAAGGCCGCGAGGCCCGAGCCCTCTATATGGGTCGACTGCTCGGGGCAACCGGAGGTGCAGGTCAACTCGAAGATGTGGAGATCCCCCGGAGCGAGGTTGACGTCCATGCCCGGCACGGTCCTCAGAGTGTTGCCCACCCCGCGCATGTCTTCGATGATGACGTGGGCGTCAAAACCCGAGTCCAGTTCCTGGGGATTGGAAACCACCACCGCGTATGGAGCCCCGTCGGCGGAGGAGATTGCATTGAGATCCACGGGGTAGAACTCACAACCGACCGACGTGAGGATCTGGGCCGCGTCCGCGCAGGTCTCGGGGATGGCCGGCCCGGTGTACTCGGTGTCCGTGTCCGAGTCGGAATCGGAGTCGCTATCACTATCCGTATCAGTGTCGGTATCCGCGTCCGTGTCCGTATCCGAATCTGAATCTCCCGAACCGGGGGCAACTCTTACCGGCTCACAACCCAGGTTGGCCAGGACAGTGACCGTAAGAAATATAATCAAGACATTACGCATTCTCAAACTCCTGTTTTTCATTATGGTAGTTTCAGAATGACACAAAAAAGAATTCTCCGCACGTTACCTCTGTTCAGACAGATAAGTGCTGCCGAGACATCCGAAACTCCAGAGTCCCCAAGAGTCCCAGAGTCCCCAAGAGTCCCAGTCTTTAGCTCCCCCTTCCTGTTGAAGGGCACCGTTGGCCGATAATGGTCGATGAAACTGTCAACGGAATGGAAAATTCATGCTTTCTGGAGTGCGTGTCGGGTGATGTCGAGCTCTAATGGATTTCCTTGAGCTAAAGCGGGGGTTTCAGACGCAGCGGTCCATTTCGAGAGGGGTTCTCGTGGAAAGAATCGGTAGTCAGGTGAGCCGTCAGGCTCGCGAGGTCAGCACAACTGTATGAGCGGCGGTCTGAAGGAGCCCGCGGGGAACTCCACGTTTTTCGCTCCTTCCAACCACATCCCGGATGCGTACCAGAAACGGTCCAGAAATGAACGCCAGCTCTCCTTGTATTCATCTGCTGCTTCCACACTGGAAGCGTGACACAAGGGCTGACGGGTTCGCGGCTTCCTCGTCCTCGGGCGGTCCCGAGGGTCAACCTTCGCCAGCTTCTCCGGCCCCACCTCTTTTCGACCTTCGTTCACTCGCTCTTCTCGACAGCTCTTTTCTTCCTTGCGAACCCGTCGACGAAAGAGCGCCTGGCGCTTGTGATCCGGCAGATGCTTCCACGAGGGAATCGGGGACAGCTCGACCGTTACGGTTTTCGTGAACGCCCCCCGCGACTTGCCGCTCCCTTCTCCACCAGCTCGGTGCCACGCTATGCGGTCCAGATACGTGAAGGTCTCGACTCGCCCCGTCGCCAGTTGCTCGTACGACGAGAATCCTTCCCAGTGCGCTACTCGATCCACGAGTCCGTCCTTGACGGGATTGGTCACCGCGTACAGGAGTTGCTGCTCCAGGCTGGCATCGTCGATGGCTTCGTCCGAGCGGTTCCTGGTGGAGAAGAGGGGACCCTCCCGTTCGAGATGCCGGTTGATCTCGCGGGCTACCAGCGAGTTGAAGAGCTGATCGAACTTGACGAGGTTCTCCAGGTGCTCCTTGCTTTCGGAGATGGAAGCCTTGCCGGTATGCTTGTGGTTGATGTTAAACTCGATCCAGTAGAGTTTGACCGGGTACTTCTTCTGTGCCCGTCCCGCGCAAGCGCCGATGATGTTTCTTACGGTTGCGTCGGGTTTGAAGAGGAACTGTCGATCAACTGTGCGTTGCGTTTCGCAGTATACGGCATCTGGTTTGAGCCATCTTGGTCGTTTCGCCATGGGGCCTCCTTTACCCCTTCTAATCGGCCGTTTGAGCCGGCGGTTGCCTGAAATCGTCAAAAACAGTGAAATTTCCTTCGAAACTCGGGGAAATAATGACTGGGACTCTTGTGAACCTCTTGTGGACTCTTGTGAACACTCTTGTGAACGCGGAAACTTCTTTCCCAAAAAGGTGTCCATTCATTTCAACGCTTTTGATATACGATTCAATTGAGGATGAATCGACGCAAACAAAAGAAGAGGGCGCCATCGAACACCCCGCGCGGGCCGGCTCTGTCACCCCGACTTCTGTGGATGCTGGGGATTGGTCTGATCTCGCTGTTCTGGCTGGTGCTGAAAATGTTCGCGATGAACGCCTACGGCGGCGACGAGCACATCTACCTCTACCAGGCCCGGCTTGTATCCGAGGGCGTTGCGCCCTATAGCGGTTTCGCCATGGCCCACCCGCCGCTGCAGGCGATCTTCACCGCCCTGCTGTTGAAGGTCTTCGGGTACCAGTTTCTCATGGCACGCATGCTTCCGGTCGCGTGGTGCCTGGCCGGGGGGTTAATCCTGGCGATCATGGTGCGCAGGGAGTCGGGATTCGTCGCGTCGGCGGCAGCCCTGGCGCTCTACATCCTCGCCTACGAACCTCTCCGTGCTTCATCCCATTTCACCGGGGTGAACATGACAACCACCCTGATGCTTGTCGCCTTCATGACCGGAAGAACGGGTCACATCAAGGTGTGCGCCGGGTTCTGTGTCGCCGCGGTCTTCACGAGGCTCTACGCAGCCCCCGGAGTCATGGCGCTCACTGTGTGGATCCTGGTCTCGGATCGACGCGCTGGCCTTCGACTCATCGCATGGGGCGCCGGCTTTGGAACTGTCGTGTTTCTCGCCGTGGGAGCCTGGACCGGTTTCGAGGACATGGTCCACAACATGTTGCGCTATCACGCGCAGAAGACCCCCATGAAACCCGAGGGCCTGGCCAACATGAAGGCGAACGTCCTGTTCCACAACGCCCTGCCCCTGGCGATTTTCGCGCTCTCCATTCCGGCCATGTTCGGGGCAATGGCCCGGAGGTGGAGACAGAGCGCCTCGGATCTGCGGATCGTCGAGCGGTTGAGCGACGCGATCAGGGGCGCGCGGATAAGCCTTCCCCTGCTTGGAGCGTTCACCGCCATCCTCTTCGGGCTGATCCTGCTCAATATGGACCGCGTGTGGATGTACTACTTCGTCCCTTCTTTCCCGTTCGCGGCGATGGCCGGTGGATGGCTGATCTCCAGGTTGTTCCAGGGAGGCGGGCGGCTCTTCATCGACAGGAGGCGGGCTTCGGCCACCGGGTTGAACCGCGTGACGATAGCGGGAGGCGTCATCGCCGTGGCGTGCATCCTCGCGGCGTTCTTCTTTGGACCGAAGCTCGAATCCAGACTGGGCTACTACCAAAAGGAGATCGATCTTCCGGTGGCAAAGAGAACACACGAATACACCTGGAAGGACGGGATGCTTCCGGAACTTGTCAACAACGCCGCAAGATCCGTCATCTGGAGCGACCAGCGGACCATCGGAGATCATTACTGGAGCTACACTTACTACCTCTGGCACGAGAGCAGACATCTGGATGTGGTTGACGAGATTACCCGCGAGATAATCGAGCGCACCGACGAGGGCTATAGCATCTTCGGCGACTCGGGCACCGTTCCCCTGTTCGCCCTCCTGACCGGCCGCTCCATCGCCGCGGCCGAGGTGGACACCAATATCCAGAGATATCGCTCCGGCAACGCGGATCCCGGCGATCTGATCAGACGCATCGACGAGCCGGGCACCAGGCTGATCATCCTGCGCAACCGTTTCGGAATAGCCGGACTGAAGCAAGTGCAGAAGTTCGTCGCGAGCCGGTACAAACTCGTCAGAAAATTCGTGACAGCCCAGAAGAAGCTCTACCTGATGTACGAACGCAAACCCGAACCCGATGGAGAATTACAACGGTGATGAGAAACAGGCACACTTCGCGCAGCGCTGTGATCGCGCTGGGTATCGCCACGCTGATCTCCGGAGCCGCAGGTCTTTCTTATGAGATTGTCTGGACGCGCATGCTCGTGGTGCCCCTGGGCAACTCCGCCGACGCCATCGCCCTGGTCCTTTGCTCCTTCATGCTGGGCATGGCCGTGGGCGCCCGCCTCCTCGGGGGACTGGCCGATCGCATCTCTTCCCCCCTGAAGATCTACGTGATCGCGGAGGTGGCCCTGGGGGTCTACGCGGTCGTGATGCCCTTCGTCATCCCGGCCCTTTCCGGATCCGGCGCGCCCGCCGTGGTGAGGCTCGTCGTCGCCGCAGTGCTCGTGGCAATTCCCGCCTGCCTGATGGGGGCCTCGGTCCCGGTGCTGGTTCGGGCCCTGGCGGCGGTATCCGAGGACGTGAAGAACCGCGTGGGCCTCTTCTACGGGATCAACACCGTGGGGGGAACCGGCGGCGCCGCCTTCGCCGGATTCGTTGCCGTCCCCTCCCTCGGACTCGTCGAGACCTCTTTTCTGGCTGCCGGCGCCAGCATTGTCGCAGCGTTGATTGTCGCTGCGGTCTCTCGCCTATCCGGTGATGTGGCGAACAGGAAGGCCCGGCCCGAGTCCGAGTCCGGCATCCCCACTAGCAGGATCGCCGTCGCCGCCCTGATCGCCGCAGGGGTCGGTGGGTTCGTCATGCTCGCCTCGGAGGTAGTCTGGGCGCGTATTCTCACTTTCGTTTTCGGTCACGATACCTACGCCTTTGCCATTCTCCTGGTGGTTGTCCTGGCGGGCCTGGGCCTTGGCGGCCTTCTTCACCGACTCCTGTCAAAACACGATCCGGTGAAGGTCGCCTCGTGGATGCTCGTCCTTCTGGTCGTCAGCCTTTTCATCTCGTACATGGCGGCGACAACGCTCGTGGTATCCCTGGGAAGGGATCCGTTCCACCTGGCCGGCTGGAGCAGCCTCACTACATCCCTGTGGACCGAATTCTACAGGGAGATCCTGTTCACGCCCATCCTCGTCCTTCTGCCGGCCGTTTTCGCAGGGGCATCACTCCCGGCCGCCTGCGCTCTCTACGCAGGTCCCGCGTCGAGTTCGGGCAAGAGGATCGGGACCGCCATCATGATGAACGGGATCTTCGCGGCCACAGGATCGATCGTCGCCTGGTTCGCGATCATCCCGACTATTGGAATCCAGAACACCTTCGCGTTTCTCGGGGTCGTCGCGGCCGCAGGAGTGATTCCCCTGTTTCTATGTGAGGAAGGTATGCGCCGCCGTGTCGTGAAGGTGGCGCTGCTCGCCCTGTTTGTCGTCGCCTCGGTGGGCATATCCACGGGATTGAACATGCCCAGGAAAATGCTCCTGGAGGCGGTGGGTAAAAAACACCAGGAAATCATTTACTACGATGAGGGACGCACGGGGACCGTCTCGGTGACGAGAAACCTGATCAACGGCGAGCGCCAGCTCTTCATAAACGCGGTCAACGAGGTCACCACCCGGCTGGTGCACGACCAGAGCTTCAAACTGCTCGGTCACCTCGGACCGCTTCTTCATCCCAGACCCGAAAAGGGCCTCATGATCTGCCTGGGCGCGGGGCTCTCTGCGGGGGCGGCTCTCCGGCATCCACTCCAGAGCCTGGACGTGGTGGAGCTGTC
Source organism: Deltaproteobacteria bacterium (assembly GCA_030621515.1). GTDB lineage: Bacteria > Myxococcota_A > Polyangia > JAAYKL01 > JAAYKL01 > JAUVAN01. The sequence continues at coordinate 3,320 of JAUXHN010000054.1, read as the reverse complement.
GGGCTCCATGGAACAGGCGGCCCGGGAGTTTGCCGACATCAACAACAACGTGCTAGACGATCCGCGATTCCATCTTCACATCGGCGACGGGCGCCAGTTTCTGTTGCGGAGCGACGAACGATACGACGTGATGATGGTGGACTCCACTCATCCAAAGTCGGTGGACTCGTGGATCCTGTACACCCTGGAGTTCTACGAGCTCATGCGGGATCACCTCGAGGAAGACGGCATCGCGGTGCAGTGGCTCCCCCTCCACGGGCTGTCCGAGCGGGAATTCAAGATCATCGTGCGTACTTTCATGGAGGCCTTTCCCCATACCACCCTCTGGGTCAACGTGGGTTTCGAGACTTACGGGCAGGTGGCGTACGTCAAGCTCGTGGGAACCCTGAAACCCCTGGTCATCGACTACCGGGAGCTGTCCCGACGATTGGAGGAACCGCGCATCCGGAAGGATCTGGAACCCTACGGCATGACCTCCCCGGAGGAAATCCTGGACTGCTTCCTGGCATCGCCCTCCGTGGCGACCGGATGGACGAAGGGCATGCCGGTCCAGACCGACAATCAGCCCTTCCTGCCCTATATCACCGAGCACTCGGAGGGACGGCGGATGGAGCCCGCTCTCCTTCTGGCGGTGCGCTCCGGAGTTGCCCCCTACCTCTTTCGGATGGGAGATCGGGAACCGGACGTGTTGGCGAAACTCGAGACCGCCTTCGAGGCCCAGGGGTTTCTCCTGAGCGGCATGCTCGACCGGGCGAGGGAGGCGTGTCCCGATGGGGAGAAGATCGCCCTATTCGGCGAACGGCTGGATCGGGGCCGCCCGTATTACCTGGCCCTGGTGGAACGCTACGGCGACGATCCGGAAAAGTTATTCGAGATCGGCAGCTACCTGGGAAACCTGGGGTTTCGGAAGGACGCCGCGAAGCTCTATGACAGGGCACTGAAGATCGATCCGCACGACGGACGAGCCATCATTAACCGAGCGCTGGTGCACCTCGATCTGGGTGACATCGACCGGGCGATCAAGTCTCTTATGGGTCTGGTCGACCGAGAGCCCGACAACGCCCTGGCGCGCTACAACCTGGGGGCGGCGATCCTTTTGTCTCGAGACGCCGCAGGCGCAATTCCGCACCTCGTCAAGGCCCTCGAGATCGATCCGGATCTTCACGGGGCCTCGCTTTCCCTGGCGGAGGCCTATCGCAATATGGGCCGGCTGAAGAAGGCAGAAGGTCTGCTTCGGGAGCTGACGCAGAAGGCACAGTGGCTCCCCGAGGCGTGGGACATGCTCGGACTTGTCGAAGCCGGGCGAGGCGAATGGGCGAACGCCAGGCAATACCATTCCCGAGCGCTGGTTCTGGATCCGTACAGCGCGCAAGCGCATTACAACATGGGAATAGTCCTCCAGGAGGAGGGGCGGTTGAAGGCGGCGGCGCAGGCCTACGGGGCGGCGCTTCGAATCCAACCGGACGACGCGGAGTCCCACAACAACCTGGGTCTCGTGTACGCGGCGGCGGGCCTGCTCGAAAAGGCGGCGCAGCATCACCGCAAGGCCCTGGAGATCGAACCCCACTATCCCGAAGCGGCCTTCAACCTGGGGCTGGCCTATCGCGGGCAGCGCAAGTATCTTCTCGCCGCCGAGGCGTTCACCATCGCCCTGACCATGGCGCCGGACCTCGCCGTGGCAAAAGAGCAACTCGAGCAAATGGGCATCGAAAAGGCCAAAATCGATATCGCCGACGCCGGCCCGGACGCAGGTTGACCTTGCCCGGCCTTCTTGCGATAGTCCGCCGATATGATGAGAAGCGCTTTTATCGTCGGCATGATCGCCGTTTCGGTGTCGATGGCTTCCGCTGCGGCGGCGGACGTCGAGGTCGACTGGGGCGCATTTGTCGAGAACGATCTGTGGGCGTCGGTACACCGGGTGGACGAACCCGGTATCTACCGCAACCAGACCGCCCTGGGCTTCGATCTCAGGGCATCGCTGGTACCTGACAGGCTCCGTTTCGTGGGGGATATCCAGTTCGTGTGGACCGGCTTCACCAGGGACACCGAGTTCGAGGGACTCACGACGCGAAACACGGTCTCCCCGTATCATTTCGAGAGCCAGGCGGCCTACATCGAGGTGATCGAGATCCTGCCGTACCTGGACCTGCGCGTTGGACGCCAGATCGTCCAGTGGGGCGCGTCGGACGTGTTCAATCCCACCAACAATCTCAACGCCCCCGACATGGAGGATCCACTAAAGCTCGGGGAGCTCGTGGCCAACGAGATGATCCGGCTCGACTGGAATCCCGGGGCGGACAATTTCATCTTCACCGCAGTCTGGGTGCCGGTGTTCCAGCCCGCCATGGTGCCGGGCTCCGCCTTGCTGGCGGTTGGAGATCCCGAGTCCATGTTTCCGTTCGTCAACCCGCAAACCAGACTCAGGGCGGAGCGCATCAGAAACATCTATCTGCGCAACCCCGAGTATTACAACGTCCACCAGCCCCACGTGGTTGCATCCATGCCCGAATTCAGCATGGCCAACACCCAGGTGGGTCTGAGGATGCAATGGCTGGTGGGCATGTTCGACATGTCGCTCTCCTACTACAAGGGTATCGACACTTTCCCGGTCCCCCTGAAGAGCTACTCCACCGCCGAGCGGGCCGGCGAGTCCGCCGCAGACGGGACGCCCATCCTCGACGTGGATTCGGAAGTCAAACTGGTCTACCCCAAAAAACAGGTGCTCGGCTTCGATATCGTGGGGGAACTGCCCTTCCTCGACGACGCCGGGTTCTGGCTGGAGGGGGCGGTGTTCTTTCCCGAAACAGTGGAGATGTCTTTCGACATCACCGAGGTAGCGCCGGGGGCCGAGGTGATCGTCGGTGACGTGGTGACCGACCAGGCGTATTTCAAGTACACAATAGGCGCCGACTACTCCATCAACGAGCACCTGTTCGTCACCGCTCAGTTTCTGCACGGCTTCCTGGACGAGTTCGGATCACACGCCATCAACAACTACTGGATCGCCACCGTGGACATCAAGATGCTGCAGGATCGCCTGCTGCTGCGGCTGGTCGGCATGGGCGAGCTCCCCCACGAGGACGACGATATCCCCCTCGACGACGACGGCGACGGCCGAGTGGAGTCCTTCGCCGTGGGCGCCACCAATGACGGAACCATAGGATCCCTCGTCCTCTTTCCCTCCATTGTCGTCCGGCCCGTCGACGGCCTGGAGATGTCCCTTGGAAGCTACTTCCTCTTCGGGCACGATGAGTCCAAATTCGGCATGCCCGCCGCGGGACCGTCCCTCGCATTCTTCCGCGCAAAGGCGTCTTTCTGAA
>JAUXHN010000156.1 GCA_030621515.1 Deltaproteobacteria bacterium | reverse complement strand
TGAATCACTGTCTGTGTCGGAGTCGGAATTGGAGTCGGAGTCGGAATCGGAGTCGGAATCCGTGTCCGAATCAGCGTCGGTGTCGGTGTCCGAATCGGAGTCAGCATCCGTGTCGGTGCCCCCGTCAAGCATGGGCGGGGTAGTGTCGCCGCAGCCGAGAACCAGCGATACCGCAACCAGAGTGAGAGCCAGCCGCACGATCAGTTGAATTGTTGTCATGGGATTATCCTTTGCCAGTTAGACTAAGTTTTAATTCACACAAATATTATCACTTTCTCGGCGAGTGTAAAAGTGGTTGGAGGATGAAACGAGCATCTACAAGGTACTAATAGACCATGGTGGGGCAACCCCAGCCGGCAATGATAGCCGGAGGAACGCCATCCGTGATGTCGTCGCAGGATACCGGGCAGAACTCCACCTGGGTGTGCGTTGAGCCAATCCACTGCCAGCCCTCTCCGGAGCCGCCGCAACCGTCGTTCCTGAGCAGGACCACGCCGTCGAAATAGAAGTTCACATTATCGGGATCTGCGCTCGCGTCCGGGCTTAGCACGTTGAAGACACAGGTGAACGCCACCCGCGCGATGTCGTTGAGTGCGTTCTGCAGGGTGACCGAATCAGTGACGTTGAAGGGAATGTTGTGAGGAGGAGGCATGCCTCCCGCCGCCGCGATCGCATTGAGAGTGATGTTGGAGTAGTTGAAACCGATGGCGAAGGTCTTGATGTTGTTGGCAAGTAATGAGGCAGTTGTGGTCGTGAAGGAAGCCGCGTCTCCACTGGCGCAGTTGGGAGAGCCGTCGAGAATCACTACCAGGTACGAGTCGACGCCGGCCTCCGGAAAGCCCGTGGCGTAACCGTAACTCTGGTAGTTAATCATGGCTTCCTCGAGTGGGGTCGCGCCCATGGGGCTATTGGTGTTCATCCAATTGATGATCGTTGTCTCGGTGCCGGCGGCAGGGTCAATCGTTATGGTCGAGTTGACCTCGCAGTTCTCGTCGATGGGGAAATGGTCGAACCCGAACTCTATGCCCATATCCGTCCACGCCGTGAGGAAGTTGGTCAGCGCGATTGTGACATGAGGCCAGGTTGTCGACATTGATCCCGAACAGTCCTGCAGGATGACCAGACGAGCGGGCTCGATTTCAATAAAAAAATCTTGTTCGTCGCACACGGTGTCGCTGTCGGAGTCGGAGTGGGAATCGCTGTCGGAATCGGAATCGCTGTCCGAATCGGAGTCCGTGTCGGAATCGGAGTCGGCGTCCGTGTCCGAATCAGCGTCGGTGTCGGTGTCCGAATCTGAGTCGGAGTCGACATCGACATCCGGGCCGGCATCTTCAAACAGGCTACCGATGTGATGACAACCAGACATCAGCACGATCGCAGGTATCATCACCAGCCAATACTTCATTCCCCCGCCTTTCATTTTGTTCGTGAGAGCATTTTTATATGAACCTTCACGTTGGTCATTCTACGGACAGCCGGCCGGCACTGGCGTGCACGAGTCGTCGAGGTTGTTGTTAACATCAATCGGGGTGGGTGCGCTGGTTAACTGGTCGAGCACCTCGCATGCCTCACAGTCGGGAAGAGCACCATTGTATTGGATAATAAAGTCCCACTCCACCGAGGTGAGAGCGCTCAGCCCGTCAAGGTTGGTGAGGGAGGGGTTGTTGTAGATATCAAAGTCGTGGCTCACCGAGACAAGGGCGCTCAGCCCGTCAAGGTTGGTGAGGGAGGGGTTTTCTTTGATGAACAAGGAATTTACCGAGGTGAGGGCGTTCAGCCCGTCAAGGTTGGTGAGGGCGGCGTTGTCAATGACTACCAGCCCCCCCCCTACCGAAGTGAGGGCGCTCAGCCCGCCCAGATCGTCAAGGGCGGTGCTCCATATATACAATGTCATGCCTACCGAGGTGAGGGCGCTCAGGCCGTCCAGGTTCGTCAGGGTTTCGTTTCCAAGGATCCACAAAGCCCCGCCCACCGAGGTGAGGGCGCTCAGTCCGTCCAGGTTAGTGAGGGCGTATATATTCAATTCTCCACCCACCGAGGTGAGGCAGATCAGCTCGCTCAAGTCAGTGCACGAAGGGCCGCAGATCTCCAGGTCTCCCGATATCGATGTGTACCCCGCGAGGGTTGCAACGTCCGATTGTTCATCGATCTCGAAATCGCCGCTGTATTCTCCCAGATTGCACTCGACCGGACCGGTATCAGAGTCGGAGTCTGCGTCCGAATCGGAGTCCTTGTCGTAATCGGAGTCGGCGTCCGTATCCGCATCCGTGTCGCCATCTGTGTCCGAATCGGAGTCGGAATCGGAATCCGGGCCGGCATCTTCAAACAGGCTACCAATGTTATGACAACCAGACGCCATTACGATCGCCGACATAATCAAGAGCGCGTATCTCATTCCCCCGCCTTCCGTTTTACTCGTGAGACTATTCTAACACCATTTCAAATCAGTTGGCGGCGATGGTGTTTCCTATCATCTCGGAGAGGTCATTCAGGGCCGGGGTCCAGTCAGCGTTGCAGATCGAATATATGTAGCTCATCTGACCGAAATAATTCACCGCCAGGTCGACAAATCGACGTCCCGGCTTGGCATTGGTCACGGTGCCACGAGTACACGCGTTTTCGAAGTACCAGATGTCGATGCCCTGGGGGCTCGACTTGACCACCGGGTTGAGTTCCATGTCCGGATGATCGAGGCAATTGCCCAGGTTGTCTCCGGTGCCCTGGCAATCGTCAACGATCGGGACCCCCGTAATGGCTGCAAAGATGACAGCGTTGTAGGCGTTCTGTGAAGCGGTCCAGAAAGCAGCCGCAAAGTGGCTGGTGGGGTATAGAAACTCCTCGTTGCTCTGACAGGCGATATTCTTTTGGGATATGCCGCTCTCATCCTGGATCTCATCGCTGGCGAACATGCCCGGCCCGTCCTCCATGGAACAATCGCTCTCGTCGGTGATCATCAAGATCAACACCAGGTCCCCATCGCGCACGAAATCGTCCTGCTCGGGTTTCGCGAGGGCGATCGCAGCGGACTGAAGCTGCTGCTCAAACCCACAGCCTGATGTGCCCTGATTCACGAGGCAGGAGATGTGATTGCCGAAGTCGGGGTTGGGGGAGCCCGGCGATGTCTCCGCGTACAAGAAATCGGGATCGGGACAGGCCTGGAATACACCGTTGTCACCCGAAGCGGAGCACGGGTTCGTGCCGGGCCATCCGTCACCTTCCTGGTAGGGATTTCCGCCCCAGGAAAGTCCCATATCGGTGGTTATCACCGCCACGCGAATGTCGTCCACGCCGTTGGTTGAAGTGAGCGCGGTGGCGAGCGGCTCGGTTGCGTCGCCGAGGATGGCCTGTTCCTCTGCCATGGAGCCGGAGTTGTCTATCACAAGAAGGATGGCCAGGCTTGAAAGGGGAATTATCTGAAGCGTGTCGGTATCGGTGTCGGTGTCCGTGCCGGCGTCATCTTCTGCAATGGCTTGATCAACGTTATCGCCGCAACGGGCACCGAGGAACAGCATCGCGAGCAAGATAATTACAAAGGTGTCTTTTTTCATTTTTCTACCTCCAAGTAGTCAAAATCGGCCCCCACCATCTTCCCCAACGAGGAGAAGGGGAAGATGATGGGTTCAACACCGGGATAGGGTCTTGTGGCCTCGAGTTCACAGTACAGTGTCCGCCGCCCGAAAACGGGGTCCATGAAAATCACAAAAAATGTCAGGACTCATTTGTCAGGACAGTTTGCCGGCACCGGGGTGCAAGAGTCGTCGAGGTTGTCGTTGACAGTTACATAAAAGGGTTCGTCGGTGAGCTGATCCAGCAGGTCACACACCTCGCAGTCGGGAAGAATGTCGTTAACAGAGATTTCCAGGTACCCGCCCACCGAGGTGAGGGCACTCATCCCGTCCAGGTTTGTGAGGGAGGCGTTGAATTCGATCCACAAGTACCCGCCCACCGAGGTGAGGCAACTCAACTCGCTCAAGTCGGTGCACGATGAGCAGTTGATTTTGAGGTTTCCCGAGATCGAAGTGTGTCCCGCAAGGACAGAAACATCCGACTGTTCGCCGATCTCTAAATCGCCGCTGTACTCTCCTAGAGGGCAATCTGGACCGGTATCGGTGTCTGTGTCCGAATCGACATCCGGGCCGGCATCCTCAAACAAACTACCGATGTGATGACAACCAGACGCCAGCACGATCGCAAGCACCATCAGAATCAAGCACCTCATTGCTCAACCCTTTAATTGTGAGCGTGAGAGCATTATATCATGGACCTCTTCATGGACAACTGGCCGGCACCGGGGTGCAAGAGTCGTTGATGTTGCCCCCGACGTATATAGAGGTCGGTCCGCTGGTGAGCTGGTCCAGAAGCTCGCACACCTCACAGTCGGGAAGAGTGCTGTTTTCCAGGACGTCAAGGTACCCGCCCACCGAGGTGATCCCACCGAATCCGTCCAGGTTTGTGAGGGTGGTGTCCCAGATAATCAAGTCCCCACCCACAGAGGTGATTCCGCCCAGGCCGTCCAGGTTTGTGAGGAGGGTTTCATCGATCATCAAGTCCCCACCCACAGAGGTGATCCCGTTGAGTCCGTCCAGGTTGGTGAGGGTGTTGTCCCCGATACTCAAGTCCCCACCCACAGAGGTGATCCCGCTGAGTCCGTCCAGGTTTGTGAGGAGGGTTTCCCAGATACTCAAGTCCCCACCCACAGAGGTGATCCCACTGAGTCCGTCCAGGTTTGTGAGGGGGGGGTCATCGATCATCAAGTCCCCACCCACAGAGGTGAGGCAAATCAACTCGTTCAAGTTGGTGCACGAGTCGCAGTGGATTGTGAGGTCTCCCGAGATCGAAGTGTGTCCCGCAAGGAATGCGAAATCCGATTGCAATTCGATCGCTAAGTCGCCGCTGTACTCCCCCTGGGTGCAATAGCTATAGCTGTCGGCATCGGTATCCGCACCGGCGTCTTCAAACAAAATGCCGATGTGTTGACAACCAGACACCAGCACGATTGCCGACGCTATCAGAATCACGTACCTCATTGTCCGCCTTTCATTTTGCACGTGGAAGTATTTCACCTTATCAGTTTCACAGTACAGTGTCCGTCGCTCGAAAACGGGGTCCACAATAATCACCAGATTGCGATCGCCAGGCCCACGGAGGCGATTATCCACGGGCGTCCCAGGTCGACCACGTTTCGTTGCGCCACTTGCACCGTGTTTGCCACGGTGGTCCAGCCGATTGCGACGTCGGCGTGCAAGGCCAGTATCCGGGTCAGCCATATGGACAGTCCGGCTTTTATGTACGGGAAAGCAGATACCAGGGTGAATTCTCCTGGCGTAAACCCGGTCCCGGCTATGCCGCGCACCATGAAAAACGCCGCGCCGAATCCCGCCCCCAACTCGGGCACAACTCGCGCGTCGATCTTGTTCAGGGCCACCAACAACTCGGCCGCCACCAGAGCGGGGGCGATTTTTATCTCCCCCTCAGGTACGGTTTTTGAGGCGGCCACCAGCGGAACGAGCCCGCGTATTCCCAGACGCAATCGTTTCGCCAGGCGTCCGTGAAAGGACGCGGTCAGGCCCATGGAGGGTCCCGAGTCGGTGCCTGGGAACGAGAGCGTCGGGCTCAGATCTATAAACAGAATCTTCGGCCGAGGAGGGGGTGATGGTGGGGGTGGGGGCGCAGGCGGTTCGGAGAACTCCGTGATAGCGGGCGTTGGTTTCACTTCTCCATTGGGCGGTCTCGCCGAGTGAAGCTCCATGAGACTGGCTCGCAAGAGCTCTACAGCCTCCACTGCGACCACCGAAGCGGCGGGTTCGCTCCCCGCCACCACCTCGACAGACCGGTACACCTCCTTTCCCGTTACCAGATCGGCCACCCATACTTCCAGCGCACCGGAGCCCAACTCTATTTTTATCACCGCCAACGCTCCGTTCGATCTCGCCAGTTCTTCCAGACTGTGGTGGGCAGTATAGTCCGCGACGGCTTCAACGGTCTCGGCTTCGAGACCAAGCGCGCCAAGCTCCCGGCAAATTCTCCGGGCCACGGCTGTTTCCTCTTCGCCGTCGAGCACCACGAGCACTTTGGCTGCGTCGTTCGCAAGGGCGGGTATCCCCGCGCATAACGATAATGCAACGAGGGCGACGGACGTCGCTTTGGGCAGGCTCATCAATCTACTCTTGCCCCGCCTCCCCCAGCAGCTCGCGTGCCCGCTGTCCGTGTGGACCGTTCGTGTAGTTATCCAGATATCGCCGCGCGGTCTGTTTTGCGGGCTCGGTACGGGAGCACCGGATCTGGGCCTCCATGAGGCGGCCGAGGGCCTCTCGACTGAGGGTCGCGCCGCTTGGTTCGTTGAGATACACCTCCAGCCAGAGAACAGCCTCCTCACAGTTCCCCTGCTGATCGAAAGCCATTCTCCCCAGGGAGAACGCCGCGGTGGCGGCCCTGCCGGTGCCCGGGAAACGATCGCGCAGCTTGCGATAGGCCTTGGAGGCCATTTCCAGACGCCCGATCAAGCGCGCCGCATCTCCCAGTAACAACAGCGCAGCGGCGTCGGACTCGCACAGGGTCCTCGCCATTCCCCGGTCCACCACCATCCCGACAGCCTCTTCGTATTTGCCGTCGTCCGCCTTTTCGAGCCAGCTCGGCGTCTTGACCGCCGCGCTCGACGGGACCCCGGGCTCCGGTTCCGCATCTTTTTTGGTCACCGTGGAGGTGGAGGCTGTCCGCTCGACGTCCCGGGCCTCGGGTTGTGCTTTCGCCTCTTCGAAGGTTTCGGCTTCGCGCTTCGGAAGTATGTCAGTGGGCAACTCGGGTTTTCCGTCTTCGCGCAAAAAGAGCTGCGCCTGCTTCTTCGAAATGGTGGCCGAGAAACTCTGATTGGCTGCGACCCGTTGCCCGTCCGGCACAAGGGGGCCAATAAGCAATACATCCCCTTCGATCATGTTCAGATCAAAGCGGGTTTCGTCCGGTCTCCACTCAACAGTGAACCTGGTGCCGGTCACGCGAACCTCGTACGGTCCGGCGTTCACTCTCCAGTTGGTGGCGTCGCGATGGCGCACGTTCACATTTGCCGCGCCGTTTTCGAGTACCAGGACCACACCGTCGTCGTTCAACTCCGCCACACGGCACCGCGATCCGGCCGCAAAGATAACTCGATCGCCGCCGGAGAACTCAAGGGGTAGCTCGCCGTCGGGTGGAGCTTGCAACCAGCGACCGACCGGCACATCCGAAGTATGGGGCTGCTTCAACCAGATCACCGTGCAGACGACGGCCGCGACGACTGCGGCGGTGGCGGCCAGGGCCGGGACAAGCCTGCGGATCTTGTTGTCGGAAGACCTTGCGGGGGCGACGGCCACGCGTCGGATAAATACTTCCCGGGCCTCTTCGATGCTGGCATCGTCGCGCAGGAGGCGGTCCTCCACTTCGGTCAGCTCCTTGCCCATCGCTTCTAAGTCGCTCATCGTCTCCTCCACTTGGCGCTGAGGTCCAGGCGTTGCCTCAATGCGGGATATTTTTCAGCTATTTTTCTAAATCGTTTTTCACTTCTGATCAGGCGCCGCTTGGCGGAAGATCTGGAGATTCCGCAGGCCTCGGCCAGCTCAACTATCTTCATCTCCTCGAAGTAGCGGAGCGCGAACACGATCTGTTCGTCGGCGGGCATCAGGTCCAGCACGTCCCTCACCCATCGCACCATTTCCAACGATTCTTCGTTTGCACCCGCTTTTGGTCCGGCCGTTCGTGGCTCCCGTTCGGGTCTGAACAGCAGCCATTTTTTCCGTTGTCGCTTGCGAATGCACCCCCGCACCACGTGGATTGCCACCCGGGTGATCCAGGCCTGCAGGCGCGAGCCGTCTTCGATGGCATCTGTCGACTTGAGGGCCTGGTAGAAGACCTCGTTGATGAGATCCGGCAGGTCCTGGTCCATTCCCATGACCCGGACAATCACCTTGCGAACATGGACAGCGTACCGATCGTACAAGGTGGCAGCCGCGTCCACGTGACCCTTCCTGAGGGCGTCCACAAGCGTTCGGTCGTCGCTGGTGTAGCAAATTGGTTGTAGTCTGCGGCAGTTGTTCGTCATCGGATCGGAACCGCCTTTGTCATCAATAGTACCACCCATCGAAGTACAGTGTTCGCAAGCGCAAAACAGGGTCCACGTTTATTGGTCCTGACTATACGGAGAGCATGGACACGATTCGTTCCAGGGATTCGATGTCGATGGAATCGAAGGCATCGAAATCGGCGTGATCGACGTGAAAGACACCAATAGCCTGCCCCGACGTTCCTCTGAGCGGAACCGAGATCTCGGAGTTGGATCTGCCTTCGACGCGCACGTGTCCCTCGAACTCGTGCACGTTGGGAACCACGATCGTCTCGTTGCTGTTCACGGCGCTCCAGCAGACACCGAGATCGCGGGGCAGGATGATCGCAGCGGGGGCGCCGAGATAGGGGCCGACCGTGAGGTTGTTGTCGCGCAACAGGTAGAAACCGGACCAGAAGAAGTCGTCGAAGTGTCGAAATAGAAGCCCTGCAATTGTGGCCATTCGTGCCGTTTGATCGTCGGTTTCGCGCCAGGCCGCCTCGAGCAGCGAAATGACCTTGTCATACTTATCTTGTTTCAGGCGTGCGTCCATGAGCCTACCGGTTTCTGAAGGATCCCCGTCGGCCGGCGATCTTCTTGATCTTTCCCTTGCGCTTGCCCATTTTTCCGAAGCGCTTGCCCGGCGGAGTCCATTTTAAATCGGCGTGATCGGCGAGCCAGCTCAAGACCGAGTTCCACCAGAGGCGCGCGTTCTGGGGTTTCTGAACGAAGTGGGTTTCGTCGGGGAAGAAGATGAGCCTGGACTCCACACCCTGACGCTGAAGGGCGGTGAAGAGCTGCAACCCCTGGGTGTAGGGCACCCGGTAGTCGTGCTCGCCGTGGATCACGAGGGTGGGTGTCTTGAAATTTTTGACGTGGTTGGACGGGTTGAACTTCTCGTAGAGCTCCGGCGCGTCCCAGGGCGTGCCCTTGTTCTCCCACTCGGGGAACCAGAGTTCCTCGGTGGAGCCGTACATGGAGACCATCTCGTATACCCCGTCGTGGCAGACCAGGCTCCGGAACTTGTCGTTGTGCCCCAGTATCCAGTTGATCATGTATCCGCCGTAGGAGGCGCCCGCCGCAGAGACGTTGTCCCCGTCCACGAAAGAGTACGTCTTGGCCACATGGTCCAGGCCCTTCATTATGTCCTCGTAGGGCTTGCCCCCCCAGTCGCCGCTGATGGAATCCGTGAAATCCTGACCGTATCCCACGGAGCCGTGGAAATTGACAGCCGCCACGACGAACCCGGGGGTTGCGAACATCTGCATATTCCACCTCGGGTGAAAGCTGTCGCCGAACGCGCCCTGGGGACCGCCGTGGATGAGCATCAGCAGGGGGTACTTCTTCTTGGGGTCGAACCCGGGGGGCTTGAGCAGGAAACCGTGGATCTTGTCGCCGTTCGCGCCCTTGTATTCGATGTCCTCGAAATCCCCCATCTCGATCCCGCTCATGAGGTCGTCGTTGATGTGGCTGATCTGCTTGATGCGGGAACCCGACATTTTGACCGTGTACACCTCGGTGGGGCTGGACATGTTCTGCCCCAGGTATACGATCTTCCTGCCGTCGCCGGTCACCTGGGGGCTTAAGTTCACGCCCTTGTCCACGAGCTTCTTGATCTCTCCGGAGGGGACGGAAACCTTGTACAGGGAGACGCGGCCGGAGTCCGCCGCGTAGAAGACGATATGTTTCCCGTTGGGGGCCCAGGAGTAGCCGTACGGCGAGCGGTCCAGGGAATCCGTGAGTGGGATGCGCTTCTTTGAGTTGCGGTCATAGAGCATGATGATCTTGCGATCGGCCTCGAAGCCGGGTCGCTCCATGGCCAGGTAGGAGATGTATTTTCCGTCGGGGGAGTAGATCGGTTCGGCGTCGCAGCCCTCGTACTCGGCGGTGAGATTGCGCGGCTCCCCGGATGCCACGGAGACGGCGAAGATGTCGTTGTTGGTATTCCACGCCGGGTTTGCCGTGGTGTTTGAGGTAAACGCGACCTCGTCTCCGTCCGGGGAGATGCTCAGATCCATGTGACCGCCGAGATCGTGGGGAGGTGTCTGCATGTCGCCAGGGGTGAGATCCCTCGGCTCGCCGCCGTTCAGGGGAATCCAGATCACGTGGCCCCTGCGCTCGTCCAGC
>JAUXHN010000286.1 GCA_030621515.1 Deltaproteobacteria bacterium | reverse complement strand
CCTGGAGGATCTGAGGGTTCCCCTTTCTTCCCACGACGGCAAGCCCTACAGCCCCTGCCGCCATCCGTACGGCGACGTGAAAGGCTTCACTCTTGCGCAGGCCGTCTTCGAGGCTCCCGGGGAGACGTTCGGAATCATCAAGGGGCAGCCCTGCGATGGGCGCAGCGAGACCTATACCGTTCCGTCCTGCATGCCGCGCCCTGAATAGGGCGCGGTCAGGATACGAATGAACGTTTTTTTTGACCCGAAACAGGATTCCAGAGACACAGTAGGTCGGCACCAGGGCACACCGATGCAGATTTATTTGCGTTGGCTATCTCGCGGGACTATAATGTAAAGCCGATTTTCGGGGGAACGAAAGGTAACCAAGAGATTCCGAAATGAAACGACTAGACGAAACACTGGACATTCGCGAAATTTGTCTCCATCGCCGAGACGACTGCAAGCACTACGACCGCTGCCTGAACGAGGCCTCCACCAAGCGTTGGCGTTCCTTCTCATGCCTTGATTGCGACAAGTTCGTGCAAGAGGCCCAGATCATTCCGCGTCTTCGCAAAGCGAGCAACCTGGTCTGGTAGGTCTTTCCCCCGATGCCATCCGAACAGACTATCTTCGTGGGCGTTACGCTGGACGATAGGGTTCGGGCGTCCATGGATGCCTGCAAGGAGAGCGATCGGGTGTTTTTCGAGGATCCCACCTACCTGGAGATCATAGATCTCGAAAACGGAGAGTACATCGGGAAACGACTGGGAAATTCCGTGGCTCCCGATCGCCTGGAAGACACCGCCCGCTCGGTGGTCAGCATTCTCAACAGGATCTGCAGGGATGAAAGGTTCAAGCCCTCGCTGATAGAGATTCTCGCCATCGAGGAGAAGCCGGACACCGACGTCTTTCTCTAATTTGGCCTCTCGTACCGCTCGTAGTAACCGATCAACGTGCCCTTTTCGTCCCGGACGGCCCGCATGTAGATCCGGTGCTTCTCATTGTCGGTGATGAGTTCTTCTTCCAGGCCGTCGGCCATCTTTGCGAAGATCTCGCGGATCATTTCGTTGGATTTCTCGTTGTGGCAGTCGAAGACGGAGGTGCCCTCAAGCTTTTCGCCGTGTCGTTCGAGGGCAACCTTGTTGAGGTAACGGATAACGTGGTCAGTATCCACGAAGACAAATGAATCCTTGAGGCTGTCCAGAAATCGGGCCAGCATTTTCGCATCATTGATCATCGTTTCCCTCGTCGCGCCGAGGGGGTGGATTGTCGTATTTATACGCGCGTCCTTCCCAGTTCCGAAGCTGGATGTACCCCTCGCCGGATGAGATCTGGTAGTTGGGCTGGAGCGGGGTCTTGCCGAGGCCCGAGGGCGTGATGATAAACGCGGGCACGGCCATACCGGTGGTGAATCCGCGCATGCTCTCGATGATCTCGATGCCCGTCTCCACCGGAGTGCGCAGGTGCTCGATGCCGATTGTGCCCTGGCAGTGGTAGATGTAGTACGGCTTCACCCTGATCTTCAGCAGCTCGTGGCAGAGCGCCTTCATCACGTGGGGGTCGTCGTTCACTCCGCGCAGGAGCACCGTCTGGTTGCCCAGGGGGATGCCCGCGTCCGCGAGTCGTGCACACGCTTCGGCCGCCTCCGGCGTGATCTCTTTGGGGTGGTTGAACTGTAAGTTGATGTAGAGCGGGTGGTGCCTGGCAAGAACCTTGCACAGTTGAGGCGTGATCCGCTGCGGCATCGTGACGGGTATGCGCGATCCAATGCGCTTGATTTCGACGCTCTCGACCTTGCCCAACTCGCCGAGGAGCCAGTCCACCTTGTCGTCGCCGAAGGTGAGGGGGTCGCCGCCGGTATAGAGCACGTCGCGAATCTCGGGGTTGTTCCTCAGGTAGTCGAGGGCCTCGTGAATATCCTCCTCGGGCGTGGGCTTGTCCACCTCGCCGATGTGACGCCTCCTGAGGCAATGGCGGCAGAAAGAAGAGCAGATGTTGGTGGAGTAGATGATGACCCTGTCGGGGTACCACCGGACGAGCGCCCTGGTGGGAGAGCTGTACTCCTCGCCCGAGAAGTCCGGCACGCCCGTCATGGCCAGCTCCTCGATGCTCGGGATCATCTGCGTCCACATCGGGCAGCCGCCCCCCTCCGGGCTCATCAGGCTCGCATAGTGCGGGGCCACGCCCCAGCGAAACTTGCCCGCTACCTGCTTGATCTCACTGACTTGATCGGGGCGAAGATCGAAGATTCGGCCGAGGACCTCGGCGTCGTCGATTCGATTGCGCATCTGCCACTGCCAGGAGTTCCAGTTCTCTTCGGATCCGCCGAGGACCTCGAGGATACGCTGCTTGCGGCGCCCGATCTGTTCAGCCTGGTTGAAGCCCGTGGGAATGGACTTGCGGGCTTCGCCGTACTCTCGTGCGTATTCCTTGAACTTCGCGGCCTTCTCTTGCGACACGCGACGCACCTTGTTCTCATGGTCGGTCAATGCTCTCTCCTTCTCAACCTGTATTCGTTGATGGTGAGCCCGATGGCCATTGCCGTGGATCCGAACCCTATCAGCCCGAACGCCACCAGGGGGATCTGGGCTGCGGCCATGATTGCCGTGATAAAGACGAAAGTGTCCTTCTTGGTCATGACATGCAGAACCTTGATGATCCGTCCTATCAAGCCCCTGGCTTCGCCACTGGTGACCGCGTTGGGTATGGCGAGCAGATCGCCGGTGCCCATCTTGATTAAACGCTGGTACATGATCCCCGCGGCCCAGAGCTGCGCTACAAGAACGTATCCTCCGGCCACGTAGAGCCACGGCAGGTTCATCATGCGCGCCTGGCCGATCGCCAGGCCGAGGGTGAACGCCCAGTTGGTCAGATCGTCACCGATGGTGTCCATCCACTGGCCCGTGTATGAGAAGCGATAGGTGATGCGGGCGATCTCTCCGTCGCACCCGTCCAGCACCGACTGAGCCTGAAAAAGAAAACCGGCGATAACCAGCATCCACCAGGGCTCCGCCAGGGCGGCGAACACGCCGGACGCCACGCCCAGGATCATTATAAACACCGTCAGGTGGTTGGGCGAAAGGCCGGTGCGCACCAGGTGTTTGGTGATTGCAAGGGAGATCTTGCGGTTGATGTGGCGCGATACGAAGCCGTCGACAGGCTTTATCAACGATAGCAGAAGGGCTCGTTGTGCGGCCCGGGCCATCGCTCGATCGGTGATGCGAATTGCGAACCGGCTGCCCTCTTTTGCGCGGCCGGGGTCGGTCAGAGCCAGCCATCCGGCAGGGTCTTCCACGACGGCTTTCCAGGCGGGTGGATCGAGGAGGCGGAGGGGAAGATCCGGATCGGGTTCGTTACCCTCCCTGAGCATCGATCGATCGAACACCGTGTCCGAGGTGAGCAGCCAGAACGGCTCGTCCGGGGGGATGTCGCTGTCCGCATCGAAGATCTCGATGTCGGCCCGGGACGATACCGGCCGGGGACCGTCGCCGATGAACGCTACCCTGCCGACCCCCTCGAATGAAAGAGCGAGCAGCAGACGCTCACCGACGGTCAGGCCGGCGATCTTGCGTTCCACTCCCTCACCGGGTGGGGTGTTCGGACACAGCACCAGTGCAGTGACGGTTTTCTGACCCATTCCGTTTATCATTTCTCCTGGTTCCACTACGCTGACCAAGATGAGCGCATTCTCAATATATGTCCATTTCCCGTTTTGCAAGGGGAGGTGCCCGTACTGTGATTTCGTGTCCATGGATGTGGACGTCATACCGACGAAACGCTACCTGCAAGCGCTGCTCGAAGAATGGAGCGGTCGCAAAGTCGCCGGCGAGGAACGTGAGCCGTTATCGGTTTACCTCGGAGGAGGCACGCCCTCCCTGTGGCCCGCCGCCGATCTCGAACGGCTCATTCGCACGCTGACGGGCGGGGCGAGAGTTTCGGAAGTGACGGTGGAGCTCAACCCGGGTGACGCGGACGACGAGTGGTTCAGGCGGCTGGTGGACGCGGGGGTGAGCCGTTTCTCCGTGGGCGTTCAGGCCATGGACGACGAGCGCCTGAGGTGGCTCGGGCGGCGGCATAACGTGGCGGCGGCGGCGAGGGCGGTTGCGATGGCCCGCGGCAGTGGCGCGCGCTCGGTGAGCGTCGATATCATCTACGGCACGCCGGGCCAGAACCGCGACGGCCTGACTCGGGAGATTCGCAAGGTATGCGAGCTTGGTCCGGATCACGTATCGGCCTACGAGTTGACCGTCGCGCCTGATACACCTCTGGGGCGGCGCGCCGCCGGTCTGGATCCGCCGCTGCCCGATCAGGACGCCATGGCGGACCTGTGGCTCGCGGTGGGCTCGGAGCTGGCAAGGGCGGGCCTGGAGCGCTACGAGGTGTCCAGCTATGCCCGACCCGGTCATACGAGCGTACACAATCGACATTATTGGTCGGGGGGGAGTTACGTCGGTCTTGGAGCCGGCGCCCACGGATTTGAAAAGGACGGCGATCTGATGATCCGCCTGGTCAACAGCGCCGATGTGGAAAAATATATGAACGGCGAGCCGGCGCAACGGGAAGTCATCCGTCCCCTGGACCACGCCCGTGAGCTCGTAATGCTCGGCCTTCGCACGAGGGAGGGAGTCGATATCGAACGCGTATCGCGGGGCCTGG
>JAUXHN010000313.1 GCA_030621515.1 Deltaproteobacteria bacterium | reverse complement strand
GACCATCTGCCAGGTCTGGATCTTGTCTGGTACGTTCGACATGTTTTTCACCTCTCGCTTCATGTGTTTCTCATGTGAGCAGGACTCTACAACATTCTAATATGAAGGGACACCGGGTTCTTCAAAGAAGAGGTGTGGTCACATGTCGGCCGCTTTCAACACCTCGTCGATTTCGTGCTTCCGATCCGGGTACAGAGCGTTCCAGGCAAGGCAGAAAGATTGAGCATGCCTTCTCGTATCGCCGATCGTGACGGGTAGTACGTCCAGGAACCTTGAGCGGAAATCTTCACTGTGAAAATTTCCGAGATCGGCAAGGCGTACGATATCCTCTGCGTCCTTGGCCACGTATCTGAACACTTTCATGACGGCGAGATCCTCCGCCGCAGGAGTGAACACCCTGATGCTGTTGGTGGAGAATTCGGCGGAAATTATGATCCTGGATTGCCAGTCATCCGGCAGGTAGGTTTCGAAGGCTGCGCTTGCGGTGTTCAGGTCTATCGTTTCGTCTTGTGTTCGGATGTTTTTAAGTGCCCTTGAGAGATGGTGCAGGGAATCGGTGGGGAAGGCATCCAGATCCTTTGTAGCCACTGCGCGGGGGCACAGAACGAGCACGGCGCTTCCCCCCACGAGAAGAAGGTCCACCTGTTCGCTTATAACGCGGTCGAGCCGGGCGAGCAGGTACTTGAGATCATCCCTTGAGATCAACATCAGGCGAGATGTCTTTCGAAATCTTCGATGTTGAACGCGCCAAAGACGAGATGTTTCCTCATTGCATGGGGAGTGTCGGCCAGGATTCTCTCGGCGTCCATCAGTCGATGGGAGAAGAAGAACGCTTGTCCTTGCTTGTATTGTGACGAGTGCAGCCCGACGAATTCTTCAATGCGTCGGTTGGGGCTGAACTGATTAGACAACTCTCCAGCCGCAGCCAGGAGCCGGTGGCGCACTTCAGATTGGTCGGCCAGGCTTTTGAGTCCCGATCTCGTCAGACGCGCGAGGGCGGCTGGTATCAGCTCGAAGGCTCTTGGTTCTCCATCGACGGCTTGTTCCAGCAAGAGCAGGACATTCTCGTGTGCATCCATGCCGGTATTGGACGTTATAAGGCTCTCAGGGGTGACCTCGAGGGCTCTGGCCACAGCGATGAAACCTCGAGTGAAGGGTTCGTATCCGGGGTGAAGAAATCTGTACAGCCCTTGCCGTGACAGGCCAGCCGTCCGCGCGAGTCCGGTGACGTCCAGACCCCGTGCCGTCATTAACTCTCTTATTTTGTCTGTGTTCACGGTGGTCATTGGTTATTCCTCTATGTAATAAACATACTTGAAAACAAGTGCAGGTGTCAACGAATAGTTGACATGTAAAGAATGCGATCATCCGCCGAAGCTTGCTTGTCCGCCGGGATAGACTGTCGGCGAGAACGTCTACAATGACTTGCAGAACTATTATATTACGCCTATTATAATAGGTATGATTGCAATGGGTCGTCGCATCAGAGAAGCGAGAAAAGAGTTGAGCATCTCCCAGATCGAGTTGAGCCGCATGTCGGAAGTATGCCTGGCAACTGTCCAGAACCTGGAAGCCGGTCGGGCCAATCCTTCTCTTTCGACGTTGGAGCGCATCCTGCGTTCCCTGGGCCTGAAGCTGAAGGTTGATGATTCGAGCGCAGATTGGGACGCGCTTATCGATTGTGGGCTCCCATTAACCAAGCGAGGTTCATTACGGCGAGCTCCGACGATAGAGATCCTGGTGCACAACCTGAGGCTTGCGGCGCGGGATGCCGAGCGGCAATGCCTCGGCACCTCCCCTGAGCGAAAGAGGGAGAGCCTCGAGGCTGTACTGCTCGCGCTCCAGACGAGTTTTCCAACGACCTATCACAAAAATTTCGCCAAATCGCCGATGATGAACGACCTGGTGCCAGACGATCCGGACGGCCGGGTGATCAAGTTGAAGCGCATCGCAGAGCGCATTTTGGGGGATTACCTGTGACCGTTATCGATCGAGCCCTGATTGTGCGTTTTGTAGAGATGGCCTCGAACCGACTTGCTGGAGACTGGGTCGTGATGGGCGGCGCCGTGCTGCCGTTTCTGGGCATCGAGCATCGAACGACATTGGACATCGACGTCGCCTGGACAAAGGATGCGACCAGCGATCAGATGCTCGTTCTCATGGAAATTGCCGAGCAACTCGGTCTCCCGGTGGAAGCCGTGAACCAGTCGGGCGCATTCTTTCTGCATCGAATCGAAAACTGGAAAGACAACCTGGTTGTTCTTCGAAAGGGCAGGCAGGCGACCATTTTCAGGCCTGATATCACTCTTTTCGTGCTGCTCAAGATCGGTCGGTTTACCGAGTCGGATATGACTGACTGCCTTGAATTTATCAAGCACACGCGAGGATATGGGGAGCATCCGGATCTTCCTCGCCTGCGGCGAGCTATTCGCGATCTGGAAAGAAAAAACGACACATCGCCCGGCAAGCGCGAGCGCCTGGGGATTCTTCTCGACGCCTTATAATGCTGTAGGTGAGGCTATTTGGGTTTTCCGAGCACGGCCTCGAAGAGCTTCTCGTCCACCTTTTCACCCTCGGCGATCAGCTGGCGGTACTTGATGAAGTCGATGGTGTCCTGGCCGGTGATTCGCTTGGTGTTGAACGCGGTGAATCCCAGGAACGCCTCGGAGCTCATGTTGGTGGCCAGCCAGTGGCGGTAGCCGAGCTTGCCCTGGTCCCAGAAGGATTTCTTCTTCTGCCGCACGGAGTCGATGGACATCTGCAGGCAGTGGGGGAACAGGTTGGTGAAGGTCCAGTTGATATTGGCGACTTCCTTGTCGAGTAGCTCGAAGTCGGTCTTGGCTTCCTTGACGATGGCGCGGGCCTTCTTGGCCTCCTCGCCAGTCTTGAACTCGCCGTAGACAACCTCGCCGTCGTCGATGTACTTGTCCGTGATGATCTGCGGGTTGCGCGTCCACTTGTCACCGTCCTTGATAACCGGGACGACCTTGGAGATGAGGCCCAGGTTCTTCATCTTGTAGGCGCTCCACATCTCACAGGAGATACAGTTCCACATGGCCAGCTCCATGGGGAGCATCCACGGCAGGAAGTCGGCCGAACCGCCCACGGGGGCAGAGCCGTGCCGCGGGCCGGCCTGACCGTAGATGGCAAGGTCCGAGGAGACGGCCAGATCGCAGGCCATCCCGATCTCCTGGCCGCCGGCGATGCGCATGCCGTTTACCCGGCAGATCACCGGTTTCTTGCAATTGAGGATGGCGTCTACCATGCCGTTGAATAGATCCATGTACAGGGCATACTCGGTGGGTTTGAGCGAGTAGTATTCGGAGTACTCCTTGGTGTTGCCGCCCGTACAGAACGCCTTGTCGCCCTCGGCCGTGAAGATCACCGAGACCACCCTGCGATCCATGCTAGCCTTGTGCATGCCGGCGATGACGCCCTTGACCATCCCGGTGGTGTAGGAGTTGTATTGCTTGGGGTTGTTGAGGATGATCCAGGCCGAGTAGATGTCCTTCACTTCCTCGCCGGTCTTCGGGTTCACGATGGGGCGCAGCTCGTACTTGGTGCTGGGCGCCTCGTCTCCAAAAAACTCGTCTCCCCAGAGATCGTGATCTTTCAGGCCGTCCTCGCGCGGTATCCAATCCAAACTCATGTGGTTGCTCCTTTCCATTTCTTTTTGAGGGGTTCTTGACCCCGATTTTTCTAGAACAGTTTCTCGATGCCGAATTGATCGG
>JAUXHN010000221.1 GCA_030621515.1 Deltaproteobacteria bacterium | reverse complement strand
AGAAAGCATTATTAAATTACTTGTCATTCTGTTGTTTCTGACCGGATGTGAAGGAAACTCCGTGGAGACCGGGAACTCGTCAAGTGACTCTGATTCCGATTCCGACTCTGATTCTGACTCTGACTCCGACTCCGATTCCGACTCCGATTCCGATTCCGACTCCGATACGGATACTGACACGGATACCGACACCGACACTGATACCGACACGGACAGTGGGACGGCGGTCGATGTTGTCATAGATTTCGATAGCTTTGGAAACTATGTGACAATCGATAATCAGTATGATCAATACGCTGTCTTTTCGTCCGAGGCCGGCAATGTGGTACGCACCCTCGATCTCGCGTCAACGTACACAACATCGCCGCCAAACATCATCTGCACGTATGGATCCACCTCTGAATGCGAAGGGGATTATTACGTAGATTTCACGGAACCCGCCTTTGGACTTTCTCTGTACGCAGTCGGAGCGGGCGACACGGGTCAAGTCGCCCAGGTGCGCGTCTTCCAAGACGGCGTTGAAACCGCTGTCGTACCTGTTACAGGCGTGGGAAGTGACTACACGCCAATCCTGATAGATCTTTCAGCATACCCGGAGATAACGCGCATCGAAGTGTTCAACGTGACCGACGCCTACGGCCTCGGATGGGATGACTTCTCTTTCACCGTGTACGAGTGACTCAGATCTGAAAAACGACGACCCTATCCCTGCCCGCCAGGTCCTTGACGATCCGGCCCTCCACTCCCAGCGTGGCCGGGCCGATGTCCATCGCCACAGTAGAGGCCTGTCTCGGATCAATCTCCAGAAGCAACCACCCACCCGACTCCAGGTATCTCGGCGCCAAGTCGAGGATCCTTTTCACCACGTCGAGACCGTCCTCGCCTCCGGCGAGGGCGATGCGGGGCTCCAGCCTGACCTCCTGTTCGAGCTCGTCGATCTCGGCGTCGACGACGTATGGGGGATTGGCGACGATCATTCCGTAACGTTCGCCGGTCGGCAGCGCGGTGAAAAGATCCCCCTCGTATACGCGGACGCGATCGTCCAGGCCGTACTTCGATACGTTTTCCCGCGCCACCTCACACGCACCTGCGGAGATATCCACCGCGTCGATCTCCAGCAGCTCCCGCTCCTTCGCCATCGCTATCGCCACGCAGCCCGATCCGGTTCCAAGATCGATCACGCGGCAGACCGAATCCCCCACCAGATCCAGCGCGGCCTGCACCAGGGTCTCTGTATCGGGGCGCGGCACCAGAACCTCTTTCGATACCCTGAGATCCAGTGACCAGAACTCCTTGTGCTCGAGGATGTACGCCGCGGGTTCACCTTTTCTGCGGCGGACTACAAAATCCCTGAAGGACTCGAGCTCCCCTCCTTCGAGGGGGCGATCGAACCCCGTGTACAATGAGATGCGATCGCACTTGAGCACGCTGGAGAGCAGGAGTTCGGCCTCCAGCCTCGGAGAATCCATTCCCTTTTTCCCAAAATCACCGATCGCCCAATCGAGGATCTTCTTTACGGTCCAGATCTCTTCCATCTTTTTTGACCCCATCCCGGCGCCTCGTCAATCGGCCGGATCGACCGCCTCGCGCAGTCCCTCGCCCACGAGGTTGATGGAAAGTACCGTAAGCGACAGGGCCAGGCCAGGAAAGATCGTCAGCCAGTAACAACCCTCGTTGTTGAATGCGTCCGTGAGGAGCTGTCCCCAGCTCGCGGTCGGAGGCGGCGCGCCGTAACCGAGGAACGAAAGCGTCGACTCGATGAGAATGGCGCCGGCCACCCCGAAGGTGGCTGACACTACCACCGGTCCGATGGCGCCCGGCAACACATGCAGGAACAGGATCCGAAGATGTCCCAGGCCAAGCGCGCGCGCGGCGTCTACGTAATCCTCGTTGACGACCCTGAGCACTTCGGCCCGCGTGACGCGAGCCACATCCGTCCAGCGCGTGGCGCCGATGATTATCACCAGCTGGAGCAAGCTTCCGGTGCCCAGTAGCCCCTGGATCGCCAGGATCAGAAAAAATGTGGGAAAGGCCGTGAGCGTCTCTATTAAAATGAGGGCCGTGCGATCGGGCAAGCCGCCGAAGTACGCGGCGAAGGCCCCGATCAGAACCCCGAGTAACATACTCAGGGCAATGGAGCCGATCCCCACGAGCTGAGAGGATCGCGCCCCGTGGATGATCCGCGCCAGCACGTCCCTGCCGCTGTCGTCAGTGCCCAGAAGATGATCCCCGTGGGGCGCCTGGAGCCAATCCACCCGTCCGTCCACCTTCGTCTGGTTGGGCCCGTACGGTACCGGAGGAAGCACCGCCCAGCCCCCGCGCTCCGAGATGGCGGCGACGATGGTCTGGTTGTCGTGGTCCACCAGATCCTTGTCGTCGAAGATGGCCGGCAGGATGTAGAGCTTCCCGTCGAGGTGCAGGAGAACCGGCTTGTCCGATGCGAGAACATCCGCGAGAAGCGCGCAAAGCACGACGATGGCCATGAAGATCAGAGCGATCATGGCCATCGGGCGCCTGGTGTAGCGTCGAATGTAACGGATAAACCACCCCACCCGTTTCTTTACAGGCCCGGCGATCATGACAGTTTCTCCAGGCGGCGACCCGGAACTATTCGCGGATCGACGACGGCGTAGATGAGATCGGACAGAACTATGCCCAACATGGTCAGCACGGCGGTGACCGTAACAACGGCCATGAGCCACGCATGATCGCCCGCGCGAATGGCCTCGAAGGTCTCGAGGCCCATGCCGGGAATACCGAAGATCCGCTCCACCACCACCGAGCCGCTCACCAGGTAGGGAAGCTGCAGCCCCATCATGGTGATCACCGGAATGACGCCGTTGCGAAGCCCGTGGCGCAATATGACCTGGGTCTTGGAAAGCCCCTTGGCGCGCGCCGTCCGCATGAAGTCCTTCTCGATGACCTGTAGCATTCCCACCCTCTGGTAGCGAGCGAGCATCGCCATGGAGACGAACGACAGGCAAAGAACCGGCAACGCGAGGTGATGAGCCGTGTCACCGATCCGCCGCAGAATGGACCAGTTCTCGGATCCCGGGCTGGAGAGTCCCTGGGAGGGGAACCAATCCAGATGGCCGGAACTGCCCACATATCTCAACAACAGCATCGCCACCCAGAAAGCGGGAAGGGAGTAGACCACGAAGAGGATAACTGTTGTCACGCGATCAAAAACGCCGCCGTGGCGCACGGCCGAGATCACACCGAGGGGGATGGCTATTGCGTACGCGGCCACGAGAGCCAGAAAAGACAGGAGGAGTGTCACGGGCAGGCGCTCGGCGATCTTCGCGCGAACCGATCTGCCGTCCCGCACGGAGACCCCGAAGTCGAAGGTCGCGAAACGGCTCAACCAGCGAAAATACCGCGTCTCGGTTATGGCGCCTGTCACGGTTCTCCACCCCTCGAAGGTCGTGTACAGATCGTATCGCTGGTTCCACCATTCCATCCATCGATTGATGACGATCTCTCGATCGATTTTTGGATCCGATGGATCGAGAGGATCGTCCCTGCTCGTGAGCTCCATGGCGAGATCGACCAGACGAGCCTGTGCCTCTGGGGGGAGTTCCATGTCCAGGGCATCCATGATTTCGGGCATGCAGAACGTGTCCAGGCTCCGCAACTCCACGAGGGCCAGTTGATCCTCGCGGCGGATCAGTCGCCGGACCAGACGGGCCGACCGGACCGGCTTGAAGTCGGATCCGTAGATGCTCCAGTAGCGAATCCAGAAGGCAGCGGGATCCTGTGAGTTCTCCACCGCCTGCGCGATCCCGATTCTCACGGCGATCTTCCCGAGAGCGGAAAGGGCTGCGGCCTTTTGTTCTCCCTCGAGATCGGAAAGGGCTGGGGCCAGGTACGGAAGCGCCGCTCCGCCTGAACCGGCGAGAGAACGGATGGCCTGGCCTTTCCTTGCGGGATCGGCGAGACGCCGAATATCTCGTTTTGCGCGCGTGCGAGCATCCTCTATCGAGAAGTTTATAAACAGCGGAAGGTGCAGCCCGTACGCCCTGCCCAACTCCTGTGCCGTCTCCCTGTCCAGGGTCCCCGTCGCAGAGACGACGCCCGAGTCGGCCGCGTCAGGGTTGCCCATGGCCAGGTTCACCAGCACGAAGGTGACCAGGCTGATTCCAAAAACAGACGGCAGCAGCGTCGCCAGCCTGCGGATGAGGAAACGGATCACGGGGAACCTCGAAAGGAGTCGACGAGCGCGAGCGCCCCCTCGTCGATCCACTCGTCCCTTATACCAACCCCCGTTATCCCGTCGCGGACGATTGCCAGCCGGACGGGACGGAAGGTAAAGGTCACGGGTTGCTCGAGCGCGAGCCTCGCATCGAACTTGCGCTTGAGGGCGCGGCGCTCGTCCGGATCTCGTTGTGCCGCGATGGATTCCAGCAACGTGTCGATCTCGCCGTCGCTGAAGAGCCCCATGTTGGTTCCAGTTGATATCCCAGAACTGTGAAACAAGGGGGTCGGATCGAACGGTTGACGGTTGGAAATTGTAACCACTGTGGCATCGAATCGATGTTTTCTCAGTCGCTCGGAATATCCTCCCGGGCTGACGGTCATGATGCGCATGTCAATCCCGGCGCGCGCCAGATCCTGCTGTATAACCATGACCGCGCGCCTCGTGTCACGGCCGGTATCCGTGAGCAGCAATGTAAACTCCAGCGCAACACCTCCACGCTCGAGGACACCGTCTCCATCGTCATCTGCCCATCCCGCCGACGCCAACATCGCGCGAGCCCCCGACGGATCGTAGGCCACCGAAGAAATATCGTCGACGTCACGAATCTCCGTGTGCGGCCAGGGAGAGTCCACGATCTCGGACAGGCATCTGAACACCGACCGCCTTATGGTTTTTCTGTCGATGAGGCTTCCAACGGCACGCCGCGTCAGGCTGTCGGAGAAGACGGGGCTGGACACGTTGTATACCCAGGCCTCGAAGCGCGAGAGGGGATATGTCATGACCCACCCGCCCTCGATCTTCTCGGGATCGACGTAACCCGCGTTGGTCACTATATCGAGATCTCCCCCGCGGAACAGGCCAATGGCGACTCTGTTGTCGGGAACCACCCTGTAGATTATCCGATCCAGCGCCGGGGGCTCGCCGCGCCAATCCGGGTTCCTGACGATCTCTATAAAGTTGCCGGTCTTCCAGGATCCGAACTTGAAAGGGCCGGAGCCGATCGGAGCCCGGGCAATCGCGTGGCTGGGAACGATCTCATTTTTAAAAACATGGGACGGAAGGATCGGAAGCCTCGACAGGGATTCGAGAAAGCCCGGACGAAGCCTGTCCAGTTGTATGGTGACCGTGAGATCGTCCGGTGTCTCCACCTTCTTGATGTCCAGATAATCTCCCCGGAGGACGGCGCCGCCTACCGGGTCGAGCAACCGCTCGAACGTGAATCCCACGTCTCTCGAAACCACCGGGTTGCCGTCGTGCCAGCGGGCATCCGGCGTCAGGTGGAAAGTGTAGATGCCCTCCTTTGAGTCCACCTCCCACCTCTTTGCGAGCTGTGGAACTACGTGTCCCGTGAGCGAGTCCACGGATACGAGGGCCTCGAGCACGTCGTGATCGGCGATGTGCCTGACGACCGGATTCAGGGAGTACATGGATAAAAGGGTGCCCGGCTCGGATTCGATGCGTATGGCGATCGTTCCACCCTTCTTGACGGAAACCTCGCCCGCGTCCTCCGTCGGGGGACGACTGTTCATTCCGAGGCAGGTGGACGCCGCTCGAGAAGGCTCATCTCCGGAGAGAGGCGAACTGCCGGTAGTGAAGCAACCGGCCACAACAAATGCAGCCGCAGCCACCACCGACATCCTGTGGAAACCCCGCATACCTTTTTGTATATCGGATGAGACTCCAAATATCGACTTGCTGGCATTAAAGATATCGTCCTAAATAGGCACCAGGAGGAAAGACATGAACGCGAGCACATATTCATCACGCCGCAACCACTTGCGAAAGGTGGTTGGAGACGACGCGATCCTGTTCATCGGACAGGACGAGGCGCCGCGGAATTACCCGGCAAACCCGTATCCCTTCAGGCAGGACTCTCACTTTCTGTACTACGTTGGAACCAACCTTCCGGGCATGGCGATCCTCATCTTCCCGGACGGAGCGGTGACCATGTACGGCCCCGGCGAGGATCCCGACGATCTCATCTGGCACGGCCCCCATCCGGTGCTCGAGGACCACGCGCGAGCCGCCGGAATAGACAGAACCGCCGAGTTCAGCACCCTTGGCGAAACGCTGGCGAACCTGAAAAAACAGGGTGTGACCATACGTTACCTGCCCCCGTACCGGGCCGAGGCGACCCTCAAGCTGACCATTCTCCTTGGCGTCTCCTGGTTCGAGCTGGCCGGCGGCGCGTGCCGAGACCTGGCCATGGCAGTGGTCGAGCAACGTTCAATAAAGACGGACGAGGAAGTGGCCGAGATGGAACGCGCCCACGCCGTGAGCAAGGAGATGTACGCCCGAGCGCTCGGCATGATCAAGCCGGGGATCCTGGAAGCGGACGTGGCGGGCGCCATGCAGGGTGTCGCCCTTCGCCACGACATGCCCCAGTCCTTCCTTCCCATTGTCTCCGTCCGCGGCGAGGTGTTGCACAACAACACGTACACCAACGTTCTCGAGGACGGAGACCTCCTTCTGGTGGACAGTGGAGTGGAGGCGCCCCCCGGTTTCTACGCCTCTGACATCACCCGCACGTTCCCGGTCTCGGGCAAATACACGGACAAACAGAAGGGCATCTACCAGATAGTTCTCGATATGCAGATCGATGCAATCGCCGCAGCGAGTCCCAGAGTCTCCAACCGGGACATCCATTTCATTGCCGCGCGTACGGCGGTCGAAGGCCTGAAGGGCCTGGGCCTGATGAAGGGCGATGTTGACAGGGCGGTCGAGGCGGGCGCCCACGCTCTGTTTTTCCCGCACGGCCTTGGTCACATGATCGGCGGCGACGTGCACGACATGGAAGATCTGGGCGATCTGGTCGGCTACCCAAAAGGCGATCAGCGATCCAAGCAGTTCGGCCTGTCCTTCCTGCGCCTGGCCAAGAAGCTGCGACCCGGGTTCGTCATTACAGTGGAACCGGGCATCTATTTCGTCCCCGCGTTGATAGAGCGCTGGAAGGGTGAGGGAAAGAACGCCGATTTCATCAACTTCAACGAGGTGGAGAAGTACATCGGGTTCGGCGGGGTGCGAATCGAGGACGACGTGCTCATCACAGAGAACGGCAGCCGGGTGCTGGGCGACGGTATTCCCAAAACCATCGAGGACGTGGAGGGCGCGATGGCGCGTTAGCCCAATCTAACTCCAAGGATCCTGCGAAGGGCTTCCGAAGCAGGGCCAACGTCAAGATCGCTTCTTCCAGGCCCACCTTACAACGAGTGATATCACAACGCCCCCGACAACAATCCACGCGACCAGAGTGTAGGTGCGCAACAACTCCGAGAGTCGATCCCAGTTTTTGCCCACCGCGAACCCCGCACCGATTATCAGCGCGTTCCACGCCGCCGCCGACAGCGCTCCCCACAGGATCACCTTTCCCACCGGCAACCTGGCCATCCCCGCCGCCAC
>JAUXHN010000005.1 GCA_030621515.1 Deltaproteobacteria bacterium | reverse complement strand
GTCCTGAAATTCACAATCAGCGCGCTGCGGATTGACGAACGCCGCCGCCCTGGGATGGGGGCCCCCCACTCGATGGTGATCTATGATGATCACATCGACTCCCAGCTGGGCCGCCCGCTCCATTGCCTCGTGGTCGCTGGTCCCGCAATCGACAACGATGATGAGGCCGCACCCGGATCCCACCAGGCGCTCGACCACATCCGGCCCCAGGCCGTATCCCCCGGTGAACCTGTCGGCGATGATGGTCTCGGTCTCCACCGACAACTCCCGTAAAAAGTTCACCACAATCGCGGCGCTGGCCACTCCGTCCACGTCATAGTCGCCGAATACGCCTACCCGCTCTTTTTGCCTTATGGCCTCCACGGTGCGTTCTGCGGCTGCAGAGAGGCCGGCCATCTTTCCCGGAAGGAGGAGTCGTGCAAGCCTGGGCTCCAGGTGCTCACGCGCCGCATCGATCTCGCACAGCCCCCTGTTCACCAGACATGTGGCCAGGATCCGGTTGACCCCCAACTGGTCGACGAGATTATCCACCGCCTGGGCGTCGGGCTCGGCGACTCTCCATGTCGCCTGGGGAAACACTGCTACGCCTTTTTCTTGCTAAAACGCGTATCGAGCCACGCCACGACCGGCGAGGCGACAAAGATGGAGGAGTAAGTGCCGATGAGGACCCCGATGAGGAGCGCCACGGCGAAATCCCTGATGGTGGTATTCCAGCCGACGGTCAGCAACACCGTGACCACCAGAAGGGTCGTCATGGATGTCAGTATCGTGCGGCTCAGGGTTTGATTGATGGAGAGGTTGATCACATGCTCCATCTTCCGCTCCCGGACCTTGCCCAGGTTCTCCCTGATACGGTCGAACACGACGATGGTATCATTGAGCGAGTAACCCACAACGGTCAGCAGGGCCGCCACCGTCGCCAGGGTCACGTCGATTCTGAGCACTGTAAAAATACCCAGGGTGATGATGACATCGTGGATCAATGCCACCACCGCGCCGGGCGCGAATCTCAAGTCGAAACGAACCGCGATGTAGAGCATGATGAACAGAAGGGCGAACCCCAGGGACGAGACGCCCGCCACCCTCAACTGATCACCCACCTTGGGGCCAACCCACTCGGACCTCATCTTGACGGCCCCCGCGCCGAACGGCTCCGCCCGGAGCCCGTCCATGACCCTATCCGTCACGCCCTTGAGATTAACCTCGTAGATACGCATATCCTGATGCGGCCAGGTGCAGGTCACGCTCTCACAGTACTTGGCGGTCCCCCCTTCTTCTTCATCCGCCGATTCGTCGAGTTTACCGTCCTCGACCTTTTGCGCCGCGACCGGTTCCTCGATTTTCTCTGCCAGGATGAATCCCGCATCCTTCACCACCGATTCCAGCGTGGTGATCTCGATCTCCTTTGCGATGCGCACTGTGAGCTTGTCCCCCCCCGGAGACACTTCGAAGCGACTGATCTTGTTGCCCTTCAGGGCATTCGATACCTTCGACTCGAACTCCTTGGCCTGCTCATCGGAGATGGCGGAGATGGCCTGAAGCCTTATCAGGTACTCGGACTCGTGCGCCCCGAACGTCTGAACGTCGCTTCCGATAAAACCGAGCTTCGTGAGCGTGTTTCGAATCTGGGCCGACTCTACCTTTTCCTTGAAATTCACCTGGATCTCGGTTCCGCCCATGAAGTCGATTCCGAACTTCGGACCAACCCCGAAAATGGCGACGAGACACAGCAGGACGGCTATCCCGGACAGCGCCAGGAAGAACTTCCGTCGGGTCATGAAATCGAACTCTGTTGTCTTCTTGAAAAACTGCATGGGCTCAGATACTCAGGTTCTCCGTCCTGCGACGGGTCATGAAATCCAACACAATCCGGCTGATGAAAATGGCCGAGAACATGCTGGCCACAATGCCGATCAACAAGGTAACGGCAAAGCCCTTGATGGCGCCGGTGCCGTATTGCAACATCACGACGCCGGCGATGAACGTGGTTATCTGCGCGTCGAAGATGGTCCAGAATGCTCTCTTGTATCCGGCATCCACCGCCGCACGCGGTGACTTGCCCGCGCGCAGCTCTTCGCGAATGCGCTCGTAAATGATGACGTTCGCGTCCACCGCCATTCCGATAGTAAGAATGATCCCCGCGATACCCGGCAGGGTAAGAGTGGCGCCCACTCCTCCGAGGATACCGGCGATGAATATCCCGTTGGAGATGAGGGCCAGATCCGCCGCGATCCCGGCTCCCCTGTAGTACATGAGCATGAACAAAAGGATGACGATTCCCGCGATCATGAACGCCATCGTACCCATCTCGATGGAATCATGTCCCAGGGCCGGACCGATGGTGGTCTCGGTCACCGGCTTGACCGGCGCGGGAAGGGCGCCGGCGCGAAGCACCACGACCAGATCCTGGGCGTCCTGGTACAGCTTCTGATAAGACTCGAACCCGCCCAGAGTGATCCTGGCCTGTCCGCCTGGAATCTTCTCCTGAATGGTGGGAGCGGATTGTATCTTGTCGTCGAGCTGGATTGCCATGCGCCGCTTGACGTTGGCCTCGGTCAGGTCGCCGAACATCTTTCCGCCGGCCTGGCTGAAGGAGAGGG
The DNA here is from genome assembly GCA_030621515.1 of Deltaproteobacteria bacterium. Taxonomy (GTDB): domain Bacteria; phylum Myxococcota_A; class Polyangia; order JAAYKL01; family JAAYKL01; genus JAUVAN01. The sequence goes on along the minus strand of JAUXHN010000005.1, from coordinate 50,567 downwards.
AGACGTACGGCTGACCCGTATTGTCGTCGTTGTATACCGCCGCGCTGTCCACGTACTCACCGGTGATCCCGGCGGTCCGCTCCAGAAAGTAGGTTCTCCACGATACGTCGGCGGTTGGGTTGCCCGCGCCGTCGCGCACGCGCTCTTCCTCGTAAGCTATGGAACGGTTGTCCGGAACCTCGACGCCCCTGAGAAAGGCCTTGAGGATCTGCCGACCGCTCTTGCCCTTGGGATCGTTTTTCGCCTCCAGGTAATAAGAGATTACCTGGCCGTCGTCACCCGCCGATACCCTCTCCTGCTTGATCTTGACCGGCCCGCCCTTCTCCTTCTCGACCTTGAGCTTCTCCGCCATCTTGTCACCGGCGAAGAACTCTTTGGAGCCGATCTCGTCCACGATCTTGAACTCCAGACGGGCGGTCTGGCTGATAATCCTCTTGATGCGAGCCACCTGTTTCTCATCGATACCGGGAATCTCCACAATGATGTCGATCCCGCGGGGAACGACGCTCGTGTTGACCAGGCCGAGCTCGTCGATCCGGTTGCCGATGGTCTCGATGGCCTGCTTGACCGCCATCTGCCTGGTCTCATCGACCAGACCCTCCAGGAGGGTCATGTGGGAGGTGGCGCCCTCCTCCATCTCGACGACGACGGAACGCCTGAAGTCCTTGAGAATATCTTTTGCGTCCTGCGAGGAGCGATCGGCCTCGGAAGCGAATATCAGGTCGAACTTGAAATTGTTTTCCCTGCCGCGCTTGACCTTCACTCCCGTGATCTCGCCCTTCTCGGCCAGATTATCGACGATGGCGTCGGCCAGATGATCGCGCTTGTCCTCGACCGCCGCCCCGACTTCCACCTCATAGATGAGTCTCAGACCGCCCTGAAGATCGAGGCCGAGGTTGATACCCGGGAACCAATTTCGAAGAAACTCGGGAAGGGGATCCTTGTCCTTGCCGGACGGCTTGTCCACGACAGTGGTCACGGATGCCGCAAGAGCCAGAATAATCAGAAACGAAGTAATAACGACTCGCCAGATCCATTTGCGTTCCACTACTTCTTCTCCACATTATCTGCGCCGTACAGTCCGGACACCTGCGACCTGAGCACTCGCACACGTACCTTCTCGGAAATCTCTATGGTCAATGTCTTGTCCGAAATACCCGTCACCCGGCCGATGATCCCGCCATTGGTTACGACCTCGGCGCCCTTCTGGATCGCGCTCAACATCTTCTGGTGGTCCTTCGCCTTCTTCTGCTGGGGCCTGATAAGAAGGAAATAGAACACCGCGAACATGACCACCATCATTATGATCGAGGTCGGGGAACTCATGCTTCCGCACGGGCTCGGAGCCCCTCCGCTTGGCGCCCCGGTCTCGGATGCGCCTTCAACACCCGCAGCGGATGCTCCCTCGCCACCCGAAGCCCCCGCGCCCGCCGGTTGGGCCAACGCGAAAGTCGATGTAAAAATGGCGTTTATCACTTGTAACTCCTTATAATCGCACGTACACGTGCCCAAATACCCCTGTAAAAGGCGGACCACTACTACCAAAAGGTCATATAAGGGTCAAGCAAACGTTTTTGTACTTGCGAAACCGGTATCTGACGCTGATGAACGTTGACCGATCGGGGAATGAAAGATACAGTTTCCATGTTTCACGAACACATTTTCCCAAGGAGATTCAAATGAATCAGGGACCAGTTAACTACGGTGTCGATCAGGCGCTTATGCTGTTGCGACAGATCCCATCCGACAGATCCAGCCAGAAGATGGTCGTCGGTGTTGTGCGACAAACCCTGGAGAGCATTGGGATCAGCATCCCGAGGCTGCTCGAAGCCGCAACGCAAAGGCAGGACGAGGTGACCAACGAAATTGTGAGGATCCAGGGAGAGATCTCCTCGTTTCACCAGGCCATCGAAGAGAAAACAGTAATCGTTCAGCAATACCAGGAACAACTCGCCGAAATCGGATCCCTGAGAGAGCGATTCGAGGAATAATGGTCATTAAGATGAAAGAGAAAAAGAAAACAGGGGCGACGCTGGTGCTGATTGCCGCAGCCCTTCTCGCGATGGGATGTGGCGCGGGCCAGTACGGATTCGCCAAGAAATATGTGCCCCTCGGCGACGAGAAGGATCTCTGGGAGCAATCCAAGGCCTTCACCTACGATGCCGTCAACACCGACCCTGATGATTACGAGGACAAGCTCATCGGGTGGTTCGGCGTCGTGCAGAAGGTAACCCGGAAGGACGACGGCAAGTACGAAGTGCGGATGGCACACAGGAAGCACCAGCCGCGCCACCTGTGCAGCTCCGATTCCATTCGATCGTGCCGGGTGACTGTTCACTTCAGAAGCTCGGGCTCATTCTCCGCGCTCCTGGATCTTCGTCCCGAGGACATTGAGGCCAACCTGGACAAGGTGCAACCGGGCTCCCTGATGCGCGTCTACGGCAAGGTGCGCTGCAGGGAAAACGACGACGAGGAAATCGTATGCGACTACGACGACATGGGCGGCGTGTTGCTCGACGGAACCTACTATCGCCAGTGGCCGGTCAGGCTCTTCGTCACTACCCGGTCCGCGTCCGAACTTAAACGTTAGCCTTCAGCTTCGCGTAAAACTCCCGAGCCAGCCTCAGCAACGATCCCTCGTCGAGGCCGCTCCGTGAGATCATCGGCAACCCAATCAACGGCACGGTAACAAGAGACTTCAGGCGCCTCATGCTCTCATCATGCTCCGCGCGGGCCCCCACCTCCACTGCGGACGGAAGGAGCCAGTCGGGAATGGGCTCGCAGGACTCCACGTCACCCACAAGATCCTTCAACTCCCCCGGGACTTCCGAGGCGGAGATCATATTTATTACCACGCGCTCCACCGGGAAACCGCGCTCGTCCAGCGCCTCCAGCAGCTCGAGCACCTCGCTGACCGGCATCTCCTCGGGAATGGTCACCGGGATCACCTCGAACCGCGAACGGTCTCTCATGATCTCCACTCGTTGCGCCGCCTCCTCCCGCATTCTCCCGGCGGGCACCGAGGCGACTATCGCCCCGGGGAGCGCCAGAATATCCAGGCCGTGACCCGTGGCGGGGGAATCGAAAACAACCATGTCGTATTCGGGTTCGCCGTCCGTTTCGTTTAGAGCGTGGTATGTCGCCTTGCCGAACATGGACCACTCGGCCAGCCCGGGCACTGCGTCGAAGAACGCGTTGACCAGCCTGCTGCCGAAAACGATCCGGTGAAGGGTCCTGCTCGGAAGGACCATGAGGCCGTACTCCTCGCGGGCCGAGACCGGATTGAGATTGACCACATGGAGGTTCTCATTCGCCTTGTGAATACCTCCCTGCAGGGTCACCCCTCCGAGGAGTTCCGAGTAGCGAAGAGGCGCGTTGGTGAGACAGACCAGAGTACGCTTGCCCAGCTTTGCCGCGCACACACCCAGTATCATCGACACCGTGGTCCTTCCCACGCCGCCCTTGCCGGCGACGACGACGAACCGCTTGTCGAAAAGATCCACCATTATTTATGGGAAGAAGAGTTCCTCCAGCCTTCGCGCGCGAACTCGACGAAACGCTCGCCATCCTCGCGGACAACTCCACAGACACGTATGCGCCATGGCCCCATGACCAGCACCACGCGGTTTCTTCCGTCGCCCTCGGGCACCCACAGGTATAGCGCCAGATCCACGATCACCCCGGCCGCAACGATCCCCGCGCCGACGAGCGCCAGCAACGGATATCCGGACCTCAGTCCGTCCACGAGATACTGGACGCCCACCCACACGCCGACAGCAAGGCAGCCGAAGCCGATGAGGAGATGAACGTAGCGTTTGCGATTTTCGAACCTGGCCGCCTCGAGGGACCCGATGGGCGAGACGGTCCTGGTCTCACGAAACACCTTCCCCATGATGGACCACTTGACGTCGAGAATCAGTGAACCGCCGCTCACCGTTACCGTGACGCGTCGCCTGAGCATCAACAAGAAGCGCCCGATCAACGCCAGCACCCCGCGAACGAGCGCAAACCCCGTGATGATCGCCACCACCCGGATCGGCGCCCAGCTCAACCTGCTGGCAAGGTGCCCGTCGATCCGCGCTTCCGTATTCCTGTCGTTTGAGGATTCCTTTTCAGTCATCATTGCCGCGTAGAGTAGCCCATAGACCGCCTTGTGAACAACAATAAGGTTGATTGGTGAACACCACGCGGAACGAGGGGGACTGAATTCATTCTTTTAGGCCATGTGACCTCTTACTAATCGCACGCGCTACAGTCGCAGACCAGATGTACGCCTCTGTCTTTCAACGTCGCAATGTTCGCGGCCTGGTCGTCGCAGTCGATGGGGTTGTAGTCTAAGTGAGCCGAGCAACCGTCGGCGAAAGATGCGTTGTTCACCAGCGGAGTAAGGTCGGTAATGTTGTTTATCTGAAAAGAGAGGATAGTAAGACCGGTCATCGAAGCCACGGCGTCGATGTCCGATACATCGTTCGAAGTGATACCGAGGCTGTACAGGACCGTGAGGGAAGCTAGCGGGTCGATGTCCGAGATATCATTGTAAATGAGGGATAGGCTGTCCAAATTATCGAGGGAGGACAACGGCGATACATCGATTATTTCGTTGTTTGCCAGTATCAGTACTGTGAGCTGAGACAGTCCGGAAAGCGATGATACATCGGAGATCAAGTTGTTACTCAACCCGAGTCCGATGAGTTGATTCATGCCGGAAAGCGGTGAGACGTCAGAGATTTCGTTGTGCTGAAGTTCCAGCCAGTTAAGCTGGGTAAGTCCGGTCAGTGGCGACAGGTCGTCTATCTGGTTCCAACTTGCGTACAGGACTTCCAACGAGCCGGCGCCGGCCAGTGGGGAGAGATCGAAGGGGGAGTAGTTCTTAGAAATGACCAGCGTAGTTAGATTCGTCATGCACTCCAATCCGGTAAGATCGGTTATGTAGTGTTCCGGCACCATGCCTCCTTCTGACGATGCTAGGGAAGAGAAGTACGTCATTTCAGCGACGTCCTCGGCTAGGATGTCTTGCGTGCACGTGTCAGTGGCGCTGTCGAATATACCCAGGCTCAAGCACACGGAGAGCTCGAAGTTGGGGTCCGGAAAGTGGAGAACGCCCTCGCAGGTAAATTCGGTGTCGGTGTCTGTGTCCGTGTCGGTATCCGTGTCGGTGTCGGCGTCGGTATCGGTATCGCTATCCGAATCGGAATCGACCTCTCCTCCATCCGGTGTACCGCTCTGACCGCCTCCCAGCCAACAGCCGCAAATGGCCACGGTAGTGCAGAGCACGAGCATCGGCCCCAAAACGGCCACTCTATTTACGGCCATGCAACCTCCTCGTAACCTGTGTACACACCGTAGGGCCCGTAGCGCCACACGGAAATGGTGTGGTACAGACCGATGTCCCCCGTATAGCCGTCGTGCTCGATGTACTCGTCGATGATGTACGGGCCGTAACCCTTTGTTCCCGGGACAGGTTCCGATGGAACTGAAACGATCCAGGGTGTCGACAAACGAGCCGTGCGGGCGCGGACGTTGTTATCATTAGCGCTGTAAAACAAATGATTTGAAAGCAGAACGATAACACTCTCCTCGCTGCCGGAGCGGATCAACTTGGCGGACAGCTCGCCGAAGAGATTGAGTAGTTCTCCTTGAGAAGGCAAGCAATCGTTTGGTGTCATATCGTCATCGCACTGAGGCGGGTTCGAGGCATCGTGGGTCAGCGATACCGCGTCATTTTCGTACGGAGACCACCCCGAACCGTTCCAGTAACGGACGAACGCTTTGCCGGACATGGGGTCTACATGGCCGAAATACTTATTTCTCATGTACGCCAGAAACAACCCGCTCTTCCGGTATGGTCGACCGGAACCGTAGAGCAGAAGACCGCCCTTCTCGGCCTCCGGTGCAGTGGAGTCGTAGAAATAACAAAACGCGCTGTCGTCGATGCCATCGCACACGGACTCGAAATCCGCCGCAGTGATCTCGATCGCCGCGACCTGGATGAAGCGAGCGGGTTCGTTGGCAACTACTGTTTCATCTATCGAGAACGGGGGCGAATGGTACGGGGAATAATTGTGGCTACGGCACTTGTGGAATCTGTAACCGTCAAACGAACAGCCGTTCCATGAAGTAGGTCGCTTCTTGGGATCGTCGCTGTCGAATGATATCGTACCTCCACCTCCACCCGGGTGAATAGCAGTGGAGTACCACAACACCACCATTTCCATCGTGAAAGTCAATGGGTTTGGAGTCTCGATTAGAAAACTGAACACCGGATTTGCCACAACCACACCCGTGGGCACGGTGTATTCGGGCTCGATGTAATCTTCCACGGTGGTGTCGCCCCAATAGCCGGTGAGCTTCGGCGCGATATCCTTATGCACACCCGGCACCATCTGCGGCAGGAACACGCCACTCTCCCCCGCCGGCCTGGTAATGAGCACGTTGACCCCGTCATCAGGGTTGCTGTCCCACGAAATCGCCATCATATCGTTGCAATAAGCCGTTGCCGGACACTCGGTCGGCGATTGCTTTTCCCCCGTGGTGTCGCCCATGAAGTAAATGGTCTTTCCATCAATCTCAACGCTCATGCCGAGGTCGGTGCCATCGTGATATTCAGCGTAATGAGGAACCGAGTAGGGAGGACCAGGGTAGGCCTGCCCGAGGAACCAGTATTCGTCAGGAAAGCCTGTTCGTGTAGGATGGTCGTATATTGGCTGAGGCCATTGGGGTTCGTATTGAAAAAGAAGGGCGAGTTTCTTCGTCAAGTGACCCCATAACTCCTCCAACCTCCACTCGACGGTGATCAGCCATGCCTCTTCTTCCGCTTCCTCGAAGGTCCAGGAATTTGGATCGCGCTCCAAGTCCTGTTCGACAAGGGACAGTAATTCCATGATACCGGACCACGCGTAAGCTTCGGCCACGTCATTTATCGTTTCGCGTCCGGTATCAACGGGCGCGATTAACTCTACGAGCGTATCGAACATCTTCCACGCGTCGTTCGTGTATTTCCGCGTATCGTACACACCGGTAGCGGCGATTTTGTTCACCGGGTCGATGAGCACCGCCACCTCATTGAAATACTCCGAACTCCAGTACAATGGAGTTATGCCGGGCTCCACGTCCGATATGTGGATGCCGTATACCGTGTAGTACGGCTGGTACACGAGCGCCTCGCCGCCGACCCGGCTCGTGAGTTCGTTGTAGCTTTCTTCCACTGCGGTGATTGTGTCCGTGCCCACGTAGCCGCAATCCTCGGTTGCGGTCAGCCCGAACCTGTACGAGTACCAGAAGTCCCAGTACTCGACGATCAGCAACGGCTTATCCGACGCCTTGATATTGTTGATCCCTGACGTGGGCACGCACGATGCGAACTCGGTGAGAACGATGAGGTCGTACGGTGCGAGGTTCGTTGTACCCTTTAACTGGTAATCCTTTATGACCGTCACCGTGTAACCGAGGTCGATGAAATGGTCCTCGATTTCGTCCTCCTGAGTATAGTACCCGTTGGCGGCGAAGAGGACGTTCAGGGGGTCGGGCGGGTCGAGAGCAGAGGCGACGGACGGCGAAACAATGCCCACCGTCAGAACCAACAACGCCACTGTGCGCGCGACGGCAGCTTCGCCAAGAATGGAACGTTTTGCTTCGTGTGATATGGTCGATTCCTTTCGCTCTCTTCCGGCTTTAGGGCTGGAAAAGGCCGGGGTTTTACGCTGGGCTTCCTCTTCACCGTTTTCGTCTTGCTTTGGCCAACAATACCACACTTCCTTCTTTTCTTTCCTCGAAACTCGTTCGCCTGCAAGGAGGCCAGTGCGACGGCATGTGGGATCGGCACCATGTCGATAACCGAACCTACAAACAACAATAAGGTAGCAACTTGAAATCTTCATTCTGTGATACCATCGGAACCGTTAATTTAAGAAAGGGACGTAAACCATGAAAGCACTCATTGCACTCGTAACAATCGCCATCATCGCGGCGGGAACCATCGGCTGCGGCCCCACTTTCGTGCGCGGTGACGAGGTGGAGGGGCTCGACGACTACGCCATGAGCACCGGGCTCGACAAGAGAGATCTGGAAAAGCTCTTCGACCAGAACATCAAGTCCCTCATGGAATCGGCGATCGTCGCCAAGTGGAAGGCCGAACCGGAGCCCCCGGTCGTGTCCATTTTCCCCATCGCCAACGAGACGAGCGAGCACGTGCGCGATCAACTCGACGCCCTGCTCTCGAAGATGGAGACCAAGCTCATCAACGGCGGCGTCGCGACCATAGTGGATCACGAGCGCCAGTTGCTGCTCATCGAGGAGGTCAAGACGCAACAGGGCGCGGCCTTCAACGAATCCCACGCGACGCAGGTGGGGCGACAGCTCGGAGCGAAGTTCTTCCTCACGGGAAAGGTGCACGACGCCGCCGAGCGCGCTGAAGGGGAGCGACGCGTCCAATACTTCCTGTTCATGAAGGTGGTCGAGGTCGAAACGGGAGTCGTGCGATGGCAAAATGAGGCAAACCTCACAAAAGGCCTCGTAAAATAACATGTCGTTGAGGATTCGCCCGGGCATAATCTGCAGCTCAGCTGCGGTCTTGATTGCACTCGCCTCCGGCGCCTGCGCGGGATACGAGGGTGACGTCAAGGAGATCCGCTCCTCCCTGCTGGCCGGAAACGAGCTTCGCGCTCTTCACATGGCGAACAAGGCCCTGGAGGTGGAGGAATCCGACCACTACCCCATCGAGCTGGATGGCGAGAACGCCCTCCTGGTTCTGGAGCGCGGCACCATCAAGCAGGGGCTCGGTCGCTACAAGTCGTCGACCCTCGATTTGCGAATCTCCGACAAGCACCTGGAGATGCTGGACATCAAGAACGACACCGCCGGAAACATCGGCAAGTGGCTCTTCTCCGACGACTCCACCGTGTACAAGGCGCCCCCTCACGAGAAGCTCCTGCTCAACACGCTCAATATGCTCAACTATCTCTCCATCGGCGATCTGGAGAGCGCCCGCGTCGAGGCGCGCCGGTTCACGATCATGCAGGATTATCTGAAGGACCAGGTCTCTCCCGACGAGGCCGGACTCGGCCTTGGCGAATACCTGGCGGGCTTCACCTTCGAGATGTCCGGCCGAAGAGAGCAAGCTCTCGGCCATTACGACAGCGCGCTCGAGGCGGGTGACCATCCATCCCTCATCGCCCCGATACGGCGGCTCGCGGCATGCGACACCTACCGGACGGACCGGATCGAGAAGCTGCTGGAAGTTGTGGAGGAAGGATCTCAGGGACCCCTTTGCGAGAAGACTTCCAATAAGACGGGCACGATCCTGGTGGTGACATCCGTGGGCCTTGCGCCCCACAAGCAGGCCCGGAGAATCCCGATAGGCGCGGCGCTGGTGATCGCCGCTCACGTGATGTACGGCCCGGGTTTGAGCTCCGGCAACTCGAGCAGGGCGAACGAGCTGTCCGCCAAGGGGCTTCTCAAGTGGGTCATGTTCCCGGTGATGAAGAAGACCCGCCCGAGATTCAAGCGTGCCCGGGTGACGGTGGATGGCGAACCCGTCGCGGCGGAGCTGGGCGAGAACGTCACAGAACTGGTGATCGACGCCTGGGATCGAATCAAGGGAACCCTCATGGTGGCAGCCATCACCCGGATGATCACCCGCGCGGTGGTCGGTGAGGCGGCCAACCAGGGGGCAAAAGCGGGTGGCGCCGCAAGCGGACTGGCCCTGCTTGCCCAGTTTGCCGTCGAGGGCGCCATGACCGCCGCAGACACTCCCGACACCCGGTCCTGGGTGACGCTCCCATCGATGATCCTGGTGTCCAGGAAGGAAGTCCGGGCCGGAAAGCACAAGGTATCCGTAGCCTTCTCCGGCCAGGCCGGTTCGAAACAGGTCGACAAGACGGTCAACGTACCCCCCGGCGGATTTTCCGTCGTATCGGTCGCGTCCATGCGTTAGTAATAAGGATGTCGATTGACAGCCTTGTTCGATAGCGTTAAACGATTCGCCACATTTACAACTGATACAAACAGCCGGAAAACGGAGGGGAAAAATGGCATCAAAATCAACTGTTCAGAGACAGAAATCCTCAGGGAAGGTAACGGCCGCCGTTGAAACTCACACGGGGACGATCGCCGAGGAAATGGGAAAGAAATATGGAGAGGAAGTAATCCCGGCGGTGAAGTTGGTGTTGGAGAGGGTAGCCGCAGATCTGTCCGCAAAAGCCGATATCATGGTCATCAAGGACGACGAGCACGAAAACGAACTGCGCGACGATCCGGCCGCTCGCAAACAGAGGGACACTAAAACCGATGAGCTGCACGACTGCCTCGTCACCGGCAGGGACCAGCTCGATACCATCTGCGGGCCGGAGTATGTCGCCCGGCTTGGGTTCGATGGGCCTACGCCGGACGATCCGGTCGTGCTGCACAGGCTCGGCAAGACCGTGTCCGCCAATCTGATCGAGATAAAGCCGCCGGAGCCCAGGATCCCTGGATACAAGTTCGATCCCAACCTGTGGCGCAAGCCGATAGTCGCGCTGCTGGACGACCTCGATGAATCGGTCGCAAAGATAGCCGAGGAACAGCGCCAGGCGGAGGCCACCCTGATGGCCAAGCACAAGGCAATCGATGAGTACGACAGCGCCTTTTCCAGCGCCGCCAACCTGACGAGCGTCCTGCTCCGGATAGCAGGCGAGAAAGAGCTTGCGAAAAGAGTCAGGCCGTCCGCGCGCCGGGCAGGTCAGACCGCCGAAGTGGCCCAAGACACGGCTTCTTTGGGCTTCGGTTCGGAATAGTTCGTCCCCCGCAATTAAAACACCGGAAACCCGCGCCGTTGCTCGTTTGGGGAATCCCCAAGCGCCTTCCGGACCCTCCCTCTACCACCCGGGGAATCCCCGACCGCTTTCCGGACCCTCCCTCGGGCGCCTGGAGATTCCCCGACCGCTTTCCGGACCCTCCCTCGGACTCCTGAAGATTCCCCGACCGCTTCCCGGACCGTCTCCGGCATGCCTGGGGGATTTTCAGACGCCTTCCGTACCCCCTGGGAACGAATTTCAAAACGCCGGGAAGGACCGTGTGGTATTATCGGTGAAAGCACAGGCGCGGGGCAATCAATGCGATTAACACTTCTTTTTGTACTCTCCATCCTCATGGTCTGCCCCAGTTGTTCGAACAACAGCGGGAGTAGCCCGGATTCGGGGTCTGATACAGATACCGACACCGATACAGACACCGACACTGACACCGACAACGATACCGACACGGACACAGATACGGACACCGACTGCACACAACCCCAGGCGGTTGTGAACTGTACTGGCGGATGGTGCGAGATTGAGCCGGGTTGTTTCATTCTCGGGTCCCCGATTACCGAGCCCTGTCGAGGCGCAAATTCTGAAAATCAGGTGCAAGTGACGCTTACAAGAACGTTTCTCATGGCCCAAAGCGAAGTCACCCAGTCCGAATGGGAGGCAGCGGGTTTTCTGAATCCGTCACGAGACCTGGGGCCTCAAAAGCCTGTCGTATTTATAAACTGGCTGGAGGCAGCCGCTTACGCCAATACGCTGTCTGTCGCCGAAGGCCTGGATTCTTGCTATGACCTCACGGATTGCCAGGGCACCATTGGAAGTGGGTGCCCCATAGAATGGGAGGTTTGCAGCGCCGCCAATTTTATTGACACATACATCTGCACAGGCGATCCGCACCTATATGCCAATTGGTACGAATGCCCGGGATATAGATTGCCTACGAGCGCCGAGTGGGAGTATGCGGCTCGGGCCGGTACCACCACATCTACCTACAACGGCGATGTGACCACGGACAGCAATGGCTGTCAGGAAGATCCGGTTGCCGAGCCCATCGCTTGGTATTGCAATAACTCCGGCGACGCATTGCACCCGGTATGCGGCAAGCAAGCCAACGGTTGGGGTCTATATGATATGCTCGGCAATGTCCGGGAATGGATCGATTACGTATACACAGGTTTTAGTATGTCGGAAAATGCAGGTATTGAAGGTCCACTCATCGATCCCATTGGCGCGCCTAATGAACAAGATGATCGGCGTTCAATCAAAGGGGGTGGGGGTTTCGCCGAAGCCTGCTATTGTCGTGCCGCTGACCATCACGGTCGTGACTTCGATACCAGACTCCTTAATAGCGGTTTCCGTCTGGTTCGAACCCTGAATCCCCCACCTCAACCCGACGCGGGAGTCGATGCCGGGAAGTGAGCGGTCTTCGCGCCCTTCAAACCACTAAATCGTAATCCGCAACCGGTGCGGATTTTCCGTCGTATCGGTCGCGTCCATGCGTTAAGATGACTACGGAGGAACAATCATGAAAAAAATACTTATCGTAAAGTGCGTTGCATTTGCGGTCGCGGCATTCTCGCTCTTCGTCGCAGCCGATGCGTCTGCCCTGGACGGCTACCAGGATCGACGGGGGATGTTCGCGGGGATCGGGATCGGCGGCGGCGCCGCAATTCAAAATGACAAGGTGGGCGGCGACATGCTGCTGGATGTCCAGATCGGGGGCGCCCCCAACAAGCGGGTCACCTTCGCCCTGGACCTGGATGTCAGGTTCCAGCTCGTCGACGGGAATTCCAACTGGTACCTGGTGCCCGGACCCGAGTTCAATTTCTTCCTGAGCGACGCCATCTTCATGCGGCTCGCCGGGGGGCTCGCCTTCATGTTCCCCGAGGAGGACGTCATGGGCAAGGACCTGACCCTTGGTCTGGATGCGTCCCTCGGCGTGGGCTACGAGTTCTTCGTCAACTCAAACTGGGCCATCGATATTGCCGTGGAAGGGGACTACTTCCTTCTGGACAACATCGAGGACGTGGTGGCCATCGGCTTCACCATCGGCATGAAGTTCTACTAGACATGAAAACTAAATATATGGCCGGGATGGGGTTACTTCTCATTTGCCTTTGTCTAGGTTGCAACGGATCCTCGCCTGTCGCCGAGACAATCTCAAACAGTCAACCGGACGAGAAAATCGAAAAAACGGACTTGCACGAGGGGCCATCCGAAGAGCTGCTCTCGGGGTTGGCCGCCCTTCCCCCCGCCGGTGGAGTGGGCAATGCCCCTGACGGAATTCTGGAGCCGGGAGCAACCGGACGCAACGACCTGCTCGATGCGGCGAGAAAGGCCCTTTCACAAAACCGCGCGCAGGACGCCGTGGCCATCGCCGACGTGCTGGTGCTGACCAACCCCGGAGACATGGAAGTGCTGGAGCTGCGGGGTCGGGCGCTCATCGCGCAGGGCAACGAAGAGGACGGGCGCAGGGACCTCGAAAGGTGTTGCGCGGCGGGCGCAAAGAGTTGTTGCCCCTGATAGGGCTGAATTCGGACACACGGTGCAACGTCCAATACCCCAGAGAGGAGAATCCATGGGGTTCAATAGATACCTGTCACTCCTGGTTTTCGTGTGCATAACCGCGTTGCATCAACCCGTCTTCGCCGCGAAGGCCCCCGGAGGATTTTCAGAGAAGGAGCTCAATGCCATAAAGCCCATGCTCCGGCGACACGGCCTGGTGGGTCTGTCGGAAACGGACGCGAAGGGCAACCCCACGTCGATGACGCTGGCCATACGGGTGAAGGCTCCCAGGGAAATAGCCTTCAAAACGATCGAGGATCCCAAAAACTATTACTACCTGTCCACATTGCTCAAGGAAAACAACATCATCCAGGAGCACGAAAACGCAAAGGCATGGTCCTGGGCCTCGCGCCACAAGCTCTTCAGCTTCACCGGGATAAACACCATCGCCCTCTTTCCGCCACGGCGTGCAGACGTGGCCTTCACCAAGAGCAACATCGGATCGGGCAGCTTCACCTTCAACTTCTACGAGGACGGCAAGGACCACACGATTGTCGTTTTGTCGGGAATTCTGGACGTGGAGAGCTCCGAATGGCTGATCTGCTTCCTCGTGGGCGGCAACCCGGCCATGCGGGAGGCCATGAATGTGGCCATCGGCGCGATGCTTATCAAGGGAATGAAGTCTCTGGCGGAGAAAATGGCCAGGGGGAAAAAGCTTGCCAAACACCGAACCCGGGGCAAGGCGGGCGGAACCATGCGCATCGTGTCTTCCTCGGATCTCAAGCGGCTCGCGCCTCTGCTTGTCAGAGGTCAGGTGATCATCACCGACTCTCGATCGGGCGGCAGGTTGAGGCAGGCCACCGTCATTGACGTTGTAAATGCGCCCGCCCAGAAGATCCTGGATGCGATCAGCACTCCGAAAAACTACCAGAAGATGATCAAGGCCATCTCCGAGGTGGTGGTTCACGACGCGACGGACACGGAGATCGACTTCTCCTGGACACTGGGATTCTCCGTCTTCGGCATCACCTCCCGCAACCGGATGACCTCCATCGACCAGGGGGTCTTGCTGGAAGGCCTGGAAGGAGATCTAAAGGGCGCGAAATGGCGCTGGCAAATAGTCCCGGTAGAGGACAACAAGGCCGTTGTCGCGTACCACGGCTTCGCTCACATCGGAAAGTCCGCCTATATTCTGCAAAAAACGATCAATCGCGAACCGTACCTGGAGCACGGCCTGATGATAGGAACCAATATGGTCATGCTTGGCGCCATCCGCCGCGCAACGGAATAGTTTTTTTATTCTTCTTCTCTTTTCAGAGAATCGGACAGGAGCTGCGCGGAGAGCGTGACCAGCGGGATGATGGCCGAATAATTCATCCTGGTCGAGCCGACGATTCCGATATTTCCAAGGAAGCCGCCCTTCCCGAAAGGAGCCGCGATGAGGGCGCATCCGGTGAACTCCTCCCCCCCTTCGCTACCGATGATCACAAGGGGACCCCTGTCCGACTCGGCCGCCTGATCGAGGAGAGTCAGGATGCGCGCTTTTTCCTCCAACCTGGACATCAGTTCCCGCAGACGACCCTCCAGCTCCGGCTGCTCGATCAACTTGCTTCGTCCCTCGACCAGCAGCTGTGAATCGCTGCTGCGACTGGATTCCAGCGCTGCGGAACCCAGGGTTGCCGCCCTGTGTCGCAGGGCGTCGCATCTCTTCTTGGCGTCCAGCATCTCATCCCTCAGCACGTGGCGAACCTCGTTCAGGGTATGCCCGACGGTCACCTCCTCCAGGTAGTTATGGATTCGTTCCAGCTCATCCCGTTCTATCGGCTTGTCACATCTCAGATACGCATTGTGCACGAACCCCTCGCGGGTCACCACAACGGCCAGCAACCGGCTCCCCTCTATGGGAATAAACCTGAGTTGCCTGAGGATGGAATCGGAGACCGCAGGGGTGATGACCAGCGCGGCCTGGGTAGAGAGGTCGGACAGGAGCCTGACCATATCTCTCCAGGATCCGGTTTCCGAGGGAATCAAGTCCTTGATGCTGCCGTACAGCGCGTCGCGATCATCGGTGTTCACGGAGAAGCCCGGCTCCCGCAGGGCGTCCACGAACATGCGAAATGCGCTGTCAGTAGGTGTTCGCCCAGCCGAGACATGAGGCTGAAGCAGTAACCCGGACAGGGTGAGATCTTGCAGTGTTCGTCGGATCGACGCCGGCGAAAGCTTCCTGAGTAAGCCGGTGGACAGCACCCTGGAGCTCACGGGTCGCCCGGTCTCCACATACTTTGCGATGGTCGCAAAAAGAACTTGCTTCTGACGCTCATCGAGGGGCTCGCCGATTATCAGGTTCCTGCTCATTTTTACCTCGGTTTGCGCAACGCCATCCTTGACACCGGCATCGAAAGACTCATAACCAAAAGTATGGACCACAATTCAGAGTCCACCGAGAACTTTCTGCTCGATGGTCTCACGATTCTGCTGGCTGACGACGAGGATCGCCTGCTACAGATTCTCGTGATGATGATCGAGGAGCTCGGCGGAAAAGTGATCCCCGTGAGTTCCTGTGAGGAAGCCCTGAGGATCTATCGGGAGAAGCCCGAAGAGATCGATGTGGTGATGCTCGACATGAGAATGAGAGGAATGAGCGGCGAGGCGACCTTCGAGTCGATCATATCCGAAGATCCGGACGCGCGGATCATCCTGTCTTCAGGCGTCAGACCCCACGAGAAACTGTTGGATTCCCTCGCGGCGCACGGGTGCGCCTTCATAGAGAAACCCTTCGACATGGACAAACTCGCCCAGACCGTCCTGTCCCTCGTGCGAGCGGATTCCGATTCTCCTTCATAATGTCACCCTTGCGGGCGGTGTTGGCGCTTGCCATCCTGGGAGTCTCTTGCGGCGTCAATGAACCTGTCGCGGAAGAAGATCCGTATTCGCTCTGGAAAGAGCAGCCCAATGAAAAAATCGTTTTCATGTCCAGGGCGGACTCGCCAGAAGGTGAATTGTACCTGCTGGAAAAGAACGGGTTATTTACCAGGCTGACCGACAACGACCGCCATGAAAACAATCCGGCCATCTCCTTCGACGGCAGCAGCGTGGCTTTCAACGGGGGCGATGAAGGCAATCAGTTGACCTGGGAGATATACACCCTCGATCTGACCACAGGGGAAGAAACCCAACTTACCGATAATAATGTAATAGACGCCCACCCCGATTGGTCGCCGGATGGCGCCATGATCGTGTTCGGATCCTTCAGGGACGCTCAGGGAAATCCTTCTAGCGCAGCAGACATCTATGTGATGGGTAATGACGGAAGTGCGCTGGTGCAGCTCACGGATTCCACATGGGAAGACAATGACCCCGAGTGGTCCCCGGATGGCACAATGATCGTCTTCAAATCGACACGAAATACACAGCAAGCCGGTCGGGAGGAAATCTACATCATGAGCAGTGATGGGTCTGGCCCGCAAAGATTGACTACCACAAGCGGCTGGCAGTCCGATCACGATCCAAGCTGGAGTTTAAACAGCGACCAGATTCTTTTTACGCGGTTCGAAGGTGGCAGAATCTGGTCCGACACCGCCAATTTCGCGCAGGACTGGGAGGAGCTCACTCCCTGGAATGTTCACCGTGTCGATCTGAGTGGAAACGTGGAGAGGCTGACAAGTAGCAGTGATGCGGGTTGGGGAGTCACTCTTTTCTCCGCCGATGCGAGCCAGATACTATTCGGCACGATAGATTGGATCACAAACAGCGACAATCATGTGATCGGCGGATACCATCGGTTGATCTTGATGGATCCTGATGGTTCAAACCAGCGTCGGCTTTTTCCAGATGACGATCACACCGGCACCCTGGAATACTTTGACTGGTGAAGAAAAATAATAGTTGAATTCTACGATTTGGCAGTTCTGCCCCGCGCTCTAATTTTTTTTCTCGTCCGGTTTTGGGGAGGGAACCCCGGGCTCGGTGTTCCGTTGTGCCGTTGGCGCCGGTCCCGTGAAAGTGGTCTGGCTCGGCTCCGGTGAGGGCTCTCGAACCGGTTCCGGAATGGGGGGCTCCGGTGTGGGCTCTCGAACCGGCTCCGGTGTGGGCTCTCGAACCGGCTCCGGTGAGGGCTCTCGAACCGGCTCCGGTGTGGGCTCGGTTGGAACGGGCGTTCCGTTGCCGGTCTGTGAAAGCGGATCGATCACTGGGTGCTGGGAACTTCCACCGGTACCCGTATCCTGCATTCCGGTATCCACGCCGTCCACCACCACGGGCGATCCTTCCTGTGGAGTCGAATTCGCCGTCAGCCCGGTGCTCTCTGTCTGCCAGGGATACTTGATTCGCGCGTGGTACATGCCGACCAGCGTGTCCACAATGTTGTTGGAAACGATGCGGAGGTCCGCCACAGTCAGCGAGGTTTCGTCCAGTTGCCCCTGGGCGAGCTTCGAGAACACTATCCTCTGCACGAGACTCTCGAAAGCTGATTTCTCCGGGTGATCCACCGTTCGGGCAGCCGCCTCGATTGCGTCGACAACCATCAGGATGCCCGTTTCCCGTGTGGTCGGCCGGTGCCCATGGTAGCTGAAGTCATCCTCGGTCAGATTCTGTGAGTTTCCGTCCGCCAGGTTCTTGTGCCAGAAGAACTCCAGAAGGCCTGTGCCATGATGGCTGTAGGCAAATTCAATGACATCCTCGGGCACCACTTCATCCCTCAACATGTTGGTGCCCTCCACCACGTGCTGAAAGATCGCCCGGGCCGAGTCGTGTGGGCTCAGCTTGTCGTGAGGGTTCTCGCCACCACCCTGGTTCTCGATGAAATATTCCGGACGGAGGCTCTTTCCGACGTCGTGGTAATAGGCGCCGACCCGGATCAGGAGAGCGTTCCCGCCGATGGCATGGGTTGCCGCCTCTGCCAGGTTGGCCATGGCCCGGCTGTGCTCCCATGTGCTCGGAGCGTTTTCCCTCAACCTTGTCAGCAACGGATGATCCAGGTCTTGCAAATCCAGGAGCCTTCCCCGGGAGACCTCATCCACCATCAGACCGATTATGGGAGCGAATAGCATGGCCGCCAGTCCCGATCCTATACCGGAGAACAGGGCGGCCAGCCAGATGGAGTACCTGGGATCCACATGCTCCGTCATGTCGTCGTAAATATCGAGCGTTCCCGAAAATACCAGGGTGATGACCAGCGTGGATACGACCGCAACCCATGCGGCCATGGCGCCCGCCTTGACGAGTACGCGGGTTCTTCGACGCGAGCCGAGCACCACAACCGAGGCCACGCCTGTCATCAGGTAGATGAGGAAGAGGCCCACATCGAAGTTCACCAACGACGAGGCGACTATGGCCGCCGCGAAGGCCACGCAGAACGACAGGCGCCTGCCGAGAAAATAGGTCGCCAACAGCGGCACCATGGCCACCGGAAGGATCTGGGCCGGTAGACCCGTGAACAGGAGAATGACCTTCGATCCCATCGCCATGACGGTGAGAATCACGAAGACGGCAACCTGGCACCTGAACCACCGGGCACGGCCCATCACCGCCCTGCGCATGTAGGCGCTCAGAAGCAGTCCGACGACCAAAAACAGCGCAAAGGACCCGAGCAGTCGCGTGGGCCTGATGGGACGTCGCGCCGCCTCGAAAGCATGCAGAACCTTGGAGCACTCGGTCCCCGCTGAAAACTTGGTCCCCCGTGGAAAGACGTTCGGGCAGGTGGAGGATGCGGTGGCGAGATAGTGAACCTCGTTGCGCAACATTGTAATGCGAAAGTAATTACCGGGCAGCCTCACCGTGACGGGGGCCTCGACGCCGTCTTTCACCTCCGAGGATGGAACCCACAGCTCCACGGACTGGGTGCAGACCCACAGGGCGGCGAAAACGAGGGCAAGCACCGTTCCGGAAAAGACAGATGTATAGGCTCTGGTTCTCAGGTTCCTCATCAATATTCGCAGTGTCCGGTCGTCCATGGTGTCTGGATGAATGCCTCGAAGACGGGATCATCTCCGCTGCCATGGAAAAACGCAAGTGGAAGTCAATGAAATGAACACATCGTTTTCTGAACAAGTCTCAGAAAACGGAGTATGTAAATGATTATGTTTGGAACCCTGATACTCATATTGATCTCCGCAGGCCCCGGTTCTCCCGGCCTACAAGACACCGACGATGTCAAACCTGCTAGCTCCCAGGCAGCGGATGACTCGGCCACGCCTGCGAAAGAGGCCGCCGAGGAGGCATTATCCGCGCCGGAGGTGAAAAAAAAGAGCAAAAAAAAGAGCAAAAAAAAGAGACGACGCAAGTATCGATGCCGCGCCAGATCCTCGCCTCAGTACAAAAAAATGGTACGAAACTGGCGGAAGGTGCCCAGGATCCCCAAACCTCGATGGAGGGCCGGCTACCGCGATCTGACCATTTACTCGGTCAATCTCGGGGAGCGTATCCGGGTTTTCCCATTCAAACCGGACGGATCTCTCGATCCGGAGGCTGTCGCTCAGATCGAGCACCTGATGCGCGACAAAAACACACACGCAACACACCCCATTCACCCCAGGCTGATCAAGCTTCTCTACAAGCTGGTCGACAGATTCAAGGCCCGCCAGATCAACGTCATATCCGGCTATCGGGAGAGCAGGACAAGTGGGGCCGAAAGCCACCACACGGACGGAACCGCCGTGGACATCATGCTTCCGGGAATCAAGTTGCCGGCGGTTGCGAAGGTGGCCAGGCGGTTCGGACACGTGGGCGTCGGCTACTATCCCACCTCCGGCTTCATACATCTGGACGTACGCGACAAGCGATCCTACTTCTGGGCCGACCGCTCCGGCCCGGGGCAACCGGGTTGTCTGCGACAGATAATGCGCAAGAGCGCGTTCCAGTTCGACGCCAGGTGGAGGCCGAAGCACGACGAACCCAAACTCAGAAGGAACAAGAAAGGCAAGCTGCTCGGTGCTCTGCCCAGGGACGAGATACCCGAGGAAGGCGAGGAACCGTCAACGGATGCCGGCCTCGACAACGAACCCCAGGAGCCGAAAAAATAGTCCGGAGATCGCGTGGTTCGACGTCTTGCGCCGTGCTATGATTGCGCCATGAGATTTACGCTCATCATCGTTTTGCTCCTTGCGCCCTGCGCGGTTTTTGCGGCTCTGACCGGCTGCATCGACGACATGGAGGCCATAAGCCAGGTAAGCAAGTTCCGGGTACTCGGGATCCAGTCGGATCCGCCGGAGCTCGCCCCCGGTGAGTCCACACAGTTACGAGCCCTTTTCGCCGATCCACAGGAGTTGGGCGTGACGGTCATGTGGTTCCCCATGGAGGGACTCATCACCCCCAACTCCATGACGAGCTCCCCGATGGATCTCGTATGGTACCCGGCCGTCACCGAGGTGACGAACGGAATAGCAAGTTACGGATCGAACATTGCGGTTCCTCCGGGCTACCTGGATGATTTGCCGAAAGACAAGTGCTCCGACGAAGCTGACGAAAATTGGAGAGAAGACCCGGCGTGCAAGAAGACCGTCACCATGTTTATTCTCGCGTGCGCCGGTGGTGAGATCGATCCCCAGGTCACCTCGGCTATCGGTAGTATAAATACCGCCTGGGAACAGTTTAACGCCGAGGAGATCACCAGCCAGGAGCTGATGAGCATCATCACCGCCGCCTTTTCAACCATGGAAGGAACCCTCGGCTCGTTCGAGGAGATGAACGACATCGAAGCCCTGTGCCAGGGTGAAGACGCGGAGGCCATCATCTCCACGAAAACCTTCAGGATTTCCTTCTCTAACCACAAGAACTCCGTACCTCAGATCGACAGTCTCTCCCTGAAAATCGACGACCAATGGACCGTCAACACTCCCTGGACCGAACCCGGCGAGCCTCCCGTCTTTATCTGTGACGGCGAGAACGGCTGCCGCGACGGAGTCGAGATCCGTGCCTACCTCACCCCGGACAGTTTTCAGACCTATCTGAAAAAAGAATTCGATGTGTGGAAAACCGAGGACGAACGGACTTACATCTCATGGTTCACGGACGGGGGAAACTTCGACGCCGACCGCTCGGGCAACGATGGAGAAGCCGACGACCCCTTCGAGGTCACCTGGATACCACCGAAGGAGGGCGGCTTGTTCACCCTCTGGGCCGTGTCTCACGACATTCGCGGCGGGGTCGACTGGAAGAGGTACACCATCAGCGCCCTTGTCCCCTGACACAGAGGCAAAACCTCAGATCTGCTGGCTCCAGGTGGTGGCGCCTTCCTGCGCGGTCAGTTCGCCCTTGCAGGTGATAACCCCTTCCCCGCTGCTCACCCAGAACTCGAGCATGTCGACGGACTCCCCGGGCCCGAGGAAAGGCACCCGGATCTCGTGACTCTCCTCGCTACCTCCCTGCGACACGACTAGCTTGATGTTCACGTTGTGCCAGGCGAAAAAGTTGCTGTTCTTGACCAGGAAGTCGTCGTACAGCCAATCGGGCGTCATCGTACACCGGGGCCGAATGGAGAAGAACTCCCGCTGAAAGAAATCACTGGAGAACTCCTTCTCTTTTTGCAGCCGGCGAAAATCTATGCCCTCGTGGTTGGCCGCCACCCACAGGTAATTTTCTATGGCCTCGTGGATCTTGGAAGTCTGTGTCGGATCGTCGTTGTAGTGTTTTGCCAGAAACGTCGCAAGATAGACGGTCGGCCTTCGGTCCAGCATGGTCTGAAGATCGAGCCTGGGCTGTACCATTTCGGGTTCCACTCTGGGAGGCGAGGCCAACAGCTTCTTGACCCCGGACAGGCGTCCCTTCGCCGTGCCAGCCGCGCGGGTATCCGGGTAGGTGGCGATGACCTTGTCGAACAGCACCATCGCCGCTTCGGCTCGGCCTATGGCCTCCTGCTCCTGGGCCATGCTCAGGAACTCCGCAGCCCGGTTCTCATCGTTATTGGGCCGGTACGAGATGAAATAAAGCAGCGCAAAGAAAACTATATTGCCCACCACGATGAGGCCGTACTTCTCCCAGGACTGCACAATCATCGCCCTTGACGGATACATTCGCATGGAAGTGAGTGTATCTGTTCTTTTGTAGAAGTGCCTGTATAATCAACGACCATGGACGTTCAATGCGAGAAATGTAAAACGGAGTATTCGCTGGACGAGACTCTGGTGAGCCCGTCGGGTACCTCGGTGCGGTGCACGACCTGCGGCCATGTTTTCAAGGCCTTCCCCCCCTCGGCCGCCGGAGGCAAGGAAACATGGAACCTTCGACAGGTGGACGGCTCGACCTTTCCGTTCGATCGCATCGCTATCCTTCAGGACTGGATCGCGGACGGCAAGATCAGTCCCAACGACCGTGTGCGCAAGGGAAACGGCGAATGGAAACGCCTCGGCGATATAGCGGAGATGAAATCGTTCTTCGACGCGGCCCAGACGTCAAGGGCAGCCCGGCCGGGTACGCGCCCGGTCGCGGCGGGATATCCGAACACGCCGGATGCCCAGGCACACCAGGCGACCATACGGCACCAGGCGATCGAATCCCGCACGTCGACCGCCGAATTCGCCAAGCCGGCCACGGTGCCATTCGCAGCGTCCCCCTCTGTTGCTCCCCCCATGGCCCGCCCTGTGGTTCAGGATGTGGTCAGCTACACGCCGTCTGCGGCACAGACGGATATATCCAACGCCGCGACGCTCATCCAATCGCCGTCGCCGTCGGCCCGCGTCTCCGCGACGGAGCCTACACATCGGGCGATACAGGTTCCGGTTGCGGCGCAGGTTCCGTCGACGGTCGATACGCAACAACTGACACATTCCATGGCGCCCGCGGTTGCGCCAAAAGGGCCCGACCATCATGAACCGGACCTCTCGCAGGTTCCCGCTTCTTCGGAAAATGCGCAGTGGGAGGCTGGCCAGGCCGTTACTACTGAAGGGCCCGCATGGGCGCGGAAGGATTCTCACATACCCGCAGCTATCGAGGACGAGTTCAAGGAGGCACGCCCGGGCCCGAGACGAAAGGTCGGACGGTGGATCGCTCTCGCGATGATCCTGGCCCTGGCGGGAGGAGCCTTTTACATGTTCATGTATCAGCGTCCGCTGGTGGACGATCTGCTCGGCGGCATGATCAGCACGGCCGATGATGACCGACACAAAACTTTTTACCTGAAAGGGCGAGAGAGCTTCCTGCTCGATACGGAGCAGGCGTTCACACAGGCGGACCGTGAGTACTATCAGGTTCTCGCCCTCAAGGAGAACGACGCGCTCACACTGGCCGCCCTGGCCCAGATGTACACTATCTGGGCGCAGTATTACCTGGATCGGGAGATCGATGCCAACGTGGACGCCACGGCACTGGCCGCGAAAACCGAAGGAGCCCAACCCGATTTCAAGGAAGCCGAACGCCTGCACATGGAATTCGAAACCAGGCTGTCAGCGGCCAGACGCTGGTCCGATCAGGCGCTCAAGGCGGACCCGGAGTTGGCCGAGGCCCAACTGGCATCGACGGATCTGTACCGGCTTTCCGGCGATCTGGAAAATGCCAAAAAGCAACTGAAAAAAGGCCGTTCCGCGCAGACCGCCGTGGAAGCCAACTACTTCGCGGCGATGATCGCCATTGACGAGAAGGCGGATCCTTCAAAAGTTCTCGGAATACTCGCGCCCGTGACCGCCGACGAACCCATGCTCTGCGCGCTCTACCGTGAGGCCAGGGTTCTGGCATCTACAGGGAGAAACCCGGAAGCGACGGAACGCCTGGACAGGCTCCTTGAACTGAACTCGGATCACGAGCGCGCTCGCGAGCTTCAGGCCAGGATCGACAGCGGCCTGCCGATATTGCTGCGCAAAGGAGACACATCCGGAGAGGAGCCGGCGCAGGACTCGGAAGAGGGCGTCGATACGGATGGCGACGAAGTTCCCGCAGAAGATGGCGACACCAAGATCGCTGCGACCCAGCCGGTCCTTCCCGGCGCGTCAAAGGGAGCGGGCGTCGGCACCGGCGGCAGCACCGAATCGTTGCTGATGCGAGCTTCGAAGCTACAACAAAACGGCAATACCGGTGGCGCTTCCAATCTCTTCGAGGCGGTCCTCGCGCGCTCCCCCGGCAATATCGAGGCGCTCTCCGGCCTGGCCTACTGCTACCTGGACCGCGGGGCCAGGGGACAGGCCATCGCGCATTTCAGGCGAGCGCTCAAGGTCAACGCCTCCTATGGACCGGCCATCATCGGCCTGGCCGAAACCTACAAGGCCCAGGGGCAAAAAGATCAGGCGCTCACCTGGTACAAGAAATACCTCTCAATGAACCCGTCGGGTCGCCATGCCACCATGGCAAAGCGAAACATCGAGCAGATCGAGCAGGCGCTGGGATCCGCTGCAAGCACCGGCGATTCTCCACCAGCCGACAAGCCGGCGGAGCCCGCCGCACCCCCGGAGGCTCAACCGCCGTCGTCCCCGAATCCATACTCCCCCGAAGCCGATACCAAACCCCCGGCAGCGCCGACGCAACCAGCGTCCGGGGAGAGCGCACCACCAGCTTCGGATAAGGCGCCCACACAGCCGTATTAATCGGAGGATCTCAAAATGCCCAGACTGTTCCTGCGGAAACTATTACCGGCCGTTGTTCTTTTCGCTGCCATCACCGGTTGCGATCTCGGCGGCGATGAGCCCTCGACCGCCCAGGGAGCCGCCGGTCCCGTGGCGGTCCTTCTCCAGATCGACGGAGAGATCCCCAGCTTTCCCAACCCGGTCAGCTTTCTGACCTCCACGGCCATGAGCCAGTACAGGCTGGAGGATCTCCTGAACCGAGCCTCGAAAGACGTTCAGGTGCAGGAGGTCATTGTCCATTTCCTGGCGCCGCAGATCGGTTGGGCGCGCGCCGGTGAGATCGGAGATGCGATCTCCAGATTCAGGGAGTCCGGCAAACCCATCACGTGCCACCTGGAGCAGGTGGACAACCTGACATACTGGATGGCGTCGAGAAGTTGCTCGAAGATCGCCATTGCACCCGCAGGAGGGATCGATCTCATCGGGCTCTCCCTCGAAGCAATCTTCCTCAAAGACCTGCTCGACTCCATGGGCGTGACCGCTGACATTCTCCACGAGGGAAAGTACAAGGACGCTGCGGACTCGCTTACTCGCAACGACATGTCGCCCGAATCCAGGGAGGCCATGGAGAGCCTGCTGGGCGAGCTGCACGAAAATTTCGTCGCCGGGATTGTTTCGGGAAGGAAGCTGGACAGGCAAACCGTGAACGATCTCATCGATGGTGGCCCGTATACCGCCTCAAAGTCGGTAAAGATCGGTCTCGCTGACGAGGTGACCACCATCGGCGCTCTGCTCGCGGCCATGAGAGAGAAATACCCCGGCGGCGTGCAGGACGAGTACGGCAAGGAGCCCCCCAAGCCCCTGTCCTTCACCGACCTGGTAGGCCTTCTCGGAGGGCAAACCGGTGGCGCGGATCTTGAGCCGACCCACCCCCGGATCGCCGTCATACCCGCCATCGGCCCCATCGTCGGCGGATCGAGCGTGGACGATCTCCTGGGAAGCATGGATGTCATCAGCGACATGGACCTGGTGACTGCCTTGAGCGAGGCGACCCGAGATGATTCAATCAAAGCCGTTGTCCTCCGCATCGACAGCCCCGGAGGAAGCGCCCTCGCCTCGGACAACATCTGGGAAGCCGTGCGGTCACTGTCCGAAAAGAAACCCGTCGTAGCTTCCATGGGGGACGTGGCCGCCTCCGGCGGTTACTACATCGCCAGCGCTGCCACGGAAATCTACGCTTCCGGATCTACCCTGACCGGTTCAATCGGAGTCGTCGGGGGCAAGTTGGTGCTGGCCGGCGCCATGGAGAAGCTCGGCGTACATACCCAGACGCTCTCCAGGGGGCAGCGGGCCACAATGGCCAGCCCGTTTCGCCCGTTCACGCAGGAGGAGCGTTCGGCGGTGGCCAGGTTGATGAAAAACACATACGACATCTTCATCGATCGCGTGGTCACCGGGCGCAAGCTCGATCGCTCGGTCGTGCTCGCCGCAGCACAGGGGAGGGTCTGGACAGGATCCCAGGCCCTCTCGACGGGGCTCATCGACAAGATGGGCACCTTCCACGACGCGGTGGAGCGAGCGCGGAAACTTTCCGGCTTCCCCTCTGCACCCGTTGAAATGCACCCCAAGCCCAAGAGCTTCATGGAGATCTTGAGCGAGCAGATCACCGATCAGCAAAACGTCTTTTTATCAACGACCCGCCGTTTTCCAGCCGGAAGGAACGCCCTCGTGCTGGCATCCTTGCTGCGAGGGCAAAAGGTGCTGACCTTTTCCCCGGTCTTCTTCGAGGTCCGATAGGCCCCATGTCCACTTTCCTCCCGTTTTCCATCGAGGGAGTCGGCGTTCACACGGGCGACCCGTGCCGGGCATCGATCGCGCCGGCAACTTCGGGAGATGGAATCGTCTTCGTCACCACAAACGGCGATATTCCAGCCGTGGCGAACTCGATAGATCCTCACTCGATCCGAGCCACCAATCTGACTTGCGGAGCATCGAAGGTGGGCATGGTGGAGCATCTCCTGGCGGCCCTTCTCTGGTACGGGGTGAATGACGCCAGGATCGACGTGGAAGGTCCGGAGATACCAATCCTGGACGGGAGCGCGCTACCATGGGTGAACGCACTCGCAAACGCCGGAGCACGTCCATCGCCGCGCTTCGTGAAGATCGACACCGAAGCGGAGGTCGCGCACGGTGACTCCGTGGCGCGCATTACGCCCTCGCAAGAACCGTCCGTGAACATATATCTTCAGTACGACGGGATCGACATAGGATCCCGGCAGATGACCTTCGCGCCCATGGTCGACGACTTCGTGGAGATCCTCGCGCCGGCGCGCACGTTTGCCATGGAAAGCGAGGTGGAGCGGATCCTCGCCTCCGGGTTGGGGCGCGGGGGTAGCCTCGAAAACGCGCTGATAATCGGGGAATCCGGCCCCCTCAATCCCGGAGGTTTTCGCTTCGACAACGAGCCGGTGCGTCACAAGATGCTGGACGTGATCGGGGATCTTGCCCTTCTGGGAGGCCTGCCCCTGGCGCGACTCGAAATCGTCCGCCCGGGTCACCGGATCATGCACGAGATCGTGCGCCGTGCTGCCACGAGAACAGCGTCGTGACGCTCATCAGATTTTTCCCCCGGGGAATCCCGCACAGGGTGTGGATCCTGTCCACCGTTTCGGCCTTCCTCTCCACCGGCCTCGGAATGATTGTCCCGCTGATCCCCGTCTATGGAGATCGCCTCGGGGCGTCCCATTCTCAACTTGGCCTGCTGGTGGCCGGCTTCTTTGCCGGACGCCTGGTCGCTCAAATTCCCGCCGGCGTCGCCACGGATCGGCTGGGCAGGCGCCCGGTCCTTCTTCTCGCGCTCGTGGGATACGCCGTTACCTGCAGCGGCTTCGCCGTCTCGTCAACCGCAGGCTGGCTCATCGCGTTCAGGGTACTCCAGGGCCTCTCCTCCGGTTTCTTCAGCGTGGCGGCACGCTCAATGGTCAGCGACATCTGCGCCGACGATGTTCAGGGGGCGGGCCAGGGAGTGCTGTCCGCATCGAGCAACCTCGGGTTCGTGGCCGGCCCGGTGGTGGGGGCTTTCACCGCGCAGGCCTACCAGATGGAGACACCCTTCTGGGCTGCCGCGATCCTCTCGGTCCTGTCCCTCGTGATCCTCGCCGCAGCCCTTCGCCCGATCGCCCGAACCGGTGATCCCAAAAAGACGGAACCGGTCGGTCCGGGGGCGGGGATGGCCGGGCTCTTTTCGGATCCCCGCGTGATGAAGCTCGCCGCCTGCAGCCTCACTTTCTGGGCGGGCCTGAGTGTGATCATGACCCTCTTTCCCGTTCTGGGGGTAGCGTCGATCCGGGGTGGGCTTCGCTTCGTTGGCATCGCCTTCTTTGCCGCAGGCATCTGCGGGTTCGTCATCGGCCCGGCCACAGGCCGGTTGAGCGATCTCGCCGGACGCGCTCCGGTGATGGCCATGGGCGCCCTTCTGTCCGCCGCCGAGGGCGCGGCTCTGCTAATGTCCAGAGACCCCATCCTCATCTGGATCTGTTTCGGCCTCGGAGGAATAGGCGCGGCCGCTTTTTCAAACGGACTCTACGCGGCGGTGGGCGATCTCACCGTCCAGTCACGGCGCGGAATGGTCAACGGGATCGTCGGCGCAGCCGGCGTGATCGGGGGCATTATCGGCGCCATGCTCGGCCCCCAGATCGCAAGAATGACCGACCTGCAAACACCCTTCGCTGCCCAGATGGGGTTTGCCATCGTCTCGGCGATCATCGCCGTCTGGTTGTGGAAGGCCAGCCCGCCGCGCACGAAAAGAGAACCCGTCGTGGGCGAACCCATCATTCATGGGTGAGAAACCAACCCATACCTACCCATATCTCCCCATCGCTTCGGTCCTGATGAACGGAATTTTCAGGATCGAAGGCGCGAGGCGATAAAGGGATCTTCCGATCCACGGAATCGAGAGGATGTCGTGAGTTCGCCTGTGACGTGCGGCGAGCCGGGGGATCTCCTTCGAGCGACAGGAAGGATCTATAATTTCCCGCGCAACCTCGCGGCCGGATATCAGCGCGCTCGCTATTCCCTCCCCGGTGACCGGTGAGGCCAACCCGGCGGCGTCGCCGGCCAAAAAGACATTCCTGAAACGGTGACCGGCGTATCCGCACCCGATGGTGCCGCACCGGACCCTGCCGTCTTTGGGGTTCACACCAAGTTCGTCAAGCCACGAGAAGAACGATGCCTTGAGATCTCCGGCGCTCAAAGAAGCGTTCGATGCCCCGCAGCCCAGCCGAACACCGTCAACTGTTGGAAAGATCCACGCGTACCCGGAACCGAAAAGTCGATGATCGAAACGGACGGTCACAGCTTCTCTTTCGATCGTCTCGCAGGCCCGGTGCCCGGAGGGAACCGTGACCTGCCAGGCCCTCACCACGAGCCCCCGCTGGACACCGAGGAGCCTGCGAACCCGTGACGCTGCGCCGTCGGCGCCGATCAGAACGTCGCACCCGAAGGATCCTCCATCAGTTCTGACTTCGCCCCGGGAAAATCCCATGAACCGTTCTTCCAGCCTCACGTCACAACCGATCTCTCTGAGCTCGTCGATCCGAGCGGCCTGCCATTTTTTTCGATCCAGCACCACCACGAACGGCCCGTCGGTCTCGACGGATTTGTCGCCGACAACGAGACGGTGGAACGCACGGGCGTGATCGGGAACACGGCCCGGATCGATCCCGGCGAGCTCCCAGGCATACTCCGTGAGCCCTCCTCCGCAGGCCTTGTCCCCCGGCTGTGAGCTTCGATCGAGCAGAACCACCACACAACCGTGCCTGCGAAGCTCCCGAGCACAGGAGATTCCCGCCGGACCGGCTCCGACGACACAAACATCATTCATGAGTTAAAGACGGCCGCCATCATCGTGCCACCCTGCTGTAGCTCGCTGGAAAGCGGAGCAGGGCCCTTCCCCTCGCAGGGGAAGGCCGGCCGGGATGGGGTAAACGTGAGCTACTCCGGCAGATTGCAGCCAAGCAGGCTGGCGTGTGCCACACACGCATCGATCTTTGTGGGATCGTCGCCGTCGCAGAAATCGGTTTTGATCTCCTTGCAGGTCGTGTCTTCCCCTTCCCTGATCATTGGGCAACAGTTGGGATCCGCAGAGTGCGGGTTGTCCGGGTCCTCGTCGATAGTCACGCTTTCGCAGTCCCAGATGCCGTTTCCGTCGTTGTCCAGATCGTCCTCGCACGCCTTGACGGAGTCCTCCTGGCAGTTCTCATCCTCGAATGAGAACTGCTGCAGACACTGCACGGAGATGGAGAGCTGCTTGGCTGCTTCCTCGGCGGACGCGGTAAGCTGGACCATGTACTTGCAAAGGCCGGTGCACGCGTCCGAGCCGCCGCAGCACTGGCAGGTCCCGCAATCATCATCATCACAGTCCACATCACCGTCGCCGTCGTTGTCTTCGCCGTCCTCGCATGCGTCCTTGAAGTTCTCGACGCCGAGATTCTCACAGTAGTACCAGCCGAACTTGCCGCCCAGGTTGTCCCAGTCGAAGTTCTCATCGCCGCAGTCCTTGGGCGCCGTGAGCTTGGGCATGCGGCAGTATACAAAGGTGCGCTCGACCTCGTCATCTTCCTCTTCTTCGACAATGACCGGCTCGTCGTCGTCGAACTCATCGGGGCAATCTTCACCCTTCGGGTTGATGAACTCGACCACCACGTCGCACTTGGCCTGCCTGGTGGAGGGATCCCAATCGAGTGGTTTCTCGTAGCAGGTTCCGGCCAGATTGGACGCAATGAGACGCGCTATCTCCTCCATGGCGGGGCCCCAGTCAGCGTTGCAAATGGAGTAGACGAAACTCATTTTCCCAAACTCTTCGTTGGCCAGCTTGACGTAGCGCCGCCCCGGCTTGGCCTGGGTCACGGTGCCACGGGTGCACGCGTCCTCGTAGTACCAGGTGTCGACGCCGGTCGGACTCGGCTTGATTATTGGGTTGAGTTCCATGTCCGGATGATCGAGACAATCGCCCAGGGTGTCGCCTGTGCCCTGACAGGCATCCTTCTCGGGCACGCCGACGATGGCCGCGAAGATCACGCTGTTGGGAGAGGTCTTGAAACCAGTGTACGTGGTGTAATAATAATCGATGTCGTACAAGTAATCCGGATTTTCCCCGCAAGCGATGTTCTTCTCGGATACACCGCTCTCATCCTGAATCTCATCGGTTGCGAACATGGCCGGGCCGTCCTCCATGGAGCAGTCGCCCTCGTCACTGACTACCAGGATGGTCAGCAGGCGGTCATCTCGAACGAAGACCTCCTGGTCGGGTCGGCTCAGCGCCGCCGCGGCGGACTGAAGCTGCTGCTCGAAACCGCAGCCGTTGGTCCCCTGATCCGCCAGGCACGCCACCTCGAACGCCATGTCCGCGTTGGGGGATCCCGGCAGGATCTCGGACCAGGTGGAGCTCATGTCCGGACAAACCTGGCCGGTGCCGTCTCCGCCGGGGGCCCGGCAGGTGCCGATCTCACCTGTCTCGGTTACGCTGCAAGTCCAGCCGGTGGGACACTGGGCATTGGAGCTGTCGCACGGGATCACGTCGTGCTCGATGTCGATGGTCGAGCCGCTGACGTATGTCTGAAACACACCGTTGTCGCCCGACGCGGAACCCGGGGGTGTTCCCGGCCATCCGTCGCCCTCCTCGTAGGGATTTCCACCCCAGGACAGTCCCATGTCCGAGGTGACGATGGCGATGCGAACATCGTCCACACTGGGCCACTGCCAGCCCGGGAGCGGATTGATCAGCGAATTGACCAGGGGGAAGAACGCAGTGGCCAGGATCTCCTGCTCCTCCGCCATGGAGCCGGAGTTATCCACAACGACCAACATGTCCACTCCCTCGAAACCACCGATCATCACGTCGGTCTCGTTGAGCTCGGTGGGAACCGGGCAGACCGGCGCGGGCTCTCGATCCATGCAGCCCATGTGCATCATCGCGTAACCGACGACCAGAACCATTATTACGAGAAATAACTTTTTCATGACATTCTCCTCCTTGCCAGCGACCGCATGGATGTCTTACCCGTGCCATTCTGCTAAAATGCAAATAGCCGACCACATTGAGGCATTATCGCCAATCATTTGAATTCATTGGCATTTCAGCCATCAAAAACAGCCCGGTCATAAGGGTGCCAGACACATTATGAGATGCACCGCGACAACTGAGTTTGCGGTTACCCGCCAACCTGGTTGTCATGCAAAAATCGTTGATGCGGCTCAATACCTCAACGACAATTGACGCTTCCAAAACTAGCGGATAGAATTTTCTTCAACTTATTGGGAGGAATTATGAAAAAAGCAGTTATGGCAATGATTGTTCTTGTTTCCGCTCTTGGGGGAACCAACGCATTTGCGGAGGGCGTGGCTGTCGGGACCAACACGATCGGCACTGACAATAAATTCGTCGTTGGCGCGACATTCGGCATGGGAATGGCCCTGCTCGCGGGGGACTATGAGGATCTTCTGGCTGCGCGCGATCATGGGGACGGCACGCAAGACTACCTGGACACCAGACCGAAGCTCTCCTTGTCATTCAACGTGTTCATCGACTTCTACATTACACCGATGATGGCGATAGAGGCGGGAATAGGGCTCATCGGCAAGGGCGGCAAGGCGGAAATCGACATCAATATTCCCGGTTTTGACATGGAAGTAACAAGTTGGGAAAAAGTTACCTACCTGGAGATTCCGATCGCGTTCAAGATCAACATCAAGGGGTTCCAGGCTTCTCTCGGCATCGGGATGTGGATCGCGCTGGGGGGTAAGAGTAAATGGGAAGATGGGTACGACGCGCG
This sequence comes from Deltaproteobacteria bacterium, assembly GCA_030621515.1. Classification (GTDB taxonomy): domain Bacteria; phylum Myxococcota_A; class Polyangia; order JAAYKL01; family JAAYKL01; genus JAUVAN01. The sequence goes on along the minus strand of JAUXHN010000005.1, from coordinate 17,963 downwards.
AATCCATACATGGAATGACGACGACGACGACGACTGGGACTGGGTACGCCGGTTCAACGTGGGACCGAGGGTTTTCCTCGGGTACGCCATCCCTGTCGGACCGATCTACATCGTGCCGGGTGTTACGTGGATGATGCATATGATCAACGATGTGGATAACGAAGAAATTCAGGACGACCGTCCCGACTTCCCGGGCGCTGACGAGATACAGATTCGATCGATGAACATCATGTTCAACGTGGGTGTCGAGTACGGATTCTAGGAACCCGCCTCTACTCGATAATGATCACGCTGCTGAGTTGTACTCCGGTCATGTCGCTGTAGGTGTACGGCCCCTGGCCGATGGGGACCGCGACTTGTGTTTCCGATGACGGGTCGAACTTGTACGTTGCGTTGCCCTCCTGCGAGACGGTCCAGATATAGCCCTCGAAATCCACGGCCACGCCAATCATGTTGTAGGCGCCAACGTTGTAGGTGTTCTCGACGATCATCGAATCTTCGGCGATCTTGTACAGCCTCCCGCTGGTGTCCGCAGCCCAGACGTAGCCCGCGCTCAGCTCCACCCCCACGGCAATCCCGCGCAGGAACTCGGCGCCGGGGACGTCCACGGTCAGTTCGGTATCGGTGGCCGGATCGTAGCGCGAGATGCAGCTGCCCATCATCATGCCCATACCGCCGGCCCAGATGCGGCCGGAAGAGTCCACGGTGATGCCATAGCCACACTGCAGAATGCGAGAGTTTGCGGTGAGCGTAGCCATGTCCACGCGCAACAACTCTTCGACCATGCCGTAACCACTCAGAATCCAGAACCCGCCGTTGCCGTCCACGACGCCGCCGTATGCACACATCGAAGAGACGGCCACCGAATCCACGATGTCGCCGGTATCACCGTCGAGCTTGAAGATCGTTTGTTGGCCCATCATCTCTAAGCTGCAAGTTCCCACCCATACATGCCCCCCTTCGCCGGTGTCCGGGTCCGTCTGGCCGTCCCAGGCGGTAGCCCGGGCCCCGTGCTCGCTGACGAATCCCGTCGTCGGGAGCTCGGAGTGCCAGATCATGCACTCGTCCTCGCCCCAGGCCAGAATGTTGCCGGGTCCGGTGGAGGTGTCGATCACACTGTTGCCGTTATTGTCGATGCAATCATCTTGAGCAGCGGCGAACTTGGTCACCGAGGACGGAAACGACTGGCGGTTGGTGACGACCGCGTCCCCGTGCAGATTGACCGATGTGCGCGACGGATCACAGAAGCTTAGCGGGCACGTTCGATAGCGCGCCACCTCCACCGCAGTTTGCGTGTCGACCTTGGACAGGGTCCCATCGTCCGTATTGGCAATCCAGATGTACGATAGATCCACAATGCCCGTGTCGGTGTCGGTGTCGCTGTCCGTGTCGGAATCTGTGTCACTGTCTGTGTCACTGTCCGAGTCACTGTCCGAATCAGTGTCCGAGTCGGTGTCGCTATCGGTTGAGGCCTCCCGCTGGGCGGCCCCCTCGCATCCACCGAGCGATCCTGCAAATAATACGACGAACATAATGCAAAGACTTGTGAGATTGACCATGGTCACCTCCGTAATCGTAGCCATCTTCATCTGTTGAGATTATCATACCATCGGTTCGCCGCGCCTGGTTTTAAAAATGCAGATCTTCCACGCTGTCCCTGTCCTTGTCCCCGACCTGCGACAGCTCCGCCATGCTCAGGGTGATCAGCACAAAACCCAGCAACATCAGCGCGAACTGGTACACGCGATACGGCTGCAACCCGGCGATCCAGATGAACGCCAGGCCGAGACCGAGCCTCTGCGATCTTCCGTCGGTCTTCCACCGCCCAAAAGAGAACAGGAGACATCCGACGAGAAGAGAGCCGAAGAACAGGGAAATCAGATAGACCGCCGGTCCGCCGGGAACCGACATGGTGATGCCCATGGACAGGTACGCCACCTGCGACATGAAGCTCCCGCCATCGTCGGTGTACAACACGACACCCAGGCCCACACCCGTGGCAACCAGGGCTCCGAAAAGCGCTGCGAGATGGGGTCTCCTGATGAAGGCGCCGAGCTTGCGCGGACTATCCAGGAAAAATACGAAAAACCCGATGATGGGGATGGCGACCATCAACAGCTCGGAGACCAGGTATGCGCGGATGGCGATGGCTCCCCAGTCGCCGAACCGATCCACTTCCAGAAAATCGAGGACCGTCCAGGCGAACGCCTGGAGCGCAACCATGAGTCCCAGGGCGAGCATGGTTCGTCTCCGACCCGGGCCGATCTTGCGCGTGACGGAGAGCACGGACAGGAAGAACGCGGAGAGAATGCTCGTCAGGTAACCGGCGAGGATGAGCCACGGCGACAGGCCATCGCTGAAGATCGCCCAGAAGATGACCAGCAGATAAGTCGGAGAGATCAGAAACAGCACAGCGCGCCACCACACCCCGGGCAACCGGCGGGTTGTCACCAGACGAGCTCCCGCGGGCACCGCGAGCACCAGGGCCATCATCCCGGCGACGGTCATGGCCAGGTAGCCGGAGGTGGCCAGCCAGGCCAGGGGCCCATCGGCCCCCACCCCCGAGTAGAAACCGAGGTAGGCGAACAGACGATTGAATAGGAGCTCCCAGGTGGCGGCGAACAGGGTGAACCATCCGGCCACGGTGAGCTCGAGAGTTGGTGCGGAGTTGGTTTCTGTAGAATCGGGCGCCACGGAGATCAGGCTCTCCAGGCGAGCCAGAATCGCCATAGCTTTCTGACGTTGACCACTATCATGACAATCAGCAACAGGTAGACGAACAGCACCCAGATGTTGTCGATGGGTACTTCGCCGTCCACCAGTATCCAATCGCTTCTGTCGATGGTCGCCGCCAGGGCATCTAGTCGCTCGTCCAGTTTCGATATTATCCGAGAGTCCAGCGTCTTCTCGATCGCTGCGAGCTCCTCTGGCATCCCCTTGAGCTGCGTGGAGTAGAAGCCCCTCTCCATCATCATTCGCCTCACGCGCTCCAGCTCACGAGTGACCTCCGGCGCGCCGTCGGGCTTGTCAGCGAGAGATTCAATGGACTTTCGAAGCACGTCGAGAGGCTCAATTATTTCCAGCTCGACCATGCCGGAGCGGGCTTCGAGCTCCCGGATGCCTTTTCTTATTTCGTCGAGATCGTCTATTCCCTGATCGAGCTTGCTCGACAGGGCGGGTACCTCCCCGTCCTTTGGCACCACTCCCTCGAGCATCTTCTCCAGCCGGTCGAGGGCCCCGATTATCTCGTCGGTCCGGAGCCCCCTGGGGATCTTGCAACCGTCCCGCGACGTACTCCTGCACAGATGAAGAACCGTGTTGGATTTGGTGGCCCACTTATCGAAATCGGGAATCTGGCCCGGCTCCACGAAAGCAACCCTGTCCTGAAGAGAATCCGCTCTGCTCGCGACGGCCCGCAGCGCCAGGACCGTTCGCTTCGCATCCGGTTCATCGATCTCGTCGATGTCCGCCCCGGGCCTGTTGTCCGCCGGACCTGCGTCGGCGACGGTCTCCTCGCCGGGATCAGGTGATCTGGAAAGAGCCTGCTCGAGCATCTCCACCGCGGCCAGGATCTCCGTACCGGTCGATTTTTCCGAATCGAGCTTCAACTTTTTCAAGGATCCCATGTGAGCGGGTGAGAGCTTGACGATTCTCTCATCGAGCCAGGCCAACCTCTCCTTGAGCCTCTCGAGCCCGTTGCCGATCTCGATGACGGCTTGAATGGCTTTCAGATCCTCGATCTTGGCCGGTTCCGCTTCCACCAGCTTCCTGTAACGTTCCAGGGCCAGATCCAGCTGCGCCCGGTCGTCGCCCTTGAAGGAGTCGACCACAGACGCTGGCCTGATCGCTCTGGTTGTCAAATCCTCAAACTGCATGCCGAGCGCCTCGGTCCTGATGGACTCGAGATCCCGCCTCTCGCGTTGTCCATCACCGACCATCCTCAGCAACCGGTCGGCCCGGGCGGACATCTCCTCGAGACGAACCACCTTGACGGCGACGCCCTGCTCCCTGAGCGATATCTTCAGATCCGCAAGATGAGCGATCATCTTGCGATTCTCCTGTGGGCTTTCCCCACTGCTCACCTTGTTCTCCAGATCTCCGATCTCGGAGGCCAGTCCGTCGGCGGAGCGCTCGAGGAGCTCCCCGCATTGCTCGGACGTGTTTCGCTCGAGACAGGTGAACGCCTCTCTGCACGAATCCATGGAGGTCCTGCCGAGGCAGTACTTGCAACGCGAGACGGTATGCACGTTCAGACAATCGAAGAAGATCCACACCTTGTCGAAATTGGGGCCGAGCTCTCCGCGTCTGATCAGGTGCCCCTCGAAGAACGCCGGCAGGGGGGGGCTTACCGGGTCGAATTCCGGGTCGCGGTATGCCTTGTGCTCGTCGGGCATGGCCCATTGCACGAAGATGTCGGGCTGCCCGGACAGGGAGAACATCTTGCGCTCGGTATCGCTCTGAGCGAACCACTTGACGCCCTCGTTGAACACGAGGGTTTCGTTGATCATGGGCAGGCCGTTGATCGAGACGTAGGTGTGCGAACTGAGCGCGCCGGTATCGATATCCGGGGCTTCGCCCAGATGGGTGGGCCCTTCGAAAGACCGAAGGAAATACCTGAGCTCCGGGGAGAACCAGACTAGCATTACGAGGGTCAATGCCAGGACGATCCCCACGAAAATGGCCTGGCGAATGCTAGGGGGAGGAGGGGCTAGGGCCAGAAGCTCTTTGTCCACTTCTTCCTCGTGCGCAGGGCCGGCCGCCTGTTCGACTGAGGGCGACCCGCTGTCTTTGTCGGAACCGCTCATTCGTCGATATATCTCCTTGAAGGGGGCCGGATCGAGCCGGTTTATCTTCGTCCGTCGCGTCGATATATCATCTTCTTCATATGCTTGTCCAACGCGCTTGCCCCATGTTATTGGCACACCATGAGAACCATCGTCGCCGTCACGCTGCTCGCCGCCGCAACCGGTTGCCAATCGCCACCACCGTCGCGAAATGACCCGGCGGGAGCGTTTGCCAGGTTGGCCCCCTGCGTAGACTCGGCGGATACCGGATGTCTTTTCGATGAGCTCGACCGCGACAGCCGCTGGTCCCTTTCCTCGATCCATCGAACCCTGAAGGCCATCGGCGAAATCGTTGACCGTTCGTACCCCGCAAACCGCCGAGATCCCGTCGCAGTCTACGGAACCTGGGCCAAGGCGGCCGGATCGAAGGATCCCCACGAGATGTTTTCCGTCTTCTGTTCTCGGCGCGATTGTTTGCGAGAGCTTGCCCGGGGACTCGGAGCCGTGACGGAAATCAGTGCCATGACCGAAACCACGGCGACGGTCAAGACCACCCGCGGCGGCAGTTTCCAGATGGCCCGTGCGGACGGCGAATGGGGTCTGGCGACCTACCGTGACGAGCTGATCAAGGAGAAGATCCGCCTTGGGGACAACCTCGATCAGGTACGGCGAAACGCCGCCGATTTCGATGAACAACGCCTGGCGACGGGTGAAAAGTGAGGGAATGCAAATGACAATCGACCTCTCGACTGTGGGTCGCGAACTCGGCCCACTGACCGGGCAGTACAACTGGCGCGACACCGCCCTCTACGCCATCGGTCTTGGCGCGGGCACCGACGACCTGGCCTACCTGCTGGAGAATCCGCCCCACAGGGTGCTCCCCACATACGGAATCGTTCCGGCGTTCGAGCCGGTATTCGAACTGCTGAAGGCCACGCGCGGCAACATGGTGACCCTTCTTCACAGCGCACAGCGAACCGAGCTGGTAAAGCCGTTTCCCGCGAGCGGGACTCTGAGCACAACAGCGAAGATACGCGGAATCTGGGACATGAAGATCGGCGCGATGATTGTCATAGAGACCGAGACGGCGGTGGATGGGGAGCCGACCGCACGGACGTCATGGCAACTCCTCCTGCGGGGTGAGGGGGGATTCGGGGGAGAGCGTCCGCCGAAATTGCTCAACGTCAGGCCACCCGCTGGGGCAAACCCGGACTTCGCGGTGCGCGTGCCCACCACGGAGAATCAGGCCCTCCTGTACAGGCTCAACGGCGACATCAACCCCATTCACTCGGATCCGGAGGTCGCGACCGCAGCGGGCTTCGACAGGCCCATCCTGCACGGATTGTGCTTCTACGGCATCGCGGGTCGGGTGGCGCTGAAGGAGCTGGCGGGTGACGATCCCGCGCGCTTCAAGTCCTTCGAGGTGAGGTTTGCGAAGGTCGTGATGCCCGGCGATACCCTCATCGTGGAGGGGTGGAAGCTCGGCGAGCCTGGCACCGCCGCAGTGACGGTCACCGTGGAGGGATCGGGGGACAAGGCCATCGCGAAGGGTTTGTTCGAGTACGCGTAGTTCTTGCGCGCGACCCGAATTGTTCTATCATCGACCACGAGTTAAACGGTAAACAGGAGAGAGAGCGCATGGGTATAGCTTCACTCGTGATAGGAATCATCGCCCTGGCTATAGGGGCCTTTCCTTTTTGCGGAACGTGGGCTCTGGTCCCGGCGGTCATCGGGCTCATTCTGGGAATAGTCGATCTGGTGATCAAGGCCAGGTCGGGCAGACCGAAGGGCACGGCCATCGCCGGGGTCATCCTCAATCCGCTGGCGATAATTGCGATCATTATCTGGTGGGTGCTGATGATTTCACAGGGAGAGATGTACGATCCGCAAGGTTCCTGGCAGCAGGTTCCCGGACAGCAGGTTCCCGGACAGCAAGCGCCGCCGTTCGGTTTTCCACCGATGCAACCGGGTGGATTCCCGTCGAACCAGCCCGGGCAGCCGATGCAGCCCATGGAACCGATGGAGCCCATGGAGCCCATGGAGCCCATGGAGCCGGTCCAGCCTCAACCCCAGCCGTGACCGCTCCACGCCTGAACCCGAGGGGAGTTCATCTCGCGTTGCTGGTGGTCGTCATTAGCGCGTGGATCACGGCCCTTCTCGGTTTCCTCCTTCACAACGGGGTGGCGACCGGATGGTTCGGCGACATCATAGTCTTCCTGACCGCGTGTCCCTACACCGGGTTGACCGGTGAGCCGTGCGCCCTTTGCGGAACCACCACCGCGGCGGCGGCCCTGTTCGCCGGAGATATCGGAAGGAGCGTCGCCGTCAACCCGTTGGCTCTCGGCCTCATGCCGTTGGCCGTCAGCCAGCCTGTCTACCGCCTGATGAGAGTGATCAAGCCGAGGTTTCTCGTCTTGGAGGAGATCATCGTAACGGGATCCGGACTGGTACTGTTAGCCGCGATGCTCTGCGTCTAGTAGGCGCAAATCCAGCCGGAGGCCTCACACACGCAGACCGTCAGGGGCATGTAGGAGCAGCTCAATCCGAGAGGCGAGCACGGATCTCCCGGTGTCGGGGCAGTCGGAGGGCAAGGATCCGACCCGGTGCCGGTATCAGTACCGGTACCCGTGTCTGTGTCCGTATCGGTGTTCGTATCGGTGTCGGTATCTGTGTCTGTGTCTGAATCCGTGTCCGTGTCCGTATCGGTGTCGGTGTCCGTGTCCGTGTCTGTGTCTGAATCAGAATCAGAATCCGTGTCGGCATCGGTATCGCTGTCACCATCGCTGTCGCTGTCCGAATCGGAATCTCCCGATCCACGGCTGTCATCACTGCCGCAACCGAAAGTGAATGCCCCCAGGGCAAACGCCAACAACGAAACAATCAGTGTCCTGCACATTTTCATTTCCTCCCCTGAACATTGTACTGCAATAACGTTAACGCTGCACCGTGAATAGCTGTCATCACGAATAGCTTGACGCCGACACGCCCTTCAGATACGAAGGCTCTCTTCGCCGATGCGGGGTATTTTCGCCGGCGAGTTACTCCTTGCTCCGGACTTGAGATCCGGGGCTGGACCCGTAAGGAGGCATCATGAGCAACGTTCTGCCCAAACACAGGGCACGCGAGTACGAAACCATCTTCATTCTGCACCCGGAGTCGGGCGCCGCTGTGATCGACAAGGTGGCCGACCGGTGCCGGGAAGTGATCTCTCGACTCGAGGGCAAGCTTCTTCGCGCAGAGAACTGGGGTAATCGCCGCCTGGCCTACCCTGTCAAAAAGAACCCCAAGGGGATCTACATCTACCTGCGCTACCTGGGCTACCAGAACATGGTGCACGAGCTCGAGCGAAACCTTCGCATGCTCGACACTGTGATCAAGTACCTCACGGTCAAGGTTGATGAGGACGTGGATCCGGAGGCGAGGCCTGTGATCGAAGAGGAGATCTCGTTCGTGCCCAGGCACGAGGAGCCCGACCCCCCCGTTGCCAAGACCGAGGAAAAGGCCCCCGAGAAGGAGCCCGACCCGAAAGTCGAAAAGACCGAGGAAAAAGATGACGACAAGCCGGCCGAGCAAGACTCCGCCGATGAGGATTCCAAGTAGGAGGACCATATGTCCGAGCAATACGATGATGACAAAAAAGGCAAAGGGGAACCCCGGCGTCGTGGCGGCGGAGGAGGCTTCCGGCGACGCCGCGTATGCAAGTTCTGCGCAGACAGCACACTCAAGATCGATTACAAGGACGCGCAGGCAATTCGTTACTTCATGACCGAGCGAGGGAAGATTGTACCGCGCCGGATTTCCGGAACGTGCGCAAAGCACCAACGCCAGGTTTGCCTTGCCATCAAACGGGCGCGCAATATCGCTCTGATGCCCTTTACGGCACCGAAATAGGAGGGCGCCATGAAGGTCATACTACGCGAAGACGTACCCCATCTCGGCGACTCCGGGACCGTTGTGAACGTCAAACCGGGATACGCACGCAACTACTTGATTCCACAGGGTCTGGCCGCCCAGGCTACATCTCGTAACATCAAGTTGAGCGAGCACACACTCCGAGAGGTCCAGAAGCAGATCGATGCAGAGAAGGCGCGGGTGGAAGAGGTCAAGGCGAAGCTCCAGGATGTCAGCGTCACGGTCACCAAGGCTGCGGGCGACAACGAAAAACTCTTCGGATCGGTCACCACCAAGGATATTGCTTCCGCGCTGGCCGAGGAAGGCGTTACCCTGGATCGACGCCGCATTGTGATTGAGGAGCCGATCAAGTCCCTGGGTGTATACACGGTCACTGCCAAGTTGCGTGGCGGAGTAAACGCTGATCTCAAGGTCTGGGTCGTCAAGGAATAAACGCCCGCTGGTACTCTGGAAAAGGGGGGCCGCATGAACAAGCCCTCGAGCGCGAGCAAGGAAGGATCCGGTATTCAGTCCCAGCCGGGCGGGCGGGTACCTCCATACAGCAAGGAGGCCGAATCGGCGGTGATCGGCTGTATTCTGCTCAACAACCAGGCGCTCAACCTGGTGCAGGAAATCGTCAAAAAAGAAGATTTCTACGTCGAGGTTCACTCAAGGATTTACGGGGCCATCCAGGATCTTTCCCTCAAGGGTCTCCCGGTGGACCACGTGACCCTCGGCAACGAATTGCTGAAGGCAGGCGATCTCGAGAAGATCGGCGGGCCGATGGCCCTGAACGACCTGACAACCAGCGTGGCCACTGTCGCCAATGTCGAGCACTACGCGCGCATCGTCAAATCCAAGGCGGCGGTGAGGCGCATGATATACGCGGCCCAGCAAGTCGTGGCCGACGGCTTCGGAGATCACGAGGAAGCCGACGATTATATCGACGCGGCGGAGAAGGCTATCTTCAACGCGTCCCAGTTCCGGATCGGAGAGGGCTACTCCCACATATCCCAGGTGCTCAACACAACCTTCGAGGACATGGAGAAAGCGTCCGGACGCAAGGGAGACGTGACGGGCATGCCCAGCGGTTTTCGCGAGCTGGACAAAATGACAGCCGGGTTCCAGCCTTCCGATCTGATCATCGTGGCTGGACGCCCGGCCATGGGCAAGACCGCCCTGGCCTTGAACATGGCATTCAACGGCGCGAAAGAAACGGGAAAACCGACGATTGTTTTTTCCCTTGAGATGACCAAGGAGCAGCTGGTTCGGCGGATCCTTTCCTCGGAGGGCCGGGTGGACGCATCCAGGATGCGCGCGCCGAGCAACCTCAAGCCTGAGGACTGGAGAAAGCTCATGGAAGCGGCGAGCGTCCTGCACAACGTGCCCATTTTCCTGGACGACACCTCTCCAATGAGCCCGATCGAGATCCGCGCGAAGTCCCGGCGCCTGATGGCCGAAAAGGGGCTCGGGCTCATAATAGTGGACTATCTTCAACTCATGCAGTCGGGTGGGAAAAGAAAGGATAACCGGGAGCAGGAGATCTCGGAGATATCCCGTACCTTGAAAAACCTTGCCAAGGAGGTCAACGTTCCCGTCATCGCCCTGTCTCAGTTGAATCGCGGTGTGGAGGGGCGGCCCGATAAACGCCCCATGATGTTCGACCTGCGGGAATCTGGAGCCATCGAGCAGGATGCCGACCTCATCATGTTTGTGTATCGCGACGAGGTATACAATAAAGATACTACGGATGAGCCCGGTGTCGCGGAGATCATAGTCGGAAAGCAACGCTCCGGACCCACGGGACTGGTGAAGCTTCGTTTCAACAAAATCTATACACGCTTCGACAACCTGGCCCACGGGGATGCCCCTCCCGAGTTCGCCGACGAGGGTTCGTCGGGGACGGGAAAACCCGGCAACTACTGAAGAAGGCGCTTCAGCCGCGCCTCGTCCAACCTGAGCATCAGCGTCTTCTCCCTGGTAACGATCACCGCGCCGGGGGCGACGCCTCTCGGTTTGCGGACGTACTTGCGACGGGTGTACGTCACCTCCACGTCGTCCTCGCCTTTCGCTTGTGAGAAATGGACCGCCAGATGCGCCGCGTCCACCAGCACGTCGGATGTTGGATCCTCGCCCCTGCCCATGGGAACAACCACGTGGCTGCCCACGCGTCCGCGAACGTGAAGCCACAAGTCGTTCGGTGCGGCATGCTTCAACGTCAGGGCATCGTTATCGGCCGCGCTCCGGCCCACGCGAGCGATCTTCCCCGCGGCGATATTCACCGTCCTGTACGGCAGGTGCTTCGGAGTAACACCGCTCTTCAACGCCTCTCGCGCAGCCAGATCCGGGAAGCGTTTTTCCAACTCCTTCTGCATTTCATCGAGGAGATCTTCCGTTGCTACCGAAATCCGCTCGACCAGCAGGTCGATCCGCGCGAGCCACTCGGTTGCCTCCTCGTGCCTTTCCCGGATTCGGGGGGTGGCGCGACCCAGCCGTTTCGACCGCTTGAACAGGCGCTCCATGTTGGAGACTGCATCGATGGAGGGATCCAGGGGCACCACCACCTTGTTGCCCTCGAAGTCGATGACTTCGATCTGTGCGTCACCCCGCTGCACGCGGCCGAGATTGGCCTGTATGAGAAATGCCCGGTTTCGCAGGACATCTGCTTCACGCGCTCGCGCCCTGTCCTCTTCCAGATTGCTCAAGAGTCGTTTCAGACGCCGCCTTGCGATCCGGGCCATGCGGGTGATCACACGTCTCTTCTTTTCCAGAGCGGCATCGGATTCCCGATCCAGGTAGTAATCCTCGATCCGGCGCTCAATGTCCTCGTCGTCCTCGAATCTGGAGGGTCTCGCAGCCGTATTCGCCCGTCGCAGCGGCTCCACGTATGACTTCCCGGGCACGAGCGCGCGCTTGTGCGATCGGTTCGGGTAGAAGGATCCCGTAATAAGCCCACCGGGATCGATCCAGAACAGGTTCCCGTGTCGCGAGGTGAGCTCGCAGATGAGAGTTCCTCTCCCGTGGAAATCGATCGCTACCACCCTGTCATCGTTTACCTGTCGCACGGCCCCGATCACCGCGCCGGTCGCGTGACCCCTCAGCAACATCACGAAAGGGTGGGGTCGCGGCGCAGAGCGCGGCTTTTGCGCGATCCGGCCGATCCGCGACGAGAACCGGTCAGTGACGATCTGCAGGTAGTGGTTGCATCCCGGTGTTCGCACCTCGAGAACTATCCGGTCGGGCTCGGCGGGGGAAAGGGCGCTTCGAAGGATGCCACCCACGAGGTCGTCTTGCCATCTCGTCGCCACCAGGCCGATTTCACCCGCAGTAAGGCTCATCCTTCATCACCCGTCTTTCCTGCCCGGCGAGACAATACACTATTTTCATTCCTTGTGGAGAGTGTGGGACACGGATAAAATCAGACGATGAGCCCGCCGCGAATTCTGGTCATTCACAGGCGTTCCACCTACACGGAAACGGTGTCCATGGGCGCGTTCGAGCCGTTCAGGGTCATGATGAACCGGCGGGATCCCCTCGTGACCAACTTCATCGCCGCTCACGAAGACCACGAGAAAACCATGGCGTCCATCCGTCGCGCTCTGAGCGATCGCGATCTGAAGTTCACCTGGAGATATGATCTCATGGGTATCGATCCGGATCAGTTCGACCTGGTCGTCACCGTGGGCGGCGACGGCACCGTGCTTCACGCGTCTCACTCCATCGGCGACACACCGGTGCTGGCGATCAACTCGTCGCCCCACACGTCGGTGGGCTATTTCACAGCCGGAGAGGCGACCGATTTCAGCGATCTCCTCGAAAAGGCGCTTGACGGAAGCCTCGTTTCAACCCGTCTGTTCCGAATGGAGGTCAGGGTAAACGGTGAGGTGGTGAACAACCGCGTGCTCAACGACGTGCTGTTCTCCCACGACTGTCCGGCATCCACGACCAGGTATCTACTGGCGCACGGCGATCTGCACGAGGAGCAGATGTCCTCCGGAGTATGGATCTCCACCGCTACGGGATCCACGGCCGCAATACGGGCCGCCGGGGGGAAACCCATGCGCGCGGGATCCCGCAGATTGCAGTTCGTGGTTCGCGAGCCGGGGCCTTCCGGCGGCGCGCTCGATCTCGGTCGCGCTACCCTTGTTCGCGGGTTCGTACGCAAGCAGGAAACCCTTTCCATCAGGTCGAAAACCTCGGCGGCCCGGCTGTACATCGACGGGCCCCACGTGGCCATACCTGTCGATTTCGGCGATATCGTTACGTTTTCCGGCGGTTTGCGGCCAATCAACCTCCTGGGTCATAGATCGCAAAAAAATCCTTGATTGACGACCGTTTACGAGTAAAATACCGCTCCTGTTTCCCCGGGATATTTGTCCGGGCTCATAGCGCCGATTTAAGCGCCGTTTTAAGGAAGTGCCAACATGTATGCGGTCATCGCAACAGGTGGAAAGCAATATCGGGTCAGCGAAGGCGACGAGTTTCGTGTGGAAAAACTCGCGGGCTCGGTAGGTGACAAGATAGTCTTTGATCGAGTACTGATGCTCGGTGATGGGAAAAAGTCGAAGATCGGCAAACCAATCATCGTCAAGGCCAGGGTGGAGGTGGAGATTCTCGCACAGTCCCGCCATAAAAAGATCATTGTGTTCAAGTTCAAGAAGCGCAAGAAATACCGTCGCAAGCAGGGACACCGGCAACCCTTCACGCAACTGTGCGTCACGAAGATCAAGGCCTAGGAGCACTGCGGAACAATATTATTGTTCCGCGGCATCTAAGGAGAGTTCGATGGCACATAAAAAAGGACAGGGATCGACCAGGAACGGCCGCGATACCGCCGGCAAGCGGCTGGGAATCAAGAAATTCGCCGGGCAGAAGGTCATCCCCGGCAACATCCTCGTTCGGCAGCGCGGGACCACTTTTCATCCCGGCAAGGGTGTCGGCGTGGGACGCGACTACACACTGTTCGCGATCGACGAAGGCCTGGTTTCTTTTGTCGAACGTCAGAATCGCCAATACGTGGAAGTTGTTCCCGCAGACGTCAATTAAGTTCGGCACCCAAGTGGGTCCGGCCACCGAAGAAATCTATCTGGACAACGCTGCAACTACTAGACCGTGGCCACAGGTTCGCGAGGCTGTCGCGAATGCGCTGGATTCCGGTTTCGGTAACGCATCGTCCCTTCACAAGAGAGGTCTCGACGCCGCGCGGCAGATCGCGCAGGCTGCGGATCACGTCAGGGATCTCGCGGGATCCCGGGAGTGGATGGTCGTGTTCACTTCCGGCGGTTCCGAATCGATCACGACAGCCGTGCTCGGGACCGTGCCCAGGGGGAAACGGGACACGGTCATCACCAGCACTGTGGAGCACGCAGCGGCGCAGGACGCATGCAAGCTCGTCGGGCAGCGGGGTGGACGTGTTGTGGAATTATCGGCGGGGTCCAGTGGGGTGGTCGATCCGGACGACTTCGCGGCCGCCGCCGACGAGAGGACCGCACTGGTTTCCCTGGTTCATGTTGCAAGCGAAATGGGAACCGTTCAGCCCGTGGAGCAGGTTGCCCGGCTAGTCAAGAGAGCAGCCCCCCGATGCCGCGTTCATGTTGACGCGGTGCAGGCGGCGGCGCAACTGGACATTCTCGATTACTCCGCTGCTGTCGACATGGTGTCGATATCCGCGCACAAGATCCACGGCCCACAGGGTGTGGGGGCGTTGCTGCTTCGCCCCGACGTTGTGCCGAGGCAACTCATGTGCGGCGGGGATCAGCAGGAGGGTTTGAGACCGGGGACCCTCAACCTCCCGGGGATCGTGGGGTTCGGAGTCGCAGCTGCGCTGACGGTGGAGCGCAGGCAGAAAATTGTCGAGCAAATGGCAAGTCAGGCACAGGAGCTGATTCGCCGGGTTGTGGGGGAGGTAGACGGGGTGAGACTTCTGGGGGACCGGCAGGCGCGCGCGCCGGGAATGGTGGTGCTGGCCGTGGATGGCGTTCGCTCGCAGGTGTTGCTGCACTCTCTGGAGATGCGCGGCGTGCTGGCCTCGTCCGGCTCGGCTTGCCATTCCAAAAAAACCCGGCCGCCCCGCTGCCTGACGGACGCAGGTCTCCGGTCGCGCGAGGGCGTGGTTCGTTTCAGCCTCGGCCCGGACACTTCGGGCGCGCAAATCGATGCGGCAGCCGCGGCGATGGTCGACTCCGTGGTCGCCGTTCGCGAGGGGAGGACGCGATGTTCATAGGGCACGGCGTGGTGTTGCGCGTGGGGGAGCTCTTTCTCAAGGGAAAGAACCGCCACATCTTCGAGCAGGCGCTGGAGAGAAACGTTCGAAGGGCGCTCGACGGTCGCGACGATGTTCAGGTGAAGCCCGTTCATGGAAGGGTATTCGTGCTCGGCGCGGCGGACGAAGATCTTCTCGGTCGCCTGCGATGGGTGTTTGGCATTTCGTCCATGTCCGCTGCCGTGTTTTGCGAAAAGAGTATGGAGGCGATCACCGCGAACGCTCTCAAGATGGGGAAAGACTATCCCGCGCGCGCCGGAGACACGTTTCGCATCGCGGCGAGGCGTTCCGACAAGAACTTCGATCACAACTCCACCGAGATCGGACGGATCGTGGGCGCCGCCGTTGCACAGGCGACCGGCCTGGGCGTGGACCTCGAGCGACCGACCTTGAGAATAGGCGTGGAAGTGGGCATCTCATGGACCTTTCTGTGGACGGAGCAGCGCCCGGGGCCGGGTGGGCTCCCCGTGGGAACATCGGGTCGCGCCGCCCTGCTTCTATCCGGGGGAATAGATTCCCCGGTGGCAGGCCATCTCTTGCAGAAGCGGGGACTCGAGCTCGTCGGTGTCTATTTTCACGCGTTCCCCTACACCGGCGACGGCGCGAAAAACAAGGTGATCGATCTGGCGCGCATCCTGGCGCGAAGGCAAAAAGGGTTTCGGCTCTACGTGGTATCGTTCACCGAGATACAGGAGTTGCTGCGTGACAGGGCGGACGCGGCATACCTGGTCCTGCTCTACCGGCGGGCCATGATACGATTAGCCGAAAAAATCGCCGGACGTGAGAGAATCACCGCGCTGGCCACGGGCGAGAGCCTCGGTCAGGTTGCGAGCCAGACCCTCACGAACCTCGGCGTCGTCCAGGATGTAGCGACCATGCCCATCCTCCGGCCGCTCATCGGCTTTGACAAGGCCGAGACCATCGAGCTGGCCAGGAAGATCGGCACGTACGAGATCTCCATCCTGCCCCACGATGATTGCTGCTCTCTCTTTGTGCCCAAGCACCCCGAAACGAAGGGTCACATCCCAAAGGCGACCGCCATGGAAGCCGGGATAGACCTGCAACCACTTCTTGAAAAAGCTTTCGAAACCGCCGAACTGCTGAAGATCTGACCCCATCCCGGCCTTCCCCTGCGAGGGGAAGGGGAAGATGATGGCGACCGGCTTTAATCGGTCTGGGGCTGCTGCACATAGGGCACAAGCACATAGGGCACATAGGCCGCATTAAGATGTGTCACAGTTGACATAATAGAACATGGGCGACAAAGTTGCCCCTCCTGAAGGTATTATATCGTAAGATGAGGTGAGAGACAGTCGAATTTTCGGCTCAGGCAGCTCGGCCAGCTAAAGAGAGCTGGACCAGATCACTACCGGACCCACCACGATAGAGGTCCACAACAACCTCGATGACTCGTGCACGCCAGTTCCGGCGAACTGTCCGTAGCCCCATCCCTTGAGCGCCACCGGTGGACGATGTAAGATCAGGCATCCACAGCGAAGGGGGAGAACATGAAGTACTTGCTGTTGATGTTGCTTGCGACCGTGCTGGTTTGTGGCGGGTGCTCGCATGTTTCATCCATCGGAGACAGTGGAACCGGCACGGACACCGATACCGATACCGACTCTGATACAGACACCGACACGGACACCGACTCAGATTCCGCTACCGACACGGACACCAGCCCCGACTGCACTCAGGGGGAGTACACCGGCTATTTCACTATCAACACACAATCGGATGTTGCAGCCCTCGCGGGATACACTTCTATCTCTGGAGACCTGAATATCCATGGCTGCGTTTCGTGCACCGACTTGAGCGAGTTGATTTGCCTGACCTCGGTGGGCGGGTGGCTGCTCATCCGCAGCAACACCGCCCTCACCAACTTGGACGGACTGAGCGGCATCACCTCGGTGGGTGAGTACTTGTGGATCGACTCCAACGACGCCCTCACTAACTTAGACGGCCTGAGCGGGATCACCGGCGCAGTGGGTGGGGACTTGTATATCACCTACAACGACGCACTGACCAACCTGGATGGCCTTAGCGCGCTGACTTCGGTGGATGGGTACTTGTTGATCGAATCCAACGACGCCCTCACCAGCCTGAACGGTCTGAGCGGTCTCACATCGGTGGGCGAGAACTTGCTTGTTGACGACAACGACGCCCTCACAAACCTGGATGGCCTGAGCGGGATCACCGGCTCGCTGGGTGGGGACTTGCACATCGTTTACAACGACACCCTCACCAGCCTGGATGGGCTGAGCGGTCTCACATTGGTTGAGGATGATGTGTGGATCTTTGAAAACCCACAACTTGCCGGTTGTGAGATTTGCGACTTGATAGAACAATTCACAAACTGGCCATCAATAAGCGCCTGGGACAACCTCGACGACACATGCACGCCGGTTCCTGCGAGCTGTCCGTGACCCCCGCCCCTTGAGCGCCACCGGTGGACATAGTACGGTCAGGTATTCACGCAAGGGGGAGAACATGAAGTACTTGCTTTTGGCGATGCTAGCGACCGTGCTGGTTTGCGGCGGGTGCTCGAACGTCTCGGCGAGTACCGATGCCGGGTACACCGATGTCGATTCGGACACGGACACCGACACGGATACTGATACCGATACCGGCCCGGTCGAGTGCGATCTAGGGGAGTATATCGGCGACTATGAGATCCTCGAACAATCGGATGTTGCAGCCATCGCGGAATGCACATCGATCTCTGGAAGCCTGTATATCAGCTGCTATTATTGTACTGACTTGGACGGATTAAGCGGTCTCACATCAGTAGGCGGAACCTTGGACATCTTTTATAGCAACGCCCTCACAGACATTGACGGCCTGAGCGCCCTCACCTCGGTGGGTGAGGACCTGTTAATAGGTAGCTCTAATGGTGCCGGGAACCACGCACATAGGCCGCATAATGATGTGTCATAATTGACATAATAGATCATGGGCGACAAAGTTGCCCCTCCTGACTGCATTATATCGTAAGATGAGATGAGAGACAGATGAATTTTGGGCTC